>CANFIH010000036.1 GCA_947446855.1 Burkholderiales bacterium
CGGCGTGGTCTATACACCGGATTTGTCGGCCGGTGCGCTCAACGGCATCACCCGCAACACCGTGCTGCACATCTGCAAGGACCTGGGGCTGGAGCTGGTGCAAAAGCGCATCACGCGCGACGAGGTGTACATCAGCGACGAGGTGTTCTTCACCGGCACCGCCGCCGAAGTGACGCCCATCCGCGAGATCGACCGCATTGAGATCGGCAGTGGCTCACGCGGCCCCATCACCGAAAAGATCCAGAGCGCCTTCTTTGACATCGTCAACGGCCGCAACCCGAAATACGCGCATTGGCTGAGCAAGGTCTGAGCTGCGCACCCCCATTTACCAGGAACCGAACATGCAAAAGAAACCCCAAGCCCCCGCCATCGAATTGCTGGCCAAAGACCTGAACCACCAGGGTGGCGTGTTTTGCCCAAGCCCCTTGGCCAAAATGGAAACCTGGAACACCCACCCCAAGGTGTATCTGGACGTCGGCCACAGCGGCTCGGCCAAGTGCCCTTACTGCGGCACGGTTTACGCCCTGAAGGCGGGAGAGCACTTCGCCGGCCATTAACTCCCTGATCGTCGCGCCCCAATGGATTGGGGACGCGGTGATGACCGAGCCGCTGCTGCGCCGCTTGCATGCGCGCGGTGAGCGCTTGACTGTCGGCGCTTTGCCCTGGGTGGCGCCGGTGTACCGGGCCATGCCGCAGGTGGCCGAGGTGATTGAATTTCCGTTTGCGCACGGCGGCCTGCAGTGGCAGGCCCGGCGGGCCATGGCGGCGAGCTTGCGCGGCCGTTTCGATGCCGCCTATATCTGCCCCAACTCCCTCAAAAGCGCCCTGATCCCCTGGTGGGCCGGCATTGCGCAGCGTGTGGGTTATCGCGGTGAGGCACGTCTTGGCATCGTCAACCGGCGTCTGCCCAATCCGCCCACAGGCGCGCGCCCGCCCATGGTGGCGTTTTATTCGGCCCTGAGCGGTGAGCCTGGTATTGAAACCGACCGGCCGCAACTGCAACTGCCCGATGCCTTGGTGGCCGCCGCGCTGCAGGCTTGGGGTTTGCACGCGCAGGGCTATTACGTGTTTGCGCCCGGTGCCGAATACGGTGCGGCCAAGCGCTGGCCTGCCGCCCATTTCGCGGCATTGGCGTCGCAGCTCACGCTGCCGGTGGTGTTGCTGGGCTCGGGCAAGGAAGCCGCGTTGTGTGCCGGTATCGCGGCAGAAGCCCATGCGCAGCGCCCCGGCGCGTGCGTGGATTTGAGCGGGCGCACCAGCCTGGACCATGCGCTGGCAGTCATTGCGGCAGCCAAGGCCATGGTCAGCAACGACTCCGGCCTGATGCATGTGGCCGCTGCCTTCGGCACGCCGCAGGTGGCTGTGTTCGGGTCGTCGAGCCCGCTGCACACACCGCCCCTGAGTGTTAAGGCCCATGTCATCTGGCTCAAAGATGATGCGGTCTACCAGCCGCCGCTGGACTGTGCGCCCTGCTTTCAGCGCGAATGCCCGTTGGGTCATACGCGCTGCCTGGTGGACATTGCGCCCGGGCGGGTGCTGGCCTATTTGTAGCTAGGGTGTTTTTTTAACTATTGGAAAGGACTTGTGGATATGAAAGCGGTTTTTAGAAAGCTGGGATGGGTCTTGGCCTTGGGCAGCGCGGCCCTGTTGGCTGGAGGCGCGCATGCAGCCGACGCCTCCAAGGTGCTCAATATCTACAACTGGTCCGATTACATCGCCGAAGACACCATCAAGAACTTCGAAAAAGAGACCGGCATCAAGGTCCGTTACGACAACTACGACAGCAACGAAATCCTGCACGCCAAGCTGCTGGCAGGTAACACCGGTTACGACATCGTGGTGCCCGGCGCCCACTTCGCCAAGACCCAGATCGAAGGCGGTCTGCTGCAAAAGCTCGACAAAACCAAACTGGGCAATTGGGGCAATCTGGACAAGGGCGTGCTGGAGCAACTGGCCAAGGTGGATCCCGGCAATGCCTATCTGGTGGACTGGCTGTGGGGCTACGTCACCGTGGGTATCAATGTCGACAAGGTGAAGGCCGCGCTGGGCGATATGCCCATGCCCGAAAACGCCTGGAGCCTGTTGTTCGACCCGCAATACGCCGCCAAGTTCAAGAAGTGCGGCATCAGCGTGCTGGATTCGGCCTCCGAGGTGGTGCCTGCAGCGCTGCTCTATGCCGGCAAGGACCCGTACAGCAAGGACCTGGCCGACTACGAGGCTGCGGCCAAGGTGCTCAAAGCGATTCGTCCCTTCGTGACGCGCTTCTCGTCCTCAGGCTATATCGAAGAAATGGCCAGTGGTTCCACCTGTCTGGTGATGGGCTTTTCGGGCGATATCAATATCGCCGCCAGCCGTGCCGCCGCCGCCAAGAGCAAGAAGCCGGTGCTCATCCAGGCCCTGGTGCCCAAGACCGGCGCCACCCTGTTCTTCGACTCCATGGCTATTCCGCGCGATGCCAAGAACGTGGAGAACGCCCACCTGTTCATCAACTACATCCTGCGCCCGGAAGTGCATGCCTCGCTCACCAACAAGGTGTTCTACGCCAACCCCAATGCTGCATCCCTCAAGTTTGTGAAAAAGGATGTGGCAGACAACAAGAGCATCTTCCTGGACAGTGCCGCCATGAAAACCATGGTGGCGCCCGATGCCTTGCCGCAGCCGGTGCGCAAGGTGCAAACCCGTACCTTTACCAGCTTCAAAACCGCAAAGTAGTACCGTTTTCATCCGAGCGCCCATGCCGGGCGCTCCATAATGGCCGAGCTGGGCCATGTGAGCGAAATCTTTGCCAGCGGACAGTCTTGGTGCACCTACACAGGGGGATACGCAATGCGCTTTTCAAGCGGCAGTAATAGGCGACAGACCGTTGCAGTTGTGCTGGCGGGGGCCTGCGTGTTGGCGGCCTTGACAGGATGGCACTGGAACGAAAAAAAGGTTCTGGAAGAAAAATTCATCCAGGTCCACATGGCCACGGTGGTGCAGACCAAGCAGCGTGAGGTGGAATCGCTGTTTGATAACCTGTACGAAAACCTGCGTACGATTTCGCTGCTGCCCAGTGTGCGCAACATCACCGGCGCCAATCGCACCCATGAAGCCGAAGACGTGGTTGCCGAGGGCCGCTTCAGTAACGAGGGGCAGCAAACCGTACAGCAGATTTACAACAATTTGCGCCGCAGCGAAAGCGTCCATGTCTCGGAGGTCTACGCCGTGCTCGACGGATTGGACGAGACCAAAGGCCAGGTGCCTTTTTTCATGTACGACACCCTGGTGTTTGGCTCAGCCAAACTGCCGGCCCCCGTGCCGCCGGTCAAGGGCCCTGACATCCCCGAGGAAGAAGAGCGGGCGGAATATGCCTACTTCCCGAAGCAACTGGACTTGATCAAGAAAAGCCACCCGCGTTTCAATTTCACCGATCCCACGCAAATCCCTGCCTTTGCGTCGCCCCTGATGCGCACCTGCGACAACAGCCAGTATCTGTCCCTGTCCAAGGGCCATGTCAGCGACGCCTTTGGCTTGTTGTATTCCGTGCCGTTTTACGATGCCAAGTCAGAGCAATTGCGGGGGGTCATTTCCGGGATTTTGCGAAGCAACGTGATTGAAGCCGTGCTGGTTGGCACGCCTTTGGTACCGGTCACGCCGGCAGACCTTGCCGTTCAAAAGCAGGGCGCGTGGGAGATGCCGCAGCCCGCGCGCTTTGTGCTGAGCAATGCAGGCTACGGCGTGCACGTCATGGACCGGCGCAGCACCGATTTGCCGGCGCAACTGGCACAGGGCGTAGCAGGTCGCAACAGCTTTCACATCAAACTCAACATCACGAGTGACAGTCCCTGGGTGCTGGACTATTACCTGCCCGAATCCCTGCTGGACAATGCGACGCAGGAGAGTTCCCGCAGATTCACCATCCTGATCGTCGTGGTGCTGTTTCTGCTGGTTGTCGCCCTGTGAAGCCGGTCCGGGCCGCTTCCTGACAAAAAAAAGCCACCCGAAGGTGGCTTTGAAAAGTCCCCAAAGGGACGTCGTTGGATTTCTTAGAAGTCCGCCTTTTGCTTGGCAGATCTTCGATTTATCGCACTGTGACAGCAGTTGGGTGAACTTTACTGCGCACCTGTCAACTTGGGTATCCCCCATTCGGGTGAATTCACACTGAATCGATCAAAAAAATCTGGCAAATTTGATTTGATTGTCCGATTTGGTCGAACTTCTATCCGTGAACAATCCAATTGGCCAGATGGCGGCAGCGCTCAATGCGCTGGGCATTGGGCTCGTCGGTCACGGCAATCCACTCCAGTGCAGCTTCGCGGCTACGGCCGAATCGCATATGGCGTTGCAGCAGGCGCTGCTGGCGCAGGCCGCTGTCGATGTCCAGAAACCAGGCCTGGTCCAGCACGCTGCGTACGGCGCCCCAGGCGCCATCTTCGAGCAACAGGTAATTGCCCTCGGTGATGATCAGCGGCGTGCCGGCTTCGATGGCGATGGCACCGGCAATGCCTTCCTCCAGTTCGCGCCGGTATTCGGGCGCGTAAATCGTTTCGCCCGGCTGTTGCCCCTGGATGCGACGCAACAAATGCACATAGCCTGCGGCATCAAAGGTGTCTGGCGCACCCTTGCGCCCGGCGCGCCCCAGCCGCTGCAGTTCCGAATTGGCCAGGTGGAAGCCGTCCATGGGCACGATTTGCGCCTGGTCGCCCAGTGCCTGCAGCAGGCCTTCGGCGAGTGTGGATTTGCCGGCACCGGGCGACGCGGCGATGCCCAGAATTTTGCGCTGCCCGCTGGCAATCAGGGCTTGGGCGCGCTCCAGCACGCCGGGGGGAAGCAGAGGGCTGTTCATGCAATGCTCCCGGTGGCAATATGGGCGCGCACCTCGTCGCGCCCGGGGGGCACGCAGCCACGGCGTTGCACGCAAATACTGGCGCTGGCAATGGCGTTTTGCAGCAGGTTTTGCGCCGTAGCGCCGTCCACGCGGTCACTGCCCCAGTCGGCCCCCAGCTCGGCCTCCAGCATGGCCCTGACCAAGCCGGCCAGAAAGCAATCGCCCGCGCCCACCGTGTCCAGCACCACCAGCGCTGCGGTCTCCCGTGCAGAAAATACGTCGCCCGCGCGGGTCAGCAACTTCGCGCCTTCGCCGCCCAGGGTGAGCGCCAGCACCTGTGCGCTGCACTGGCCCAGCAAATGGCGCGCCTTGTCGAGCGCCGTAGCGCCGGGCAGATCCAGGTTGTCCAGGTCTTCGTCGCTGACCTTGATGACATCGGCGTATTGCAGGGTGGCCAGCACATGGGCGCGGTAGCGCTTCAGGTCCGGCATGACGGAGGGGCGCAGGTTGGCGTCGATCACCACCTTTTTACCGCCATCGCGCTGGGCCGCCAGCCAGGGCAGGTAGGTGCTGGCGTCGTCGGGTGACAGGGCCAGCGCGCCGGTGCAAACCATTTTCAGAGCGCTGGCGCTCTGGCAGGCTTGCGTCAGGCGGGCCGCGTCGGTGGCGCGGTCGGCCACCCCCTCACGGTAAAAAGCGTAGTCCGGGTGACCCGCTTCGTTCACGCTCACCACCGCCAGCGAGGTCACTTCCACCACCGGGTCAGGGGCTGCCAAATGCACGCCATCGGCCAGCAATCCGGCCGCCAGTTGGCGCCCGAAGCGGTCGCGCGACAGCGGGTTCAGGTACAGGGTTTCAATCCCCTGCCGGGCCAGCGCCCGGCTCAGGTTGTACACCGCACCGCCAATACAGGGTTCAAAACGCCCGTCCGGCCCCCGTATCAGGTCGATCAGCGCCTCGCCAGCCGTTGCGACCTGGATTTCCATTTTTTTTTGCACCATATAGGGTTTTCCATTACTAAAGTAACTTGATTTAATTAGTCCAAACCGAATATAGTCCAGCCACGCTACGACGTAAAGCGTAAAAACCCAGGGAATGCCTCCCTGAAAACTGAAGATCCATTGACCATCCATTCGAGGAGATTGAGCATGAAAAAATCCACCACCCTGGCCCTGACAGCCATCGCTTTCGCCGCTTCTGCAGCAACTTCCGCATTCGCGGCCGAAGTCGTGATTGGCCTGATCACCAAGACCGACAGCAACCCCTTCTTCGTGAAGATGAAGGAAGGCGCTGAAGCCGCCACCAAGAAGGCCGGCGCCAAGCTGCTGAGCGCCGCTGGCAAGCAAGACGGTGACACCGCTTCGCAAATCAGCGCCCTGGAAAACATGGCCGCTGCCGGCGCCAAGACCATCCTGATCACCTCCACTGGCGATGCCATCATCCCCACCATCAAGAAGGTGCGTGCCCAGGGCGTGCAAGTGATTGCGCTGGACAGCCCGGTCGGTGACGGCACCGCAACCGACGCCCTGTTTGCCACCAACAACTACAAGGCCGGCGAACTGATTGGCGCTTACGCCAAGGCTGCCTTGAACGGCAAGAAGCCTGTCATCGCCACCATGGACCTGTTCCCCGGCCACCCCGTGGGCGCACAGCGTCACAACGGTTTCCTGGCTGGCTTCGGTCTGAAGACGCTGGAAGCCGCCAGCAACGAACTGGCTCAGCCCGCAGAAGTGGTGTGCATGGCTGACAGCTTCGGCGACGCCGCCAAGGGCCAGACCGGCATGGAAAACTGCCTGCAGAAGAACTCCAACATCAACGTGGTGTACGCCATCAACGAACCCGCAGCTGCTGGTGCTTACAAGGCACTGAAGGCCGCCGGTAAGGAAAAAGACGTCGTGATCCTGGGCGTTGACGGCATGTGCAGCAACGGCGTGGGCAACGTGGAAAAGGGCGTGATCGCTGCCACCAGCATGCAATACCCCCTGAAGATGGCCGCCATGGGTGTGGCCGCTGGTCTGCAATTCGCCAAGGACGGCAAGCGCCAGACCGGCTACACCGACACTGGTGTGGACCTGGTTGCCGCCAAGCCCATGGCCGGCGTGAAGAGCATCGACACCAAGACCGCACGTGCTCAGTGCTGGGGCGATTAATTCGCTGCGACAGACGGTCATGGTTAACAGCCTGACCTGAGTCCGGGCCTGCACCGTGCAGGCCTCCTCCCCGAAAGCCCCGCACAACGGGGCTTTCGGTTCCCTCTAAGGGCCTGGATGGTTTATGCGGCTGTCTGGTACCGGAGATTTTTTAAAGCTCATCCCATGAACTCGCTCAAAGCCAAACTCCCCCCGATGGGAACCTTAGGTCCGGCCATCGCCCTGTTGCTGGCCTGCGCCTTCTTCACGTTTCAGCATGAAAACTTTCTCACGCTGAAGAACTTTTCCCTGATCCTGCAGCAGGTGATGGTGGTGGGCACCATCGCGATCGGGCAGACCCTGATCATCCTGACCGCCGGTATCGACCTGTCCTGTGGCATGGTCATGGCGCTGGGCTCCATCGTGATGACCAAATTCGCAGCCGACTACGGTCTGAGCGCGCCCGTGGCCATCCTCTGCGGCATCGCCGTCACCGCCCTGTTCGGCCTGATCAACGGCCTGCTGGTGACACGCGTCAAGCTGCCTCCGTTCATCGTCACCCTGGGCACGCTGAACATTGCCTTTGCCGTGACGCAGCTCTATTCGCATGCGCAAACCATTACCAATATTCCCGATGGCATGAGCCTGCTGGGTGAAACCTTTGAGCTGGGCGGCGCCCGCGTGGCCTACGGTGTGGTGTTGATGCTGGGCATGTACCTCGCCACCTGGGTCTGGCTGCGCGATACCGCACAAGGCCGCCACATTTATGCCGTGGGCAACAGCCCCGAAGCCACCCGTCTGGCCGGCATTTCCACCGAAAAAGTGTTGCTGGGCGTGTACGTGCTGGCCGGTGTGTTCTACGGTATTGCCTCGGCCTTGACCGTGGCCCGTACCGGTGCCGGTGACCCCAATGGCGGTCAAACCGACAACCTGGACGCCATCACCGCCGTGGTGCTGGGCGGCACCAGCCTGTTTGGCGGGCGCGGCATCATCCTGGGCACGCTGATAGGCGCCATGATTGTGGGCGTGTTCCGCAATGGCCTGACCCTGATGGGCGTGTCCTCTGTTTACCAAGTATTGGTCACTGGCGTGCTGGTGATTCTGGCCGTGGCCACCGACCAAATGTCCCGCAAAGGAGGCCGTTAAATGAGCACCCCCCAAATCGTCATGCAGGCCAAGGGCCTGATCAAACGCTACGGCCAAGTCACCGCCCTGGATGGCGCCGACTTTGAACTGCGTGCCGGAGAAATCCTGGCCGTGATCGGCGACAACGGCGCCGGCAAATCCAGTCTGATCAAGTGCCTGTCGGGCGCCACGATCCCCGACGAAGGCGAGATTCAATTGGACGGCAAGGTCATCCATTTCCGCAGCCCGATCGACGCGCGCCTGGCCGGGATCGAGACCGTCTACCAGGATCTGGCCGTGGCACCTGCCATGTCGATTGCCGAAAACCTGTTCCTGGGCCGCGAACTGCGCCGCTCGGGTCTCTTGGGCCTGCTCGGATTTATCGACAAGAAGAAGATGCTGGAAGAAAGCATCTCCCGCATGAACGACCTGAAGGTCGGCATCCGCTCCATGACGCAAGCCGTGGAAACGCTCTCCGGCGGTCAGCGCCAGTGCGTGGCCGTGGGCCGTGCCGCCGCCTTTGCGCAGCACGTGGTCATCATGGACGAGCCGACCGCCGCGTTGGGTGTGAAGGAAGGCAATATGGTGCTGGAACTGATCCGCCGCGTGCGCGACAAGGGCCTGCCCGTGGTGCTGATTTCGCACAACATGCCGCACGTCTTTGAAGTGGCCGACCGCATCCACATTGCCCGCCTGGGCAAGCGCGCGGCCGTGGTCAACCCCAAGAAGATCAGCATGAGCGACACCGTGGCCGTGATGACCGGCGCCAAGTCCGTCAGCGACCTGCCCGAAGACGCCTTGGCCCACTAGCCGCAGAAAGAGAAAAATGCTCAAGGGAATCGACCCGGTATTGACGCCGGAGCTGCTCAAGCTGCTGATGGAAATGGGCCATGACGACGCCCTGGTGCTGGCGGATGCCAACTTCACCGCCGTGCGCTATGCCGGTGGCAAGCCCATCATCCGCCTGCCCGGTATCGGCATGGCGCGCGCCGTGCAAGCCATCACCTCGCTGCTGCCGCTGGTGGCCGACGAGGTGCATCCGGTGGGTTTCATGCAGGTCAGCGGCCAGCCAACCGACTACCGCTCGGCACTGCAACGCGAAGTGCTGGCCAGCCTGGAGCCCACCTTCCTGGCCGGCCAAAGCGCTGAGGGGATTGAACGCTTTGCTTTTTACGAGCGCACCAAGAGCGCCTTCGCGATTGTGCTGACCGGCGAACAGCAACCGTTCGGAAACTTTCTGCTGCGCAAGGGTGTTATCGGCGAAACTCTGCGTCCATGAGCCTTGTTGACACGCCCGACAGCCTGACCCTCTCCAAGGGCAACGGGCGCCCGGGCGCGCCGCCGGTGCTGCGGCCCCGTGGCTCCAACCATGTGGGCATGCGCCAGTTCAACGAGCGGGTGGTGTTGCACGCCATCCGCCTCAACGGCAGTCTGCCCAAGGCCGAAATCGCGCGCCTGACCGGCCTCACCGCCCAGACCATCGGCCTGATCACCACCCGTCTGGAAGACGACGGGCTGCTGATTCGCCATGAGCCCGTGCGGGGACGCATAGGCCAGCCGTCGGTGCCGATGGCGCTGAATCCGGACGGTGCTTTTTCCGTGGGCATCAAGATCGGCCGGCGCAGTGCCGACTTGCTGCTGGTGGACTTCACCGGTGCCGTGCGCCGGCGCGAGTCCATGCACTACACCTTCCCCGATGCGCAGACCCTGCTGCCCGCCATCAAGACCCATATGGCCGCGATTCAGGACGGCCTGGGTGCGCTGGCCCTGCGCCTGGTCGGCGTCGGCCTGGCGGCACCCTTCAACCTGGGGGGCTGGCACAAGATGCTGGGCCTGCCGCCCACCGTGTCGGACGAGTGGAACCATATTGATCTCAGTGCCCAGGTCCAGTCCTTCACCGAGGCGCCGGTCAGCTTTGCCCGTGACACGGCCGCCGCTTGCGTGGCCGAACTGGTGGCTGGGCGCGGACGCGATCTCAAAAGTTTTCTCTACCTGTTTGTCGACACCTTTGTCGGGGGTGGCCTGGTCATCAACTCCCACCTACACAACGGCGTGCATGGCAATGCGGGCGCTGTGGCCTCGCTGCCCTTGGGCGTGTCCACCGGCAAAGGCCTGCCGGAGCAACTGCTGGCACGCGCCTCGCTGTGGGAACTGGAACAAAGCTTCAAGGAACACGGCCTGGACCCGACCGCCGCCTATGACGAGCGTGCCATGCAAGCGCCCTATGAAGTCTTCACCAGCGCCTGGATTGCCAGTGCTTCCCTGGCCCTGGCGCAGTGCGTGGTCAGCGGCACGGCCTTTCTGGACATAGACGCCGTGGTGATCGATGGCTCCTTTACCCGCGCCATGCTGACGCGCCTGATTGACCATACCGAAGCCGCTTTGGCCACCTACGACTGGGAAGGCCTCTGGCCCGCCATGCTGGTGTCCGGCAGCATAGGCTCGGATGCGCGTGCGCTGGGTGGCGCCTTGCTGCCCCTGCACGAAAACTTTGCTCCCGACCGGGATATCTTTCTCAAAGCCAGTTAGCCCGGGGCTGTTCAGGCCGACAAGGGCAGTCGCACCTCAAAGCAGGCGCCGCCATCGGGCCGGTTGTGGCAGCTCACCGTGCCGCCATGGCGCAGGGTGATGGACTTCACCAGCGCCAGACCCAAGCCCACGCCACCCTCACGCTCAGAGGCGCCGGGCAGGCGGTAAAAAGGCTCAAAGATACGTGCCGACAATTCTTCCGGTACGCCGGGTCCGCGGTCGCTGACCTGCACGGTGGCAAACCCGTCGACGGTGCGGATGGCCAGCGTTACCTCGCCGGCACCATAACGCCGGGCGTTCTCCAGCAGGTTGCGCACCACGCGGCGCAGCAGCTTGGCCACACCGGGCACCAGCACCGAGCTCACCTCCACATCCAGCGTAGCCTGGGTGCGGGCGCACTCTTCGGCCGCCAACCCGACCAGATCGACCGGCTCCACCGTGCCCAGATCGGCCTCTTTGGCGTCCAGCCGGCTGGCCAGCAGGATCTCGTCAATCAGTTGGTCCAGCTCGCCGATGTTGCGCGAGATCTCGCCCCGGGCCGTGGGGCTGGTGTTGCCGCCCATCAGTTCCAGGCCCATGCGGATGCGGGTCAGCGGCGAGCGCAACTCGTGCGAGGCATTGGCCAGCAGGGACTTTTGTGAGGTCAGCAGCGCCTCACGCGTTTTCACCAGGGTTTCAATCTGTTCTGCGGCCTTGTTGAAGCCGGTGGCCAGAAAGCCCACCTCGTCCCGTCCACCGGTCGGCATGCGCACGCTCAGGTCGCCGTTGCCCCAGCGCTCCACGTTGCGTTGCAGGGCTTCCAGGCGGTGTGTCAGTCGCCGCACGATGGGGTAGATGGCCAGGGCCACCGCCACCGCCACCAGCCCCAGGGTCCAGAAGAAACCAAAGGGGGCCCGCCAGTTGCCCGAAGGAGGCCTGGGCAAATGCAGATGCATGGTTTGCCCGTCGTTCATGCGGACCGTGAACTCAGGTCCGCTGCCGTACTTGCCGTGCAGCGCCACTTCTTCGCCCTCGTCGTGGTTCGACTCCTGGTCACGCGCCGCAGGTCCCTGAGCGGCCACGGGCGCGTCGTGCGCATGGGGGCTGGCATGCCAGGCGCTGCCCTCCGGTCCGCGGCCCAGGCGCACCTGGCCGTTGCCGATGATTTCGCCCATGGTGTTGCGCACCACCACTTCGCGCAGTGGCGCCTCGGCCGTCATGCGCCAGGCCCAGCCCACCAGCAGCGTCAGCACCGCCACGGCCAGCACCACGGCCAACCAGATGCGTACGTACAGTTTCTGGAAAAAAAGACTCACGGATTTGACTTTATGTTGCGCACGGTGGCGGCGGCTCCCGAGACGGTGCCTATTCCTGCTGCCGGGCAAACACGTAGCCCACACCGCGCACCGTCAGGATGCGCTTGGGGTCCTTGGGGTCGGCTTCGATGGCGGCGCGTATGCGGCCCATGTGCACGTCGATGGAACGGTCAAAGGCTTCCAGTTCACGCCCGCGCACGGCCTCCATGATCTGGTCGCGCGTCAGCACGCGCCCGGCGCGCTCGGCCAGGGCCACCAACAAATCAAACTGGTAAGAGGTCAGATCGCAGGCCTCGTTGGCCACGGTCACGGTGCGGGCATCGCGGTCTATGCTGAGGGAGCCAAAGCGCAGCATGTTCTGGCTGGCAGCCGTGGGCGCCTCGGCACTGCGCCGCAAAATGGCACGTACCCGGGCCAGCAACTCGCGGGGTTCAAACGGCTTGGGCAGGTAATCGTCGGCGCCCATCTCCAGGCCGATGATGCGGTCCATGGGGTCGCCCTTGGCGGTCAGCATCAGGATGGGAATCTGCGCCATGGCATGGG
The DNA here is from genome assembly GCA_947446855.1 of Burkholderiales bacterium. Classification (GTDB taxonomy): domain Bacteria; phylum Pseudomonadota; class Gammaproteobacteria; order Burkholderiales; family Burkholderiaceae_C; genus Allorhodoferax. The sequence goes on from CANFIH010000036.1 coordinate 12,429, forward strand.
GCAGAGCGCGCACCCGGCGGCAGACCTCCAGGCCATCGATATCGGGCAGCATCAGATCCAGAATCACCAACTCCGGTGGCGGGTTGTCGCCGCTCTGGTTCAGACGCGCCAGGCCGGACAGGCCGTCGGGCGCCTTGCTCACCGTGAATCCGTTTTGTTCCAGATACTCGCCCACCATGGCAGCCAGGCGGGCGTCGTCTTCGATCATTAGCAGGTGTTGGCTCATGCCACGCAGTCTAGCGCTGCGGCTTTACCAGCCGATAGGTGGGGTTTGAAGAGGGGGTAAAGAAAAGTAAACCGAAGAGGGCCCCTGCCCTTACACCTGCGGCAATAAAAAGCGCCGCTCCCAGGCGCTGATTTCGCGCAGATAGCTCTGGTACTCCACCGCCTTGACCGCGCAATAACCGGTGACAAAGGCCTCGCCCAGCAGGGCGCGGGCAGCAGGGCTGTGCGCCATGCGCTCGTGTGCCGGCAAGAAGCTGCGCTCCAGTCCGTGCGACTGCGCGTAGGCATTGGCGCCCGGCTCCAGCGGCGCGGAGGGTTGCAGCGCTTCGTCCATGCCGGCCAGCCCGGCAGCCAGTGATGCGGCAATCGCCAGATAGGGGTTGGCGTCGGCCCCGGCGATGCGGTTTTCCACCCGGCGCGCGGCCGGGCTGCTCTTGGGTATGCGCAGACCGGCGGTGCGGTTATCGTGGCCCCATTCCAGATTGATGGGCGCCTGGCTGCCGGCCACAAAGCGGCGGTAGGAATTCACGAAGGGCGCAAACACCAGCATCAGGTCCGGGCCGTAGGTCTGAATCCCGGCAATGAAGTGGCCAAAGGCGGCGCTCTCGGAACCGTCTTCATTGCTGAAGATATTGCGGCCCGCGCTGTCCACCACGCTCTGGTGCAGGTGCATGGAGCTGCCCTGCGCACCGGCAATCGGCTTGGCCATGAAGACGGCGTTCAGGCCATGCTGGATGGCAATTTCCTTGGCCGCGTACTTGAACAAAAAGGCCTGGTCGGCCACCGCCACCGGGTCGCCGTGCAACAGGTTGATCTCGAACTGGGTGGCACCCACCTCATGGATCCAGGTGTCGGCCCGCACGCCCAAACCATCCAGCGCGGTGCGGAATGCATTCCAGAAGCCGGCGTGCTCGTTGAGCATGTTCATGCTGAAGGCGGACTGTCCGGCTTCCGCCCGGCCGTTGCGTGCCACCGGCGCGCTGAGCGGGAGGGCCGGGTCCACACAGGGTGCGGTCAGATAGAACTCGATCTCGGGCGCCACTACCGGCGTGAGGCCCTGCGCGGTGTAGCGCGCCACCACCGTCTGCAAGAGCGAGCGCGCCGAAAACGCGCAGGGCTCGCCGTTCAATTCCACACAGTCGTGGATGGCAAAGGCGCGCGGCACGCTGGACCAGGGCGAGAGCTTCAAGGTGGCGTAGTCCGGCACCAGACGCACATCCGGGTCGGCGTCCGGAAAGATCGCGTCGTAGGAGTAGTCGCCCGTCACGCACTGCATGGGAATGGCCTGGGCAATGCGCAACTCGGTACCGGCAGCAAAGCTGGCCGCAGGCATCAACTTGCCGCGCGGATAGCCCGACACGTCCGGAAAAATGCACTCCACATCGCGCACGCCATGCTGGTCAAAAAAGGCTTGCAGTGCGGCGGGGGTGGGCTGTGTCATGATGAAGTTCTGCTGAAGCGAATGGGTGTGTTGCAAACCCATTCTCGCGGAAATAAGCCCCGGCCCTGGGACCACTTTGCTGAGTTGAAACGGACACGCTATGCACTCCCAATTCGCATCTACGGAACTGCCCGCCACCATGCAAGCCATGGTCACGGTCGGCCAGGGCGGCTACGCGCAACTGGTCTATCGCGAAGTACCCATGCCGGTACTGCAGCCCGGCGAGGTGCTGCTGCAGGTGCTGGCGGCCGGCATCAACAACACCGACATCAACACGCGCACGGGCTGGTACGGAGCCGTCGCCGCGCCGGCAAACGCCGCACCCAAGCCCGGCGCAGCTGTCGTGGCCGGGCTTGCGGGATGGAACGGCGCCACGCCCTTTCCGCTGATCCAGGGTGCGGACTGCTGCGGCCTGGTGGTGGCGCTGGCGCCGGATGTGGCCGCGCAACCACCCGGCGTGCCGTCTATCGGCCAGCGCGTGCTGGTGCGCAGTTGCATGCGCGTGGCGGGTTTCGCCTCCCTGGACACGCGCTGGTTGGGTACCGACTTTGACGGCGCGTTTGCCGACTACGTGAAAGTGCCGGCCAGTGAAGTCTTTGCGGTGCACAGCGACTGGAGCGATGTCGAATTGGCCTCGCTGCCCTGTGCCTGGGGCACGGCAGAGAACATGTTGCACCGGGCGGGCGTGGCAGCGGGTGAGCGGGTCTGGGTGACGGGTGCCTCGGGCGGTGTCGGCTCCGCCGTGGTGCAACTTGCCAAACGGCGCGGCGCCCATGTCACCGCCTGGACCAGCCGCGACAAGCGCGATGCGGTGCTGGCCTTGGGTGCAGACCTGGCCCTGTGCCGGGAAGACGGTGCCGCTGCATGGCAGGGCTTGCCGAGCGCCGATGTGGTGGTGGACAACGTGGCCGGCGCCGGTTTTGGCGCGCTGCTCAAAGCCCTGCGACGCGGCGGGCGCTATGTGTCATCGGGTGCGATTGCCGGGGCCGATGTGGCGCTGGACATGCGCGACTTGTACCTGAAGGACCTCACCCTGATCGGCTGCACCGCGTGGGACGAGCCGGTGTTCCCCAACCTGATCGGCTACGTGGAGCGCAACGAAGTTCGCCCGCTGGTGGCTGCCAGTTATGCGCTCAAGGACATGGCCTTGGCGCAGCAGGCGTTTCTGGAAAAGCGCCATGTGGGAAATCTGGTGTTGGTACCTTGAGCAGGGACGCAGTCACTTCAGGTCTGCGCGACTTCAAGCCTCAGGCCGCCATGGCACTCAGCGCCGTCCGTGTCCTCCGCCCTGCGGGCTCTCCCTTTACCTACCGGCGCTGAGCGCCACGGCGTCCTGAGTCTGCCGACGTGGCTGGCGCCAGTGGGGTAAGAGTGCCTTGGGCCTAGGCATGCCCACTGTGCAGGTTGCCGACACCATCGGGGTAGACGGTTCCGGGAGGTAGAGGAGGAGCCCGCAGGGCGGGGGACACGGACGGAACCGTCTACCCCGGTGGCGTCGGCGTACGACAGCTGCGTGAAAAAAACCCGACGCGCACTACCCCCGCATCAACGCCTCAATCGCATCCGCATCCACCGGCACGTCCCGGCTAATCAGCTCGCAGCCAGAGTCCGTGACGATGGCATCGTCCTCGATGCGGATGCCGATGTGGTGGAACTGCTCCGGCACACCCTCGGCCGGGCGCACATAAATGCCCGGTTCAATGGTGAGCACCATGCCAGGCCGCAGAATCCGCGCCGGGCGACTGATCAGCGTCTCGCCGGTCAGCGCATCGCGGCGTTCCGTCTTGTTGCCGATCTCGGACGGCTCGGTATAGGCGCCGCAGTCGTGCACATCCATGCCCAGCCAATGGCCGGTGCGGTGCATATAGAACTGGAAATAGGCGCGCTTCTCGATCACGTCCTCCAGACTGCCCACCTTGTTTTTATCCAGCAGCCCCAGGTCCAGCATGCCCTGCGCCAGCACCTTCACGGTGGCCTCGTGCGGGTCGGTAAAACGCGCACCCGCTCGGGTGGCCACCACGGCCGCGACCTGCGAGGCCAGCACCAGGTCATACAGCGCACGCTGCGGGCCGGAGAACTTGCCATTGGCCGGGAAGGTGCGGGTGATGTCGCTGGCATAGCCGTCCAGCTCGCAACCGGCGTCAATCAGCACCAGCTCGCCGTCGCGCACCAGCCCCTCGTCAGCGCGGTAATGCAGCACGCAGGCATTGGCGCCGGCGGCCACGATGGAGCCATAGGCCGGGTACTGCGAGCCGTGGCGGCGGAATTCGTGCAGCAGCTCGGCATCCAGGTGGTACTCGCGCACCTCCTTGCCTTCGCGCAGCATCTGCGCGCTTAAACGCATGGCGCGGATATGGGCGCCGGCGCTGATCTGCGCGGCTCGGCGCATGGTGGCCTGCTCGTGCACGTCCTTGACCAGGCGCATCTCGTCCAGCGCTCCGCACAGGTCGCGCTGGGTCTCGGGTGTCAGCGCGCCAAAGCGCACACGGGAGCGCAGGCTGCCCAGCCAGCCGTCCACACGCGACTCCAGCCCCTGGTGCGTGGCAAAGGGGAACCACACGGCATCGCGCCCGTCCAGCAGGCGCGGCATCTGCGCATCGAGGTCGTTGACCGAAAAGGCCGCGTCCACACCCAGCAGCGCGGGTGCGGCCTCGGGGCCGACACGAAAGCCGTCCCAGATTTCCCGCTCCACATCCTTGGGGTTGCAAAACAGGGTGCTGCGGCCGTCGCCCGTCACCACCAGCCAGGCCTTGGGCTCGGCAAAGCCGCTCAGGTAATAAAAGTAGCTGTCGTGGCGGAACAGGAAGTCGGCATCGCGGTTGCGCTGTTGCTCGGGCGCGGTGGGCAGGATGGCAATGCCCTGCGGGCCGATGCGGCGGGCCAGCTCGGTGCGGCGGGCCTGGTAGATTGCGTGGTTCATGCGTGGGTTCCTGCCATGGGAAAAAATGTTGTGCGAGGCTGCCGGGCGCGGTGCTCAGGCCCTGGCATTGAGCAGGGCCAGCCGCTCGGGCGTGCCCACATCGGTCCAGCTGCCAGTGTAAAGCGCGGCCGATACCCTGTGCTGGTCCATGGCCGCGCGCAGCAGGGGTGCCAGCGCGGCGCGTGTGCCCTGCGGGTTGCCGGGTGGCGTGTCACACCAGGGCGGCAGAAACAGCTCCCGTCGGTACAGGCCGATGGTGGAAAAAGTGAAGCGCGGCTGCTGCGCGTCCTTGGCGGTGTTGAGCGCCTGCCCGCTGGAGCTGTCCAGCCCGAAGTCGCCCGCCGGGTTGTGTTCCGGGTTGGGCACCAGCCAGATGTGCGCCAGCATGCTGCTGTCGATAAAGCGCTGCACATCCTCCTGGCGGAAGACAAAGTCCGGCGCAAATACGTCGCCCGCCATGACCCAGAACACCTCGCCCAGCGCCGGCAGGGCGCGGCTGACGCCGCCGGCCGTCTCCAGTGCCTGGCCGAAGTCCCGCCCTTCGCGCGAGTAGGCCAGCTGCAGCGGCGCGGGCGAACAGGCGGGTGCTGCAAACGCCGGGCCAAACTGCGCCTCGATCTGCTCCCCCAGCCAGGCGGTGTTGATGACGGCGTGGTGAAAGCCACCTTGCAGCAAAGCCTCCATGCGCCACTGCAGCAGCGGCTTGCCGCGCACCGGCAGCAGCGGTTTGGGGGTGTGGTCGGTCAGCGGGCGCATGCGCTCGCCGCGCCCGGCGGCCAGCAGCAGGGTGGCAAGGCCGTGGTTGGAATCAGTTGGCATGGGGGTGTGCAAAGGGGATGCGTCGTAAGCAAGCCTGTGTTTGTACCGCATAAGCACCGGCCTAGCGCGCCGGGGGAGCGGCTTAATTTCGCTTTACAGCCTGTGGGCCTATGGAGTCCAATCGAGCGAATATGCATTTGTTTCCTGCCCGTGGCCTTCCCAGACGTCGCTTGCTTGCCGGGGGCTGCGCGGCCTTGCTGGCACCGGTTTTGGCGGGCTGTGCGGCACCGGTGCCCGCGATGCGCGTCGGCAGCGTGGTGTTTCCCGGCTATGAATTCCTGTTTCTGGCGCGCGAACTGGGCATGCTGGATGAGCAGCGGGTGCGTTTGATCGAATTGCAGGCCAACACCGACACCCTGCGCGCGCTGGCGGCCGAGCAACTCGAAGCCGCTGCCCTGACCCTGGATGAGTTGATGAGCGCCCGTGCCGATGGCGTGGACCTGCGCGCGGTGCTGGTGTTCGATGTGTCCGAAGGGGCCGACGTGGTGCTGGCCAAGCCGCATGTGTCGCTGCAGACGCTGGCCGGCAAGCGGATCGGCGTGGAAGAGGGGGCCATGGGTGCGGTCATGCTCAGCGCCCTGCTCAATGCGGCCGGCCTGGTGCCGGACCAGATTCACAAAGTGCCCATGACACTGGACCGCAGTGAAGAGTTTTTCGCCTCGTCCGCGGTGGACCTGGTGGTGACGGCCGACCCCTGGGCTGCGCGGCTGGAAAAGACGGGCGCAAAGCGCATTTTTGATAGCAAGGCCGTTGCCGGGCGCATTGTGGATGTGCTGGCGGTGCGCGCCAGCGCACTGCAGACCTACGGCCCGGCCCTGCGCGAGTTGCTGGCCGGCCATTTTGCGGCGCAGACCATGCTGCGCGAATCGGCCACGCGCGCGGCTGCCTTGATGGCTGCACGCCTGCAGACGCCGGCGGCCGAGGTGGCGGCACTGTACCGGGGTTTGCGCCTGCCGGACCGCGCCCAGAATGCCGCCATGCTGGCACCGGGCGGCGCCATTGACCGGACGGCCCGCGAGCTGCAGCAGGTGATGGTGCAGGCCGGGCTGTTGCCTTCCACGTCGGTACAACAGGTGTTGGCCGACCCGCGCTTTTTGCCGGTATGAACAGCGACGGCACCCGGTCTTACACGCTGCGCCTTGCCTTGCCGGCCGGGCTGTTCCTGGTCGTGCTGGTCATGCTGGTCATGCTGGTCATGCTGGCATTTTCCTATGGGGATTCGGTGTTCAACGGGCGCCAGGCGGTGCGTGCGCATGCCCGCGACGATGCCGTGCTGGACGCCGAACACCTGGCGCGTGATACCCAGCGCGAGCTCAATGACCACCCGGTCAGTGTGGCCTCCGACCTGGCGGTGTCGGCTACCGAGCGGCGTACCGCCGTGCTGGCTTTGATAGACCCTGCCGGCACCGTCATCATGGCGCAGCGTATGGCCTGGCGCGGCCAATCGGCTGCGGCGCTGATGCCGCACTTTTCACCGCAGCGCTTTCAGCGTGTGGTGCAGGGCCGCTTGCCGGATGTGCTGGAGTTCAGCGACCCGCCGCGCGTCTCGGTGATGGTGCCGTTCATTAGCGGTGGACGCGCCGATGTGATCCGTAACGACAACCGGGGCGTGGTCTATCTGGAGTACGACCTGAGCCACGACTACGCCATGGTGCAATGGGATGCCCAGCAGCGCATGTGGCCGCTGCTGGCAGCCGCCCTGGCGACGGCGCTGGTGACGGCGCAGCTGATTCGGGTGAAGGTGACGCGGCCTTTGGCCCGGGTCGAGCAGGCCAGCCTGCAGCTGGCGCAGCAGAACGCGTTTCCCGCGCCGCTGGAGATTGACGGACCGCGTGAGGTCAGGCGCCTGGCACAGGGTTTTAATGCCATGTTGGAGCGCATACAGCATGCGCAGCGTGACAGTGAAACCAGCCGCGCCCGTCTGGCTGCGATCTTTGATGCCGCGATGGACGCCGTCATCACGGTGGACCATGAACAGAACATCCGGGTCATCAACGCGGCGGCGCTGGCCATGTTTGCTTGCGCCGAGCCGGAGGTGTTGGGCCAGCCGGTGGACATCCTGCTGCCGCTGCGTTTGCGCCAGGCCCATGTGGGCCATGTCGCACACTACGCCCGCACGGGTCGCTCCGTGCGCAGCGAAGGGCTGCATACGGTGGTGACCGGGCGTCGCATGAACGGCGAGGAGTTCCCGGCAGAGGCTTCGATCTCCCACATCGAGGTCGATGGTGCCCTGTTGCTGACCATTATTCTGCGTGACGTGACCGAGCGGCAGCGGGCGCAGGACGCCATCGTGGCCCTCAACAGCACGCTGGAGGCGCAGGTGGAGCAACGCACCGCCAAGCTGCGCGAAGCCACTGCGGTGCTGGAGCAGCAGCAACGCGTGTTGCAGATTGCGCACGAGGAGCAGCGCACCATTTTCAACACCGTGACCGTGGGTATCGCGCTGGTGCACAACCACGTCATCCTGCGCTGCAACCGACCGCTCGAGGCGTTGTTCGGCTGTGCACCAGGCGAACTCGACGGCCGCACCACCGACCTGTGGTACCGGGACGCAGAAAGCTTTGCGCGCGCCGGCGCGCCCCTGTTTGCCACATTGGCGCCCGGCGAGGTGCAACGGCATGAGCAGGAACTGGTGCGCCGGGACGGCAGCCCGTTTTGGGCGCGCATTACCGGGAGCCTGTATGTCGATGCCAACCTGGGCCATGCGGTACTCGCCGTCGTGGAGGACATGAGTCTGCAGCATGCCGCTGAACGGGCCATTCTGGATGCCAAGGAGCGGGCCATAGAGGCCAGCAAGGCCAAGAGTGACTTCCTGGCCAATATGAGCCATGAAATCCGCACGCCCCTGAATGCCATCACCGGTCTGTGCTACCTGGTGCTCAAAAGCGACCTGAAGCCACCCCAGCGCGAGCAGATGCGCAAGATCCAGTCCTCCAGCCAGCACCTGCTGTCCATCATCAAGGAGGTGCTGGACTACTCCAAGGTGGATGCCGGCAAGCTGCAGCTGGAGCACATCGAATTCGAGCTGGCACAGGTGCTGGCCAGGGTGGCCGATCTGGTGTCGGAGAAAGCGGCGTCCAAAGACCTGGCACTGCGATTCCAGGTGGACCCTGCCCTGCCCCTGCGCCTGGTAGGAGACCCCTTGCGCCTGGGACAAATCCTCATCAACCTGGCCAACAACGCGGTCAAGTTCACCAGCCGCGGTGAAGTTCTCGTCGACCTCAGCCTGCGCGAGCAAGATGCCTCCGGCGTCCTGCTGCTGTGTACCGTCACAGACACCGGCATCGGCCTGAGCGCGGAGCAGCTGCCGCTGTTGTTCCAGAGCTTCCAACAGGCCGACAACTCGATCACCCGGCAATACGGCGGCACCGGCCTGGGGCTGGCCATTTGCAAGCAATTGGCCGCCCTGATGCAGGGTGAAGTGGGCGTGCAAAGCGTGGCGGGACAAGGCAGCAGCTTCTGGTTCACCGCCCGCTTGGGCAAGGGCCGGGTGCAGTCCCTGCGCGTGGCTGCGGATGCAGCCGCAGAGGAGTGCGGGGGCGCGCTCCCCCTGGCTGGCGCCGGCGCGCCGCCGGACCCGCAGCTGCTAAGTGCAGTGTGCGACACCTTGGCGGCGCTGCTGGCAGACGACAACCTGCAGGCGGTCGACTGGCTGGCTGAACACGCCGATCTGCTGGGCCGGGCGCTGGGTGTGCACTACGCGCCCCTGGCCGATGCGGTGCGGCGTTTTAACTGTGAACAAGCCCTTTTGCGCTTACGAAATGCGGCACAATTAAGCGCAATTGCCATGTCCAAAGACCCAGGAACCCCTTGATGCGCGCAGGCCCGACTGAAAAGCCGACCATCCTGGTGATTGATGACACGCCGGAGAATCTGTCGCTGATGCAGGTCTTGTTGCGCGACCTGTACCTGCTCAAAGGGGCCAACAATGGCGAGCGTGGTCTGGAAATCGCCCAGGCCGAGCCGGCACCCGACCTGATCCTGCTGGACGTCATGATGCCCGGTATGGACGGCCACGAAGTGTGCCTTCGCCTTAAGCAAAACCCGAAAACAGCCGACATTCCCGTCATCTTCCTGACCGCCCGCGGCGAGCTCGAAGATGAGGAAATGGGTTTCGAGTTGGGTGCCGTCGACTACATTACCAAGCCGATCAGCCCCTCCATTTGCCTGGCACGCCTGCGCACGCACCTGGCGCTCAAGGCCACAACCGACTTTCTGCGCGACCAGAACCTGTTTCTGGAAAACGAGGTGGCCAAGCGCACGCGCGAAGTCAACGCCATCCAGGACGTCACCATTCTGGCCATGGCCTCGCTGGCCGAAACCCGCGATGCCGATACCGGCAACCACATCCGGCGCACCCAGCACTATGTGCGTGCGCTGGCCTGGAAGCTGTCGACGCATCCACGCTTTCGCGACTACCTGAGTCTGGACACGATCAGCATGCTGTTCAAGTCCGCGCCGCTGCATGACATCGGCAAGGTCGGCATACCGGATTACATCCTGCTCAAGAAAGGGCGTCTGACGCCCGAAGAGTTCGAGGTCATGAAAACGCACACCACGCTGGGGCGCGACGCCATTGCCAGCGCGGAAGTGGCGCTGGGGCTGGAAGTGGCCTTTCTCACCATGGCCAAACAGATTACCTACTCGCACCAGGAGAAGTGGGATGGCAGCGGTTACCCGGAAGGGCTGGCCGGCGATGCGATTCCGATCCCGGCGCGCCTGATGGCGGTGGCCGATGTGTACGACGCGCTGATCAGCCGCCGCGTCTACAAGGACGCCATGCCGCACGCCGAGGCGGTGGAGATCATCCGCAAGGCCAGCGGCCAGCACTTTGATCCCGATGTGGTGGACGGTTTTTTGCAGATTCACCAACAGTTTTATGCCATTGCGTTGACCTATGTGGATACCGAAGATGACCCGCAGCGCAAGATCAAGCACCCACACATGAGCCAGGAGGCATTGCCATGAAGAACGACACCAGCCATCTCTCTCCCGCCGAATTCGCCCTGCGTGAAGCGGCCCGCGACTACCACCGCAGCCCCACGCGCGGCAAGATTTCGGTCAACGCCACCAAGCCGCTCTCCAACCAGCGCGACCTGTCCCTGGCCTACAGCCCCGGCGTGGCCTATCCCTGCCTGGATATCCAGGCCGACCCGTCGCTGGCCTATGAGTACACCAGCCGCGGCAACCTGGTGGCGGTGATTACCAATGGCACGGCGGTGCTGGGCCTGGGCGATATCGGCCCGCTGGCGGGCAAACCGGTGATGGAGGGCAAGGGTTGCCTGTTCAAGAAGTTTGCCGGCATCGACGTGTTTGACATCGAGCTCGACGAGCGCGACCCCGACAAGCTGGTCGACATCATTGCCGCCATGGAGCCCACGCTGGGCGGCGTCAACCTGGAAGACATCAAGGCGCCCGAGTGCTTTTACATCGAGCAAAAGCTGCGCGAGCGCATGAACATCCCGGTGTTCCATGATGACCAGCATGGCACCGCGATCATCTCCAGCGCAGCGTTGCTCAATGGCCTGGAACTGGTGGGCAAGGGCATCGCCGAGGTCAAGGTGGCCGTGTCCGGCGCCGGTGCCGCGGCCCTGGCCTGCCTGGATGTGATGGTGGGCTTAGGGATACAGCGCAAGAACGTCTATGTGTGCGACTCCAAGGGCGTGATCTACCACGGCCGCCCCGGCGGCTACGACGAATCCAAGGAGCGCGTGGCGCAGGACACCGCATGCCGCACCCTGGCCGACGTGGTCAACGGTGCCGATGTGTTCCTGGGCTGCTCCACCGCCGGTGTGCTGACGCAAGACATGGTCAAGACCATGGCCGACAAGCCCATCATCCTGGCCCTGGCCAACCCCGAGCCTGAGATCCGCCCCGAGCTGGCCAAGGCCGTGCGCCCGGACTGCATCATCGCCACCGGCCGCTCGGACTACCCCAACCAGGTCAACAACGTTCTGTGCTTCCCCTACATCTTCCGCGGCGCGCTGGACTGCGGCGCCACCAAGATCACCGAGGCCATGAAGCTGGCCTGCGTGCGCCAGATTGCCGATCTGGCCAAGGCCGACATCAGCGAAGAAGTGGCCACCGCCTATGCCGGCAAGGAGCTGGTGTTCGGCTCGGATTACCTGATCCCCACCCCGTTTGATTCGCGCCTGATTTTGCGCATCGCCCCGGCCGTGGCGGCAGCGGCCGCCGAGTCCGGTGTGGCCACCCGTCCGATCGAGGACATGGAGGCCTACCGCCAGCAGCTGTCGCGCTTTGTCTACCAGACCGGCATGATCATGCGCCCGGTGTTTGCCGCCGCCAAGAGCGTGCCCATGGCCGCCAAGCGCGTGGTCTATGCCGAGGGCGAAGACGAGCGCGTGCTGCGCGCCGTGCAGGTGGTGGTGGACGAAGGCTTGGCCCAGCCGATTCTGGTGGGCCGCCCCACGGTGATCGAGGCCCGCGCCAAGAAGGCCGGCCTGCGCATCCGCATGGGCACCGACTTTGAGGTGGTGAACCCGGAAGACGACCCGCGCTTCAAGCAGTACTGGGAAACCTACCACCGCATCATGGGGCGCGACGGTGTCTCCATTGAAGCCGCCAAGGCGGCCGTGCGCCGCTCCAGCACCACCATCGGTGCGCTGATGGTCAAGCTGGGCGATGCCGACGCGCTGCTGTGCGGTCTGGTGGGCCGCTTTGACACCCATCTGGACCATGTGCGCGACGTCATCGGCGTGCTGCCCGGCGCCAAGGGCCTGGCCACGCTCAACGCGCTGATGATGGAGCACCGCACCCTCTTCATTGCCGACACCTTTGTCAACGAAGACCCGGACGCCCAGCAACTGGCCGAAATCGCCGTCATGGCGGTGGACGAGGTGCAGCGCTTCGGCCTGCCGCCCAAGGTGGCGTTTCTGTCGCATTCCATGTACGGCAGCTCCAAGCGCAAGTCGGCCGTGAAGATGCGCCAGGCCTACGAGCTGTTCCGCCAGATGGCGCCCGATGTGGAATGCGACGGTGAGCTGCATGGCGATGCCGCCCTGAGCGAAGACATGCGCAACAACATCCTGCTCGGTGGCGGCCTCCAGGGTGAGGCCAATATCCTGATCTGCCCGAATCTGGACGCGGCCAACATCCTGTTCAATGTGCTCAAGATGGTCAGCGGCCATGGCGTCACCGTGGGGCCTATTCTGCTGGGTGCGGCAGGCTCTGCCCACGTGCTCACCCCCTCGGCCACCGTGCGCCGGGTGGTCAACATGACGGCCCTGGCGGCCGCGCATTCCTCCCTGCGCGCTTAGTCGAGACGCACAGCCGCCCCGCAAGGGGGCGGCTACGTGCACGGGCAGGAAACGGCCTGGATAGCAATATTCGCAATGGGGCCGATATAGAGAACCAATCAGGCTGCAGGCCTGTTTTCGCTATGATTCGCTTCAATGGGTTTTGCCCATCCGATAGTTATCCACCTCAACCACCCCACATAAGGAAACATCCATGTCCCTGATCAATACCCAAGTCCAGCCCTTCAAAACCCAGGCCTTCCACAACGGCAAGTTCGTTGAAGTGTCCAACGAATCCATGCTGGGCAAGTGGTCCGTGCTGATTTTCATGCCCGCTGCTTTCACCTTCAACTGCCCCACCGAAGTGGAAGACGCAGCCGACAACTACGCTGAATTCCAGAAGGTCGGCGCCGAGGTCTACATCGTCACCACCGACACGCATTTCTCGCACAAGGTCTGGCACGAGACATCGCCTGCCGTGGGCAAGGCCCAGTTCCCCCTGGTTGGCGACCCTACCCACACCCTGACCAACGCCTTTGGCGTGCACATCCCC
>CANFIH010000037.1 GCA_947446855.1 Burkholderiales bacterium
TCGAAACGCTTCATGCGGGTTGGCAGGGGCACGGGGCCCTTGACAATCGCGCCGGTGCGCTTGGCGGTGTCCACAATTTCAGCGGCCGACTGGTCGATGAGTTTGTAGTCAAACGCCTTCAGGCGGATGCGGATTTTTTGCTTGGTGGCCATGGTAATTCCTTGTGTTGTGCGAATTACGCGATGATCTTGGCAACCACACCAGCACCGACGGTACGACCGCCTTCGCGGATGGCGAAGCGCAGGCCTTCTTCCATGGCGATGGGGTTGATCAGTTTCACCGTGATGGACACGTTGTCACCAGGCATCACCATTTCTTTGCCTTCTGGCAACTCGATCGCACCGGTCACGTCCGTGGTACGGAAGTAGAACTGGGGACGGTAGTTGTTGAAGAAAGGCGTGTGGCGGCCGCCCTCGTCCTTGGACAAGACATAGATCTCGCCAGTGAAGTGGGTGTGTGGCTTGATCGAGTTGGGCTTGCACAGTACTTGGCCGCGCTGCACATCTTCGCGCTTGGTGCCGCGCAGCAGAATACCAACGTTGTCGCCGGCTTGACCCTGGTCCAGCAGCTTGCGGAACATTTCCACGCCGGTGCAGGTGGTCTTTTGTGTATCAGCAATACCGACGATTTCGATTTCTTCGCCGACCTTGACCACACCACGCTCGATACGACCGGTTACAACCGTGCCGCGACCGGAGATGGAGAACACATCTTCCACAGGCATCAGGAAGGCACCGTCAACCGCACGCTCAGGCATGGGGATGTAGGTGTCCAGCGCTTCAGCCAGCTTCATGATCGCGCCTTCGCCCAACTCGCCCTTGTCGCCTTCGAGGGCGAGCTTGGCAGAGCCGTGGATGATGGGGGTCTTGTCGCCGGGGAAATCGTATTTGTCGAGCAACTCGCGAACTTCCATTTCAACGAGTTCGAGCAGTTCGGCGTCGTCCACCATGTCGCACTTGTTCAGGAACACGATGATGTAAGGCACGCCGACCTGACGGGCCAGCAGGATGTGCTCGCGGGTCTGGGGCATGGGGCCGTCTGCAGCGGAGCAAACCAGGATAGCGCCGTCCATCTGGGCAGCGCCGGTGATCATGTTCTTCACATAATCGGCGTGTCCAGGGCAATCCACGTGGGCGTAATGGCGGTTGGCCGTTTCGTATTCCACGTGGGCGGTATTGATGGTGATACCGCGGGCTTTTTCTTCCGGTGCTGCATCGATCTGGTCGTAAGCACGGGCGGTACCGCCGAACTTGGCTGCCAGCACCGAAGTGATAGCCGCAGTCAGCGTGGTCTTGCCGTGGTCAACGTGGCCAATCGTGCCCACATTGACGTGTGGCTTGGTACGTGTGAATTTTTCTTTACCCATTATCAGACTCCGAAAAGTTAGGAGATAAAAACATCGAAAGCACCACACATCCAGTAATCACGGACATGCAAAACTGGTGCCCTTTGCGGGAATCGGACCCGCGACCTCTCCCTTACCAAGGGAGTGCTCTACCACTGAGCCAAAAGGGCAAATTCTTCATCATCAAAGCAACGCATCAACTGTGGAGCGGGGTAGGAGAATCGAACTCCTCGCTTTAGCTTGGAAGGCTAAGGTATTACCACTATACGAACCCCGCACAAATCCGCCTCGCGATACGAAGCAGAAGCTTGCGCCCCGGTGGGCACGCCAAACACTCAACACATTCACCGTCAACACAGCACTGGTGGAGAGGGCTGGATTCGAACCAGCGTACTCGTAAGAGGGCAGATTTACAGTCTGCTGCCATTAACCACTCGGCCACCTCTCCTAAGGTGAGCCACAGATTATGCCATGAAATCAGCAGTTCGCGGCTTTCCAGGCCTCGGCTTGTGAAAAATGTGCACATCCGATGAAAGGAGCGGGCGAGCGCGTCGCCGACAAGGGCGAGGGATGGTTGGCCATCAGCACCAAATGGCGGGTTGCGTCTATCAACGGCCGTTTGCTTTGCGCATGGGCACCCCAGAGCATGAACACCGCTGGCTTGGCATGCTCCGAGACATATTTGATGACGCTGTCGGTCAGACATTCCCAGCCGCGCTTGGCATGGCTGGCAGGCTGGCCTTCCTCCACCGTCAGGCAGGTATTGAGCAGCAGGACGCCCTCCTCAGCCCAAGCCACCAGGCTGCCGCCGGGCTGCGGAAAGGCCGGCGCAGGCGTACCCAGGTCGCGCTGGATTTCCTTGAAGATGTTGCGCAGGGACGGCGGAATGGCCACACCCGGGGCCACAGAAAACGCCAAGCCTTCCGCCTGGCCACGCCCGTGGTAGGGATCTTGGCCCAGAATCACCACCCGCACCGCCTCAGGCGGCGTCAACAAAAGCGCACGCAAGGGTTGAGGTGGATAAATGCGGGCCCCGGCTTGCAGGCGCTCAGCCAGGAAGCGCAGCAGCGCCACACCCTGCTCCGACTTGAAAAAGTCATCCACCAGCGGCTGCCAGCCAGCGGCCACCGGCCAGTCCGCCGGATTGGCGCTTTGCAACTGGTCTGCCACCGGCTCCAGCAGGCTCTGCTGCACGACAGGCCTCAGCCGAACAACGCGGCCAGCGCCTCACCCGGCTCGGGCACGCGCATAAAGGCCTCCCCCACCAGAAAGGCATTCACGCCAGCCGCCCCCATGCGCAGCACGTGGTCACGGGTGTGGATGCCGCTTTCCGTGACCAGAATGCGGTCTGCGGGCACCTGACTGCGCAAAGCCAACGTGGTGTCCAGCGAGACGTCAAAGGTCTTCAGGTTGCGGTTGTTAATGCCAATCAGCGGTGTCTTGAGGCTGAGCGCACGCTCCAGTTCGGCCTGGTCATGCACCTCCACCAGCACCGCCATGTCCAGACCCAGGGCAATGGCCTCCATGTCCTTCATCTGCGCATCATCCAGACAGGCGGCAATCAACAACACCGCGTCTGCGCCCATGCAGCGTGACTCATAGATCTGGTAGGCGTCGACCATGAAGTCTTTGCGCAGCACCGGCAACTGGCAGGAGGCCCGCGCCTGCTTCAGGTAGTCCACACTGCCCTGGAAGAACTGCACATCGGTCAGCACCGACAGACAGGCCGCACCAAACTCGGCATAGCTCTGGGCGATATCGGCAGGGATAAAGTCTTCGCGGATCACGCCCTTGGACGGGCTGGCCTTCTTCACCTCAGCAATCACCGCCGGTTTGCCGGCCGCAATCTTGGCGCGGATGGCACCCACAAAGTCACGCGTCAGCACGCGCGATTCGGCGTCGGCCCGCACCAGTTCCAGCGACTTGCGCGTCTTGGCAGCAGCCACTTCCTGCAGCTTGACCGCCACAATTTTGTCCAGAATATCGCTCATGTTTTCCTTAGTTCACCAAACGGGCAGACAAAGCTACCAGGGCATCCAGCTTGGCCTTGGCCGCACCGGATTCGATTGCAGCATAAGCCAGCAGCACACCGTCCCGCATGCTGCCTGCCACATTGGCGGCGTACAAAGCCACCCCCGCATTGAGCGCCACGATATCCCTGGCCGCACCCGGCTGGTTGTCCAACACGCCCAGCAACATCGCTTTGGACGCAGCCGCATCCTCCACCTTGAGGGCACGGTTGCTGGCCATGGTCATGCCGAAGTCTTCCGGGTGGATTTCGTACTCACGGATCACGCCGTCTTTGAGCTCCCCCACCAGCGTGGAGGCGCCCAGACTCACCTCGTCCATGCCGTCACGGCCATAGACCACCACGGCATGTTCGGCACCCAGACGTTCCAGCGCACGGACCTGAATGCCCACTAAATCGGGGTGAAACACGCCCATCAGAATGTTGGGCGCCGAGGCCGGATTGGTCAGCGGCCCCAGCAGATTGAAGATGGTCTTGATGCCCATTTCGCGGCGCACCGGGGCCACGTTCTTCATGGCTGGATGGTGGTTGGGCGCAAACATAAAGCCCACGCCCTGCTCGGCCACGCATTGGGCGATCTGGGCCGGGGTGAGGTTGATGTTGACACCCAACGCCTCCATCACATCGGCACTGCCGCTCTTGCTGCTGACACTTCGCCCGCCGTGCTTGCTGACGCGCGCACCGGCAGCAGCGGCGACAAACATGGCGCAGGTGGAGATATTGAAGGTGTGCGAGCCGTCGCCCCCGGTGCCCACAATGTCCACCAGATGGGTCTTGTCAGCCACCTCCACCTTGGTGGAAAACTCGCGCATGATTTGCGCGGCAGCGGTGATTTCGCCAATGGTTTCCTTCTTGACACGCAGGCCGGCGGTAATGGCGGCAATCATCACCGGCGACACTTCTCCGGACATGATCTGGCGCATCAGATGCAGCATCTCGTCGTGAAAAATTTCGCGATGCTCGATGGTGCGTTGCAAGGCTTCTTGCGGGGTGATCTGGCCTTTGGTTTGGGGCATGAAGGTCTCCTTAAGATGCAGGATTGTCAGTGAAAGCGAGCTTGAGCCCGAAGACGATAAACAGCGTGCCGGCGACGCGGTCCAGCCAGTGCATACGCGCCTGCAGGCCACCGGCCTTGCGCGCCAGCCAGACGGCGGCACAGGCCCAACCCAGATTGACCCAGACGGCATCAAAGTTGAACAGCAAACCCAGCAGCAAAAAGGCCAGCGGCTTGTGCTCCACCGTGGGCGCGATGAACTGGGGCAAAAAGGCCAGGAAGAACAGGGCCACCTTGGGATTCAGGGCGTTGGTCCAGAAGCCGCGCATAAAGATGCTTTTTAGTTCCTGGCGGCTGGCAAGGTGCTTTTCTGCAGCTGCCGTTGCGTCCAAACCTTGGGCTGCGGGTGCGCGCGAAAACACCATGCGCACGCCCACATACACCAGGTAGGCCGCCCCCAGCCACTTGAGCACCGTGAACGCGGTAGCCGAGGCCAGCATCAGCGCGCTCACGCCGACAGCCGCAGCAAAGATATGCACGAAGCAGCCACCGGTAATGCCCAGCGCCGCCACCAGGCCGGCGCGCAAGCCATGGCGCAAGGCCTGGGACACGATGTACAGCACATCCGGCCCCGGTGTCAGGTTCAGCAACAGACCAGCAGCGATAAACAGCAGCAGTTGGTCGATGGCCATTGCAGCGCCTTAGGCTGCGAAAAAGCTGCGCACCGCCGCCACCGCGCGGTCCACACCGGCGGCATCCACATCCAGATGCGTGACAAAACGCAGACGGTACAGGCCGGTGATTAACACGCCCTGGGCCTTGAGGTGCTCCTGCAGCGCAGCCGACTGCGCGCGCGCCGCGCCCACCAGATCGACAAACACGATGTTGGTCTGGGGCGCTTCCACTTCCAGGCCCGCAATGCCACGCAGGCCCTCGGCCAGCCGGGCTGCGAGGGCATGGTCCTCAGCCAGGCGCAGCACATGGTGGTCCAGCGCATGGGTCGCCGCCGCTGCCAGCATGCCGGCTTGGCGCATGCCGCCACCGGCCATCTTGCGGATGCGGTGGGCGCGGGCGATGAATTCCCTGCTGCCACACAGCGCCGAGCCGATGGGCGCACCCAGCCCCTTGCTGAAGCACACCGACACGCTGTCAAAACAGGAGGTAATCGCACGGGCTTCAGCATAGGGGTCCGTCCCGTTTTGAGCCGCTTGTGCGGTGGCCGCATTGAACAGGCGCGCCCCATCCAGATGGCGGCTCAGCCCCTTGTCGCGCGCCAGTTGCGTGGCCGCCTGCACATAGGCAAAGGGCAGCAACTTGCCGCCCCAGGTGTTTTCCAACGTCAGCAGCCTGGTCTTGGCGAAATGCGCGTCGTCGGGCTTGATGGCCGCCTCGATATCGGCGAGCGCCAGCGTGCCGTCCGGCTGGTGGTTCAGTGGCTGCGGCTGCACACTGCCCAACACGGCCGCACCGCCGCCTTCCCAGCGGTAGGTGTGGGCCAGCTGGCCGACGATGTACTCGTCGCCACGCTGGCAATGGGCGAGGATGCCGCACAGATTGCTTTGCGTGCCGGTGGGCATGAACAGCGCCGCCTCGAATCCCAGCAGCGCTGCGATCTTGTCCTGCAAGGCGTTGACGCTGGGGTCGTCGGCAAACACGTCGTCGCCCAGGGGGGCTGCGGCCATGGCTGCGCGCATGGCCGCCGTGGGCTGGGTGACGGTATCGCTGCGGAAATCCGCTTGTACCCTGGGCGTCTGTGCTGCGGTGCTGGTGTTCATCGTGTTAATCCAAAAAGTTCTTCAGCATGGCGTGGCCATGCTCGGTGAGTATGCTTTCCGGGTGGAACTGCACGCCTTCCATGCGGACTTCAAACGGCAAGCCGGTATGGCGCACGCCCATGATCTCGCCGTCCTCGGTCCAGGCGGTGATCGCCAGTTCTTTGGGGCAGGTGGCGCGCTCGATTGCCAGCGAGTGGTAGCGGTTCACCGTGAACTGTTTGGGCAGCCCGGCAAACACGCCCTCCTGCGTGGTGGTGATCACCGAGGTCTTGCCGTGCATCAGCTGCTGCGCCCGGATGATGTTGCCGCCCAGCGCGGCTCCAATGCTCTGGTGGCCCAGACAAACGCCCAGAATCGGCAACTTGCCCATGAAGTGGCGAATCGCCGGCACCGAGATACCCGCCTCGTTGGGTGAGCAGGGGCCGGGTGACACCACCAGGCGGTCCGGCTTGCGGGCGGCGATTTCTTCCAGCGTGATTTCGTCGTTGCGGAACACTTCGACCTCGGCACCCAGTTCGCCAAAGTACTGGACGATGTTGTAGGTGAAGCTGTCGTAGTTGTCGATCATCAACAGCTTGATTTTGTTCACGGTGCTCATTCCAATCCCTCCTCAACCAGTTCGCTGGCGCGCAGCAAGGCGCGGGCCTTGGCTTCGGTTTCTTTCCATTCCAGCTCGGGAACCGAGTCGGCCACCACCCCGGCGGCCGCCTGCACATACAGGGTCTGGTTCTTGATGATGCCGGTGCGGATGGCAATCGCCACGTCCATGTCACCGGCGTAGCTCAGGTAGCCGCAGGCACCACCGTAAATGCCGCGCTTGATGGGCTCCAGCTGGTCGATCAGCTCCATGGCGTGCACCTTGGGCGCGCCAGTCAGCGTCCCGGCCGGAAAGGTGGCTTTCAGCACATCCATGCTGGTCATACCGTCCAGGAGTGTGCCCTCGACGTTGCTGACGATGTGCATCACATGGCTGTAGCGCTCCACGCAGAATGCATCGGTCACCTTGACGGTGCCGGTCTGGGCGATGCGGCCTATGTCATTGCGCGCCAGGTCGATCAGCATCACATGCTCGGCGCGCTCCTTGGGGTCGTTTACCAGTTCCACCTCGGCCGCCTTGTCCAGCTCCGGTGTGGCGCCGCGCGGGCGCGTGCCGGCCAGCGGACGGATGGTGACCTTGATCTCTGGCGCGAGCGCCGCTGGGCCGCCCCGAGGCGCGAGGGCCCCCTCGGGGGGCAGCGACCCATGCGCAGCAGGGGAGCGTGGGGGCATGGCCTCCTGGCGCACCAGGATTTCCGGCGAGGCGCCCACCACATGGAAGTCGCCGCCCTGCCCATCTGCACCACTGAAGTTGTAGTAATACATATAGGGGCTGGGATTGAGCGCACGCAGCGCCCGGTACAGGCTCAAGGGGGACTCGGTGTAGCGCTTCTTGATGCGCTGGCCCACCTGCACCTGCATGAAATCGCCCCCGGCAATCAACTCCTTGGCGCGCTCCACGGCAGCGATGTAATCGGCCTTGGCAAAGTCACGCACCGCCTCATGGCTTTGCGTCGGCTTCACAGCCGGCGCGATCACCGCCTGAGCCAGTTGCGCCCGCAGCGCAGCCAGTCGCGCCTGGCCCTTGGCAAAGGCATCGGGCGCGGCCGGGTCCACGTACACCATCAGATGCAGCTTGCCCGACAGGTTGTCAATCACCGCCAGCTCTTCGGTTTGCAGCAGCAGGATATCGGGGCAGTTCAGCTCATCCGGCGGGCAACTGTGCTCCAGCTTTTTCTCGATGTAGCGCACCGCGTCGTAGCCGAAGTAGCCGGCCAGCCCCCCGCAAAAGCGCGGCAGACCGGGCTGCAGCGCCACCTTGAAGCGGCCCTGGTAGTCTGCAATGAAATCCAGCGGGTTGGCCGTGGACGTTTCCACCACCACGCCATCGGTCACCACCTCGGTGCGCGCTGCAGCGCCAAATCCGCTGGCGCGCAACAGCGTGCGGGCCGGCAGGCCGATAAAGCTGTAGCGCCCGAAGCGCTCGCCCCCCACTACCGACTCCAGCAAAAAGCTGAACGGCGCGGGCTCGGCAGCGCCCGGCGCACGCGCCAGCTTGAGGTAAAGAGACAGCGGGGTTTCCAGATCCGCAAAGGCTTGCGCCATCAGCGGGATGCGGTTGAAGCCCTGATCGCGCAGGGTTTGGAATTGGGTTTCAGTCATCACGTCGGTCGTGCCTTTATGCAGGGTGGCAATCGGTTTCCCCGCATGCGCGGGGTTGAACGGGGCGCGGCACACAGCGCTGGGGAGTTGTTACTTTTCCCTGTGAAGCGTGCGTCGCGCGGTGCGAGCACATGGCCCCGGGGTTCGCCGCAATGTCAGGCGATGGAGAGGCAGCTGCGCTCAGCATAGGCGGGCAAAGTCCGCCAGGGCCAGGCCCCCCGGTCGCTACAACCCGTAATGCTGATGCGGTGAATAAACATGGCCTCAGTGTAGCAAAACACGCCAAGCCCGCGGCGATGCCGGCATCGCCCGCAGCCGAACGCCACCGGAACCTCGGCACCGGCCTGCCCGCGCCGGAAAAACCCTCCTTTTTCTGCTGACAGGCGGACCGATTCCGACTAAATTCAAGGCCGGCTCCCCATAGCAGGGGGCTTATCAAGGAGTGAGGGATGAAACTGAGCCGAAAACTACCGCTGGCCTTTGCAGCGTCACTGCTCCTGCTGTTGGCAGGGGCCCTTTTTGGCATCTGGAAACTCAACAACGCGGTCGCCAGTTTTGAAGTGGACCTGCTGCATCAGGTGGCAGGACAAAGAAAAGGCGCCGAGATTGCCGCTCACTTCTCTGTCGCCATCCAGGAGTGGAAGAACACCCTGTTACGTGGCTCTGACCCCAAGGCGCTGGAAAAATACTGGAATGCCCATCTACAGGAAATGTCGACCGTAGGGGCGCGCATCCAGGAACTCGACAAACTGGTGGGCGACGATGCCGCAGCCAGGCCCCTGGTCAGCAAACTACTCCGCGACATGGAAAACGCGCAGACGGGCTACCGCAAGGCCTTTGAAGTCTATAAAGAGGCCGGCAACGACCCTGTCGCCGGCGACCAGGCCGCCAAGGGCAAAGACCGGGATGCCGCCGCCACCTTGAACGCATTGCGCGATGCCCTGGCAAAAGCCGAAGCCGCGACCGCAGAGGCGGCGTCGCAGGGCGCCAAAGATGCCACGCGGGTGGCACTGGGGGTCATGCTCCTAGTTGGCATCGCCACCATGGCCGGTAGCATCTGGCTGAGCCGCCGGATTACAGCATCGCTACAGCAAGCGGTGCAATTGGCCGACCAGGTTGCCAACGGGGACCTGAGCCACCAGACGAGGGTGCAGGGCAGCGACGAGATCGCCGACCTGATGCACTCGCTGTCCACCATGCAGCGCAACCTGGCCGGGCTGGTAGCCCGGGTACGACAGGGCTCCGAGAGTGTGGCCAACGCCAGCTCGGAAATCGCCCAGGGCAATCACGACCTCTCCGCACGCACCGAACAACAGGCTACCGCTTTGCAACAAACAGCGTCCAGCATGGCAGAACTGGGCTCCACCGTAGACCACAGCGCCGACAACGCGCGCCAGGCCAGCCAGTTGGCCACCAGTGCGTCCAGCATCGCCGTGCAAGGTGGCGCAGTAGTGGGCCTGGTGGTGGAAACCATGAAAGGCATTAACGACAGCTCACGCAAGATTGCCGACATCATTGGCGTGATTGACGGCATCGCCTTTCAAACCAATATCCTGGCCCTGAACGCCGCAGTCGAGGCCGCACGCGCCGGCGAACAGGGGCGCGGCTTTGCCGTGGTGGCCTCCGAGGTGCGGGCACTGGCGGGCCGTTCGGCCGAGGCCGCCAAGGAAATCAAGTCACTGATAGATGCCAGCGTCGAGCGCGTGGGTCAGGGCAGCATGCTGGTAGACCAGGCGGGCGCCACCATGGGTGAGGTGGTCACCGCCATCCGGCGCGTGACCGATATCGTGGGAGACATCAGCTCTGCCGGCGCAGAACAGAGCGCCGGTGTGGCCCAGGTGGGCCAGGCCGTCAGCCAGATTGACCAGGCCACACAACAAAACGCCGCGCTGGTGGAACAGATGGCCGCAGCCGCCAGCGGACTCAAATCCCAGGCCATGGACCTGGTGGATGCCGTGTCCGTCTTCAAGCTGCAGGCCAGCGAGGCCTAGTCGCCACCCGGGGCGAGAATCAGCCCGCCAGCGCCACACGCATGGCGTCCACCACCGCCTTGTAGTCGGGCTTGCCAAAGATGGCGCTGCCGGCCACAAAGGTGTCAGCACCGGCATCGGCCACGCGGCGGATGTTGTCGGTCTTGATGCCGCCGTCCACTTCCAGGCGGATGTCCTTGCCACTGGCCGTGATGCGTTTGCGCACATCCTCGATCTTGCGCAGGGCCGAATCGATAAAGCTCTGGCCACCAAAGCCGGGGTTGACGCTCATGATCAGCACCAGGTCGATATCGTCAATCACCCAGTCCAGCACATCCAGCGGCTCGGCCGGGTTGAACACCAGACCGGCCTTCACGCCTTTGCTCTTGATGGCCTGGATGCTGCGGTGCACATGGCCGCTGGCGTCGGGGTGGAAGCTGATCAGGTCGGCACCGGCCTCGGCAAAGCCGGCCGCCAGCGCGTCCACCGGCGAGATCATCAGGTGCACATCAATCGGCACGGCCACACCGGCGGCGGTTTTGGCATGGGGCTTGAGGGCTGCGCACACCATGGGGCCGAAGGTCAGATTGGGCACGTAATGGTTGTCCATCACGTCAAAGTGGATCCAGTCCGCCCCGGCGGCGATGACGTTGCTGACCTCCTCGCCCAGGCGGGCAAAGTCGGCAGACAGGATGGAGGGGGCGATACGGTAGGTCATGGTGCTGCGCTCTCGAATTGGGGGCATTGGTAAGGGGTGTTCGGGACTGCTATTTTCGCAGTTAGCATTGGAGCATGTCCAAGTATGCATTTCAGGTGGCAGTCGCGCCGCAGTATCTTCCCGACCAGTCCAATCCGGAGGAAGACCTGTATGTCTTCGCCTACACCATCACCGTCACAAACAGTGGCGAGGTCACGGCGCAACTGATTTCCCGCATCTGGAACGTGAACGATGCCAACGGCCACACCGAGAAGGTGCGCGGCCTGGGCGTGGTGGGCCAACAGCCCCTGCTCAAACCCGGCCAGTCCTTCGAGTACACCAGCGGCACGCGCCTGCGCACACCCACCGGCACCATGCACGGCAGCTTTTTTTGTGTTGCCGAAGATGGCGAAAAGTTTGATGCCGACGTGCCCATGTTCGTGCTGGACGCCCTGAGCGGCGACCATGGCCTGGGCGGCTCCCGCACCCTGCATTAGCGGCACCACGCAACCGCATGGCCAAGCCCGCACAAGACCTCCCGGCGCTGCTCGATGCACTCAACCCGGAGGCCGATCTGGTGCAACGCCATCTGTGGCTGATTGCGCTGATGGCTTGGATTCGCGGCCCACAGGGCTCAACGGCAACGGCCCTGGGTCATATCGAGATGCTGCTGGATGTGCTGGATGCTCGCCCGCAGGCGCGCGCCACCTTCCAGCACTGGTGGGGGCGCCTGATCGGCGCATTGGATGTCAGCACCCTGCTGGCCGACTACGGCTTTTCCGCACGCAATGCCTTTATCAGCGAGCTGGTGCAGCGTCTGCACCGGCGCTGGCTGCCGGCCTCTCCCCAGACCACGGACGCCGCCGAGCTGTTCGCTCTGGTGCTGTCGCACCCGCATGACGCGCTGTGGCTGCAAGCCCTGCCGCCCACCCTGCTGGCGCGCCTGGCCCGCTTGCTGGGCGCCCCCTCGGAGGGGCACCATGCCAAGACCCAACCCGGCTTGAGCTATTGGCAGGACGGTTTGCTGGAGGCCATGACCTTTTGTACCAGCCAGATTCGCGCCACCGGCTTTTCACCCGAAATCCGGCTGCGCCTGGACACCGCCTGGCGCGAGCACAACCCCTTCCATGCCCTGAGCTCCAGCTTTGACCGCCTGCGTGAAGCCTGGTTCAGCGGCGAGGGGCTGGCACAAGCCGTGCAAACCTACCAAGCCCAGCTTGAGGCCTGCACCCAGGCCGCGGCCACGGTGTACGAGCATTTGGACAGCCACGGGATTTCGGTGGACCTGGTGTTTCGCCTGCGCCAGTTGCGGGGCCGCGCCCGTCGCGCGGGCGAGTTGCTGGAATGCCTGCTGAACGACCCGCAGCACCGCCACAGCGCCGGGCTGCTGGCGCACCTGGTCACACTGGAGCAAGAGCAACGCAGCGTGGGTGCACTGGTGCAAACCAGTTCCTCGCTGCTGGCGGCCAAGGTGGCGCAGCGCAGCTCGGAAACCGGCGAGCACTACATCACCCGCAGCCCGGCCGAATACCGCACCATGCTGGCCAACGCCGCGGGTGGCGGCACGCTGACAGCCCTGACCACGGCGCTCAAGTTTGCCGTGATGGCCCTGGGCCTGGGGGCCTTCTGGTACGGTTTTTGGGCCGGCGTGGTGTATGCCGCCAGCTTTGTCCTGATCCAGTTGCTGCATTTCACCCTGGCCACCAAACAGCCGGCCATGACGGCGCCGGCCATGGCCGCCAAGCTCAAGGATGTGTCCAGCGCCGCGGCGCTGGAATCCTTTGTGGATGAGGTAACGCACCTGGTGCGTTCGCAGACTGCGGCCGTCATTGGCAATGTGGCGCTGGTGTTTCCGGCCACCGTACTGCTGGCGCTGGGCGTGCAGCAGGTGCGCGGCACGCCCATGATCAACGAGGCCACCGCGCATTACGTGCTGCATTCGCTCACGCTGGCAGGCCCCAGCGTGCTGTATGCCGCACTGACCGGTATCCTGCTGTTTTCCAGCAGCATTCTGGCGGGCTGGGTGGAAAACTGGTTTGTGCTGCACCGGCTGGACTCCGCCATCCGCTACAACCCGCGCATCACCGGCGTGCTGGGCACATCCCGCGCCGACCGCTGGGCCAGCTTCTGGCGCCACAACATCTCAGGCCTGGCCGCCAATATTTCACTGGGCTTCATCCTGGGGCTGGCGCCTGCGGTCATGGGCTTTTTTGCCATCCCGCTGGACGTGCGCCACGTCACGCTCTCCACCGGCCAGCTGGGGGCCGCCTGCGCCACCCTGGGCTGGGACGTGGTCCATGAACCTGCCTTGTGGTGGGCGGTGGCCGCCATCCCGCTGATCGGACTGATGAATGTGGGCGTGAGCTTCCTGTTCGCCTTTCGCGTCGCCCTGCGCGCACATGACGTATCCGACATCAGCCGCAGCCGCATCTACCGGGCCATTGGCCGCCGACTGCGTCAGGCCCCGCTGAGTTTTGTCCTGCCGGCACGCAACAGCGCGTAGCCACTGGAGCACTGCATGGGCGAGTTCGACCTGATCAAACGCTTTTTCACCCGCCCCACGCCGCACGCCGTGCTGGGTGTGGGCGACGACTGCGCCCTGCTGCAGCCCTCCATCGGCATGCACATGGCCATCTCCACCGACATGCTGGTCAGCGGTCGCCATTTCTTCCCCGACGTGGATCCGCGCGCGCTGGGGCACAAGTCGCTGGCTGTCAACCTGAGCGATCTGGCCGCCTGTGGCGCCAAGCCCGTGGCCTTCACCCTGGCGCTGGCCCTGCCTGAGGCCGATGCGGCCTGGCTGGAGCCGTTCTCGCAAGGTCTGCTGGCACTGGCCGATCTGCATGGCTGTGAGCTGATCGGTGGCGACACCACCCAAGGCCCGCTGAACATCTGCATCACCGTATTTGGCGAGGTGCCGCGCGGCCAGGCCCTGTTGCGCAGCGGCGCGCAGGCCGGTGACGATATTTATGTGAGCGGCACGCTGGGCGATGCCAACCTGGCGCTGACGCAGCTGTTGCACGAGCGACAAGACATCGCCGGCAGCCCGGCTGTCGCGCTCGACGCGCCCGACCTGGCACAGGCCCGCCAGCGCCTGGAGTGGCCCACCCCGCGCGTGGCCCTGGGCCTGGCGCTGCGCGGCATCGCCACGGCGGCGGCCGACATCAGCGACGGCCTGTTGGGCGACCTGGGCCATATCCTGGAGCGTTCCGGCACCGGCGCCACATTGAACGCGGACACCGCCTTTGGCCTGCTGGGCGCCCACCACTACTCGGACGCAGCCACCCGCCTGCTGGCCAACCCGGCGCTGCGCCAGACCGTGCTGCGCCATGTGCTCAGTGGCGGGGACGACTACGAGCTGGTGTTCACCGCGCCGGTGCACCAGCGGGCGGCCGTGCAGGCCGCAGCCCTGACCAGCCACACGCCGGTACAGCGCATCGGGCAGATTGAGGCGCTGCCGGGCCTGCGCCTGCACGATGCCCAGGGCCGCTTGCTGAACCTGGACTTTCACGCCTTTGACCACTTCGCCGCCGCGGCTTAGGCGCTGTGCGGCGGCCCAGGCTGGCCTGCATCCGGTGACGGTGCGCCCGGGTACACCGATGCGCAGGTGCCCACCCCCTGGGCTCCGGCGTCCAGACGCAGCGTGAGGCCATGCAGTTGCGCGATGCGCTGGCTAATCGCCAAGCCCAGACCGTTGCCGCTTGGCCCTGAGGCAGCCAGCCGGTAAAAGGGCTCCAACACCCGTTCGCGCAGATCGACGGGAATGCCGGGGCCGTCATCCTGCACCTGCAGGCACACCACACCGTCCACGCGACCCGGGCCCACCCGGATATGGCCGCCATCCGGCGTGTAGCGGATGGCGTTGTCCAGCAGATTCGACAGCAGCATGGAGAACATGTCGGCATGGCCCGCCCACCGCGGCCAGTCGGGGCATGCGTACAGCTCCAGGGTTTGCCGGCGTTGCAGGGCCAGCGGCGCCAGATCCGCGCAAACACTTTGGGCAATCTCATCCAGATGCAGGGGCTGCACCTCGGGAAGCGATTGCTGCGGCTCCAGCCGGGCCAAGGTCAACAGGTGCCCTACCAGCCGTATCGCCCGCTCCACGCCGCGCTGCAACTGCACCAGCGCATGCTGGCGTTCGGCCGCGTTGGGTGCCGCCTGCAGCAGGTGGACCTGGACCTGGAGGACGGCCAGCGGAGTGCGCAGCTCGTGGGCGGCGTGGGCCGTGAAGCGGCGCTCCGCTTCCAGCCCCTGGGCCATACGGCACAGCAAACCGTTGAGTGATTCGACCAACGGGCGCAGCCCGGGAGGCACGTCCGCCACAGGTAGCAGTTGCAAGTCGGCGGGTGTTCTGCCTGCCAGGTGCCGGCTCAAAGGGCCCAGGGGTTCCAGGCTGCGGCGCATCGCAAACCAGATCCACAACAAACAAACCGGCAAGATCCAGCCGAAGGCTCCCGCGACATGCCAGGCCATGTGGCTCACCATGCGCAGCCGCAAGTCGCCCTCCTCAGCCACCACCACCACCCGAAAGTCACCCAGGCGGTCCCACATCGCGAAGTGTCTCCAGGTCTGGCCGTTCTCCTGCGTCGCATCCGAAAACCCATCGCGCAGCGTCATGGCATCCAGCGGCGCCTGGGCCGAGCGCACCAGCAGTCGCCCATCGCGGGACCAGACCTGGTAAAGCAAGCGCCCGGCGTACGGCGCCGGCACGGACTGCACGGCATGCCCCGCCCAGAGGGTTTCGCCTTGCGACAGGGCTGCCGTGTCCTGCGGCCCTCCGGTACCTGGGTCCCAAACAAGCGGCATTTCGCTTGCTTCACGGCGCAGGGCAATAGCCTGGTTACTGCCTTCGAAGTGGCTCAGCGGCACCAGGGCCTGTGCGGTCTGTGCCAGGTGCAGGTCCAACAGGGCGTGCACCTCGTCCCGGCCTTTGCCCATCTCCAGCACGGCCATGCCGACGGTGCAGACCAGGCTCAGGGCCATCAGCCCCGGCCACAGGCGCCGGCCGGCCGCCCAACGCAGGGGTGGCGTCACGCGCCCTGCCTGAGCAGGGTGTAACCCACGCCGCGCACGGTCTGCAGGATGGGCGAACCCAGTTTGAGCCGCAGGTTGTGGATATGCACCTCCACGGCATTGCTGTCCACGCCGTCCTGCCAACCGTACAGGGAGGCTTCCAGTTGGCCGCGCGTGAGGATTCTGCCGGCGGCTTCCATCAGGGCGCGCAAGACCTTGAATTCGCGGTTGGTCAGCGGGATGGTTTCCCCGCTGTGGGTCAGTGTGTGGGACTCCAAATCGAGCCGGAGTTCACCCACGCACAAAACACCCCTGCTGCGGCCTGCGCGACGCACCAGGGCGCGCAGCCGGGCGATCAGTTCCTCCATGTCGGCGGTCTTGCCCAGAAAGTCATCGGCGCCGCACTCCAGACAGCGCACCTTGTCAGGGGTGCTGTCTGTGGCAGTCAGCACCAGCACGGGCAGGGCGTTGCCTCTGGCGCGCAAGGAGCGCAGCACCTCGGCGCCACTGACCTTGGGCAGGCCCAGGTCCAGCACCATGGCGACAAAGTCCTGCGCATCCAGAACGTCCAATGCGGCTCTGCCGTCCTTTACCCAGGTCACCCCGAATCCGGCCTTGGCCAAGGCGGCACGCAGGCCTGCGCCGAGCAGGGCGTCATCTTCCACAAGCAGTAGTTGCACGATTATTGAACGTCCAATGTTGTAATTTTTTTAAGGATGGTCCTTGGCTGCACCGGTTGCCCTGTGTTGCCATGGGCAACACAGGGCATCTGCGCAAGCCCTTATTTTGCAGACGGATCTTAAGAAATCTTCAGATTCGCAACAAATACCTAAGCCATTTCTCAGACTGCCTGCCTACGCTTTCGCCCCAAGAGACGCACGCATTCGTAACCGGATGCGCCCAGTGGCAGCAAGCAGGCTAGAGGAAAAAGTAGCATGGCAATCACAACAATTCCAAGACTCGGTGCAACCCTGCGCAGTTGCTGTGCCACGCTGGTGGTCGCCTTGCTCGCGTGGGCCATGCCAGCGGCTGCCGCCGACTCCGTGCCGGACCCCATGGCCAACGCGCGCTACGTCGGCGAGAAGCGCTGTGTCACCTGCCACACGACCGAAAACAGCCTGTTCAGCCACACCCAGCATGCCCGTGTGTTCCGGGAAAATCCGCGCAACGAGACCGAGAAAGCCGTCTGCGAGGCCTGCCACGGCCCCGGCTCCCTGCACGCCGAAGACCCCACCAACAGGTCCAAGCTCATCGGCTTCTCCAAGGAATGGGGAACCCCTGTGGCCAAGCAAACCGCGCAATGCCTGAACTGTCACGAGGGCGGGCAGCGCCAGAACTGGGATGGCTCCATTCACCAACGCAACAAGCTGAGTTGCTCGGACTGCCACAACCCCATGGCGCGCCTCTCGGCCAACGGTCTGCTGAAAAAGTCCAGCATCACCGAGACCTGCCAAAGCTGCCACGCGCAGCAGCGCGCCGAGTTCCTGAAGAAATCCCACATGCCCCTGCCCGAGGGCAAGATGAGCTGCGAGGACTGCCACAACCCGCATGGCAGCACCACCAAGAAGCTGCTCAAGGCCGACAGTGTCAACGAAGTCTGCTACACCTGCCACGCCGAAAAACGCGGCCCCTTCCTGTGGGAGCATGCGCCGGTACGCGAAAACTGCCTGAACTGCCACGAGACCCATGGCTCGCACAACGACAAGTTGCTCAGGCAGTCGCGCCCCATGTTGTGCATGTCCTGCCACAACAACACCGGGCCCATGGGCCACACCTACCGCAATCCGCAGGACCCTGCTGCTGCGATCCAGATCCGGGGACGTGCCTGCCAGAACTGCCATTCACAGATTCACGGCAGCAATGCCCCCGATGGTGCGCGCTTGCGCCGCTAATTTGGACGAGGAGAACCACCCATGCTATCAACCGCCGCCCTGCCAGCCCACGTACCCTCCAACGCAAGGACCGCCATGCGCCACCGCCCCCGCCTGAAACTGCTGGTCAGCTGCCTGGGCGTCGCCCTGGCGCAGTGGGGAGGCGCCGCTCTGGCCGACTCGGCTGTGGGCGTGGACACCGCGCTGGGCAGTGCACTCAATCCACCCGGGCGCCCCGCCCTGCCGCGCGCCGTGGAACCCGACAGCGACGCCACCATCCGCCGCTCGCCCTCCGGGCAGCTGTATGGCCTGCCGCCCGCCCTGTCCAATGACGTCACCCGGACCGAAGGCGGCTGGGAATACCAGGGCAGCCTGGAGGTCGGCGGCCTTGGTGGCGAAGCCAACACCAAAAGCACCAAATACCGCGAATACAAAGACCTGCAAAACGGCCTGCTGCTCAACTACTTTGACCTCGATGCGCAAGCCACTGACACCGCCCACTATGTGCAGGCCTTGGGTGGCGCGGTCGGTCAGCGCGATCAGTTCTACGGTCTGCAGACCGGGCGCTACAACGACTGGAAACTGAAGTTTTTTTATACCGAAACACCGCACGTGTTTTCCAGCAATTTCAAACCGATCTACAGCGACAACGGCAGCAACCGCCCGGTCTTGAACAATGGCACGGCCGGTGGCAATGGCGCCACCCCTTTCATGACACCGGCGACCGCGCTGGGGGCACTGAACACCTACGCCAAGACGCTGCCCGATACCGAAGTCAGCCTGATCCGCCGCAAGGGCGGCGCCCGCTACGACAAAACCATCACCGACAACTGGAAGACCTTTATCAGCTTTACCCAGGAAAAGCGCGAGGGGGACCGGCCCTTCTCTTTCATGGCCGTCGAGGGCCTGGAGCCCATCCATTACACGACCAACGACTGGATGGCCGGGGTGCAGTACGCTGACAAGCTGAGCACGTTCAACCTGAATGCCTCGGCCTCGCTGTTCACCAACGATATGCAGACCCTGTACGCCCGCTGGCCTTCGGTGGCGGCGCAAAACCCTGCCACCGGCACCCTGGCCGCGTCAGACACCCTGGTGTACTCGTTGCCGCCCGACAACCAGGCCTACAAGCTCAAGGCCGACTACGCGCGCAAACTGCCCGATTTTTACCAGGGGCGCTTCTCAGCCAGCGTGGCCCTGGGTTCTTCACAGCAGGACGACACGATCCGCATGCCCATAGACCCGGGGCTGTACCCCAACAGCGCCGTGATTGCCGGTACCTCTCCCCTGAATACCGCCGCCTACTGGAATGGAACGAACGGCCTGCCCCTGACCCGCAGCACCTCAGGCCAACGCATAGACAGTACGCTGCTGAATCTGTCGCTGTCGCTCAACCCGTTGGAAGAACTGGCGCTCAAAGCCGGGGTGCGCTACTACGAGACCGACAACCAGTCGGGCACCTATTACGCCTACAACCCGCAGAACGGCAATTGGTTCAACGGCCTGTTCAACAGCGTCAATGCCTTTGGCGTGGCCACGCCCAGCACCACCGGTGTGGCCGGGGCCGGGCGCTGCCAGCCAGCACCGGGATTTCCGGTGGTGGCCGGCTGCACCTCGGCAGCCACGTCCTCGTTCACCGGCTACGACCTGATGGCTGTGCCGCGCGACAACAACCAGACCAACTACACCCTGTCGGGCGACTATGCCTTCAGCAACACCAGCAGCCTGGAAGCAAGCTATGAGCGGGAAGATTTCGCCCACAGCTACCGCGAGCGCGAAAAGACCTGGGAAGACAAGTTCAAACTGAGTTATGTGAACCGCAGTCTGGGCGATATGACGCTGCGCACCTCGCTGGAGAGCGACAGCAAACGCGGCAGCTTCTATGACCCCGTAGCCATCACCCGCGACATCGGCGGCTGGTTCACCGTCTACGGCGTCCCCTACAACCGCGCCGCTTTACAAAATTTGATCACCAAAGCAGGCACCACCAGCGGCGGCTTTACCTACCCCACCCTGGCCACGGTGCAGGCCGCACTCCTCGCGACGCAGCACAACTCCGGCGGCTGGATGCGACCTGACCAGGCCGACCGGGACCAGAACATCCTGAACGCACGCCTGAACTATGCCGCCCGCGAAGACCTGGACGTAAGCGCCCTGCTGCAACTGAAAGCGGTGAACTATCCCGGCAATTCCATGGGGCCGCAGTCGGAAGACAGCAGCACCTTCAACCTGGACATCAACTACCAGCCGGCCAGCGGCACCCGCCTGTCAGCCTTTTACGCGCGCCAGGACAGCAAGGGCCGGCAGATCAACAACTACGGAAACGTGCCTGCGGGCCAACCCTACGGCACGACACTGGCCAGCTATGCCGCTTACCAGTGCACCGGCAGCACCACGGGCCAGCTGACGGCCAATAACATCGACTGTTTCCTGAACAACGCCCGCATTCCCGGCTCGAACGTGACGGAAGAGACAAAGAGCATGACGGATGTGCTGGGTTTCGGATTGAGCCGCGAATTCGGCAACATGCTGTTCAGCGCCAACTACTCCTACGCCAAAGGCGTAACCTCCATCACCCACGCCTATGGGCCGACCGCGTTGACGACTGCCAACGCAGCAACCGAAGCGCTGTACGGCGACTACCCCAACATGGAGACCACGCAAAACGCGCTTGACTTGAATCTCCTGGTCCCGCTGGCGAAAAAGACCTCGGTCCGGTTGATGTACCGCTACGAGGACAACAGCATCAACGACTGGCATTACAACGTGCTCACGCTCCCGAATGTTGCATCCCCCTTGGCGGCAGCGGATTACGGCGCACAGAGCTATTCCACCCGGATCTTTGGCCTGTTCCTGCAGCATGGTTTTTAGGCATCCCTTGCGCGGTTGTCCCCGCCAAAGGTGATAGCACTGGCAACAACACCGGCATGTGGGCGTCTTGGATAATCGCCCCATGCAAGATTTCTCTGCCGACGTCATTGACGTCACCGCCACCCTGTTGCCCGACGATGCGCCTGCCGGTGCACCGGTGCCGCCCGCTGCACCCATGGCCCGCCCTACGGCCCGCTTCATGCTGTCGCACCCGGCGCATTGGCTGGGTCTGGGCTTTGGCTCCGGCCTGTCGCGCATTGCGCCCGGCACGGCCGGCACGCTGTGGGCTTGGGTGGCGTTTGTGGTGTTGTCCCATTGGCTCAACGATGCAGCCTGGGCCTGGGTGATCGGCCTGTCCTTGCCCGTGGGCTGGTGGGCCTGCAGCGTGACCGCGCGCAACATGCGCGTGTTGGACCCCGGCAGCGTGGTGTGGGACGAGATTGCCGCTTTCTGGCTGGTGCTGTGGCTGGTGATGCCGGCCGGGCTGCTGGCACAGGCCGTGGCCTTCGGGCTGTTCCGCTTCTTCGATGCGGTCAAGCCCGGACCGGTGGGCTGGGCGGACGCGCTGTTCCACCATGTTGATCCGCAGACTGATCGCCATGCCTGGACCAAGGCCGGCTTTGGCATCATGTTCGACGACCTGGTGGCTGCCGCTTGCACGCTACTGGTCATCGCACTGTGGAAGGCGATCTGATGCCCTTAACAGCGGCTGGCAATACGATGGAAGCATGCCGCTTTCTGGCTGCCCTGCTGCTGTCTGACAAGCGCATGCTTGCCACCGCCGAAAGCTGCACCGGCGGCCTGATTGCCGCCGCCTGCACCGACCTGGCCGGCTCCAGCGACTGGTTTGAACGCGGTTTTGTCACCTACTCCAACCAAGCCAAAGCGGAAATGCTGGGCGTGGCGGCGCAGCTCATTGAAAGCCACGGGGCAGTGAGCGAGGCGGTGGCTCGGGCCATGGCGCAAGGCGCCCTGCAACAGTCCCGCGCACAGGTCTCGGTGGCGGTGACCGGGGTGGCCGGCCCCGGCGGTGGCAGTGCCGACAAACCGGTGGGCACCGTGTGGTTTGCCTGGGGCCTGCCTTCGGGCATCACCAGCGAAGTGCAGCATTTTGCCGGTGACCGCGCGGCCGTGCGTGCCGCCACCGTAGCCCACGCACTGGGCCGCCTGGTCGCGCTGCTGCTAGACGCTCGGGCCGTTCTTTGAACACCGATTTCTGGGCCAGCCTGGCCACCGGGCTGGCGCTGATCGTGGCCATCGGCTCGCAAAACGCTTTCGTGCTGCGCTGTGGCATACGCCGCGAACAGGGGCTGCCGATTGTGCTGTTCTGCGCCGCTTCGGATGCGCTGCTGATTGCCGCAGGCGTAGGGGGGTGCCGGGGTTTTGCTGCGTGGCAACGACCTGCTGTTGGGCACCACCGTAGCCAGCCTGCTAATGGGCTGAAAGGGCCGGTCGGGGCTTAGTTCCCCTGCGACATGGCCTTGCGGTGGCGCTCTACGAATTCCTGGTAGGTGTCGATACCGCGCAACTGCAAAATCGTGTTACGCACCGCGGCTTCCACCAACACGGCGATATTACGTCCGGCCACCACCTGAATCACCACCTTGCGCACCGGCACGCCCAGCACGTCCTGCGTGAGCGGTTCGTAGGGAATGCGCTCGTATTCGCGCTCCAGCGTCTCACGGCGCACCAGGTGCACGATGAGCTTGAGGCGCATCTTGCGGCGCACCGCGGTCTCGCCAAAAATGGCCCGTATGTCCAGCAGACCAATACCGCGCACTTCCAGCAGGTTTTGCAGCAACTCGGGGCAGCGCCCCTCGATGGTGGTCTGGTTGATGCGATACAGGTCCACTGCATCATCCGCCACCAAGCCGTTACCGCGCGAGATCAGCTCCAATCCCAGTTCGCTCTTGCCCAGGCCGGATTCGCCGGTGATCAACACACCCAGGCCCAGAATGTCAATGAACACCCCGTGCATGGAGGTGCGGTCGGCAAAGTGCTTGGATAGATAGGCCCGCAGCACATCGATCACAAAGGCCGAAGACTCGTGGGTCGAGAACATCGGGATCTGCGCGCGCTCGCACATCGACATCAGCGCCTGAGGCGCCTGCTGACCATCGGCCAGCACCAGCACCGGTGGCTCGAGCGTGACGATACGCGAGATACGCCGTGCACAGTCTTCAGGTTGCGCGGTGGTGATGTAAGCCACCTCGCGTTCGCCCAGAATCTGGACGCGATAGGGGTGGATGTAATTGAGGTAGCCCACCAGATCGGCACCGGAGCGCGCGGCGCGCACGGCCACCTCGTCAAAGCGGCGCTCGGAGGCACCCAGGCCGGCAACCCATTCCCAGCGCAGGGTGGAGCGGAATTCTTCAAACAGGACGTCGGCACTGACTACAGTAGGTTTCACAGTGCAGGCCTAGCGGGGAAAAAGATCAGGCGGCGCGTGCTGAATGCCAACCGGCAATCAGGCCATGCAGCGCCATCGAATCGGTGCAAAGCCGCAGTTGATCGCGCAAGGCTGCGTCACTCAGCAGCTCGGCAATCTCGGAGAGAATTTCCAGATGCTTTTGCGTTGCCGCTTCAGGCACCAGCAAAAAAATCAGCAGATTGACGGCCTGGTCATCCGGCGCATCAAAGCCTATGGGCTGTGCCAGTTGAAACACGGCGGCCAGCGGCGACTTGAGTCCCTTGATGCGGCCATGGGGGATGGCCACGCCATGCCCCAGTCCGGTCGAGCCCAGGCGTTCACGGGAAAACAGGCTGTCGGTCACCAGCGCACGACTCAGCCCGTGCTGGTTTTCGAACAGCAAGCCGGCTTCTTCAAAAGCACGCTTCTTGCTGGTGACTTCCACTTGGGCGCAAACTTGTGCGGGAGGCAGGATTCGGGAGAGTTGGTTCATGGTGGGTGGCCAGATTATGCACATAAAAAAACC
Source organism: Burkholderiales bacterium (assembly GCA_947446855.1). Taxonomy (GTDB): domain Bacteria; phylum Pseudomonadota; class Gammaproteobacteria; order Burkholderiales; family Burkholderiaceae_C; genus Allorhodoferax. The sequence goes on from CANFIH010000037.1 coordinate 23,701, forward strand.
GCCCGGTACGGGGCGGTTTTCGGTTGCAGGCGGGGGGATTACATCAGGCGTTTAGGGGCCTCATGGTGGTGGTCCTGCAGTCGGTCCTTGTGACGCACCACCTTGCGGTCCAGCTTGTCAACCAGCTCGTCCACGGCGGCGTACAGGTCCTGGTGTGAGCATTCAGCGAACATATCGCTGCCCTTGACGTGGATATTGCATTCCGCTCGCTGGCGTCCCTCCTTTTGCTTCTGCTTTTCCACCGTGAGCAGCACCTTCACATCCACTACCTGGTCAAAATGCCGCATGATGCGGTCCAGTTTGGTCGTCACATAACTGCGCAGGGCAGGGGTAACTTCAAGGTGATGCCCACTGATCGTCAGATTCATAAATCGCCTCCAATTGCACTCAGGGTTGAAAAAGCGCTCGCCAAACGCGAGACGCAGAGAGAAATGTCGTTCACCATTTGTTTGCGTTGGATTCACTATGCGCCCGAAAACCGGGCTTTGCAACGACATCTTTTGATGCGCCGCAACACGGCATGGGTTTTTCCTCCGCTTGTTTTGCAGCGCCCCTTTTAATCGCGTTTGTCACCCTCACACCCTCTTCATGGCCTCCTCCAGCAAACATTCAGACCACTCTTCTCGCGCCACGGGCGCACGCACAGCCAGCTACCTGATGGCCGCAGCCCTGTGCACGGCGATCCTGATTTACGGCCTGCTGCCCGGCCTGCTGGCGGTGTGCCTAGGCTTTCTGCTGGCATCGGCACTGGTCGGGCGGGAGCGGCAGCGTGGACTGCACCTGGCACCGGCCTGGGCGGCCGGGTTGGTGATCGTGGTGCCCATCATCGGCCTGGGCGTGCTGTTTGCCAACGCCAAGGGCGTGGCCTTCGGTGCGGTGGCGCAATACCAGGCACTGTTGCACCACCTGGCAGGCACCGTGCTGGAGATCCGGCAAAAACTCCCCCCCGATCTGGCCAGCCATTTGCCGGACGAGCTGCTGGCAGCACAAACCTGGCTGGTGGCCTACCTGCAGTCCCAGGCCCATGCCCTCTCCGGTTTTGGCACGGCCGGCCTGCGCGGCGGACTGCTGGTGTACGTCGGCCTGGTGATTGGCGCCCTGATGGTGGGCAGCGTGCCGTCGCCCAGCCAAGGGCCATTACGCCGGGCGCTGCGCCAGCGTGGCAGCGACTTTATGAACGCCTTCCGCCAAATCGTGGTGGCGCAATTCTGGATCGCTGCTTTCAATGCGGCCTGTACCGCCACCTTTTTGTGGCTGGCATTGCCACTGGCCGGGGTCAACATGCCTTACACCGCCACGCTGGTGGGCCTGACCTTTGTGGCCGGCCTGATCCCCATCGTCGGCAACCTGCTGTGCAACAGCGTGCTGACCATTGCGGGAGTTTCCGTATCGCCCGCAGTGGGGCTGAGCTGCCTGCTGTTTCTGGTGACTATTCACAAGTTTGAGTACTTCATCAACGCCAAGCTGGTGGGGCGCCGCACCAACACAGCGGCCTGGGAACTGCTCAGCGTGATGTTCATCGGCGAAGCCATTTTCGGCGTTGCCGGCCTGGTCGCCGCCCCGCTGTACTACGCCTACACCAAGCGCGAATTGCTGGACGCCGGCATGATCTGAGCACCGCCGGAATTTATGCACAAACCCGGTGCCTGAGGCGCTGGCGCCAGGCTTGCGGTGCGATAATCCGCGCAGATCAACTTCCGGAGAGCGCTCCTTGGAAAACTACCCCAGTCGGTAGCTTTCAACTCCCGTCCATGCAGTGGGGTTGAAAGCAAGCCCCATCCCCTGCTGCATTGATACCAACCCCACTTGGGAGTGAGCCATGCTCAACATCTTTACGCTTGCCAACGGCCGACTCTTTCAGGAAGAAATTGAGTCGCTCGA
>CANFIH010000038.1 GCA_947446855.1 Burkholderiales bacterium
ACAGGCGCGCAGCCACCGGCAGTTTGTCGTATTGGGTGACGCCCACGGTGCTGTCGCTCCAGCCTTCCATGACTTCATAAATGGGGGTGCAGCGCTCGATGTCGTCCGCGCCCATGGGCAGGATGTCGATCTTTTCGCCGTCCATGTCGTAGCCGGTGCAGAGCATGAGTTCCTTCAAACCATCCAGCACGTCGAGCTTGGTAATGCACAGACCCGACAGGCCATTGACCTGAGCCGAGCGCTTGAGCAATGTAGCATCAAACCAGCCGCAACGGCGTGAACGGCCGGTGGTTACACCCTTTTCAGCTCCGATGGTGCTCATGTGGTAGCCAGGAGTGCCGGGGACTTCCCAATCCAGTTCGGTGGGGAACGGTCCGCCGCCTACGCGGGTGCAATAGGCCTTGGTAATGCCCAGCACGTAATGCAGCATGCCCGGGCCGACGCCCGAACCGGCAGCCGCATTGCCGGCCACACAGTTGCTGGAGGTGACATAGGGGTAGGTGCCATGATCCACGTCGAGCAGCGTGCCTTGGGCGCCTTCAAACAGCAGATTGGCACCGTGCAAATTCGCTTCATTCAGTTCACGCGATACGTCGGCAATCATGGGCTTGAGCAGTTCGGCATGTTGCATGGCCTGCGCATACACCGGCTCAAACAGGACGCGGCCGTTGGCCATAAACGGAGCCAGTTGCTCGCCGAAGTCAAAGGCTTCAGAGCCCAGGTAGCTGGTCAGCACGTGGTTGTGCAGATCCAGCAGTTCACGCAGTTTGGTGGCGAAACGCTCAGGGTGCTTCAAATCCTGCACGCGCAGAGCACGGCGGGCAATCTTGTCTTCGTAGGCCGGGCCAATGCCGCGGCCGGTGGTGCCGATCTTGGCACTGCCACCTTTCTCGCGCGCCACTTCGCGGGCCAGATCCAGCGCCACATGAAAAGCAAGGATCAGGGGGCAGGCTTCGCTCACGCGCAGACGATCGCGCACTTCGACACCGGCCTTCTCCAGGCCTTCGATTTCCTCAAACAGCTTGGCGGCCGAGAGCACCACACCGTTGCCGATGTAGCACTTCACGCCCGGACGCATGATGCCGCTGGGGATCAGATGCAAAGCGGTTTTGACGCCATTGATGACCAGCGTATGGCCAGCGTTATGGCCGCCCTGGAAGCGAACCACGCCCTGGGCACTTTCGGTCAGCCAGTCGACCAGCTTACCCTTGCCCTCATCGCCCCACTGGGTACCGACGACCACTACATTTCGACCTTTGGTTGTATTCATTACTTGATTCTCAAATTGCTGTCACTGACCACTGACCGGCAAGCATTTTTAACTCGCGGTCGCATTGGAATTCATCGACTTCACTCTCGTGTCCGGGCAAGACGCAGACCACGGTCTCGCCCTGTTGGCGCAAAGCGGCAACGGCTGCGCGCAACTGTGCATCGACACCCCAAGGCGCCCGGATGGCCGCACGCAGGGGCCGCAGTTTGGCTGCGGTTGCCAACTCCTTGACGTCCAGACTAAAGCCGACGGCCGGACGCTTGCGCCCGAACACCGAACCCACTTCGTCGTAACGCCCGCCACGTGCCAGCGCGTCATGCGCGTCGGGGGCATAAATGGAGAAGCGGGCACCGGTGTAGTAGGCATAGCCGCGTAGATCCGCCAGATCAAAGCTGACCGTTACATCGTCAAACGCCGCAGCAATGTGACTGGCCAGCCATTGGAGTTCGGCCAAGGCCTGCCGCACCGCCGGCAGGGCAGGCAGCATCCGGGCCGCCTGATCCAACACCGAGAGATTACCGTAGAGCGCAACCAGGCTCTCAATGGCTGCTGCGACTTCCGGCTTGCATGCGGCAGTGATATTGCGCAGCTCGGTGGCATCCTTGCCAGCCAGAGCGGCGTGCACCTGTTCTTGCTCTGCTTTGGAAAGGCCGGACGCCTGGAGCAAGGCACCCACGATGCGTGCATCGGCCAAGTCCACCGTCAAGCGGCCAACGTTGGCTGAGCGCAAGGCGTCCAACGCCAGCGTCAGAATTTCGAGGTCGGCTTCCAGGCCGGCATGGCCATAAATTTCGGCGCCGAACTGCAGCGGTTCGCGGCTGGCGTGCGGGCCACCCGGGCGGGTATGCAACACCGGGCCGCAGTAGCACAGGCGGGCTACACCGGAACGGTTGAGTAAATGAGCATCAATGCGTGCCACCTGGGGCGTGCTGTCCGCGCGCAAACCCATCATCCGACCCGAGAGTTGATCGACCAGTTTGAAAGTTTGCAAGTCCAGCGCTTCGCCGGTACCGGAAAGCAGCGACTCCAGATGCTCCAGCAAGGGTGGCATGACCAACTCGTAGCCATAGCAGCGCGCCATGTCCAGCAAGTCTCGACGTATTTCTTCGATGTGGCGGGCCTCGGAAGGCAGCACATCGGCAATGTGATCCGGCAGGACCCAAGCAGACATGTAATTGGTGGAGGCTGTTAAAACAGCGATTTTACCGGCCTAAGGCCAGGTTTTCAGGAGCCGAGCAACCAAATCATCAATAAGCCCGCCGAAATGCTCACCATGGCAAAAGTACGAATTTGCCCATCCGTCATCTGCAAAAGCTGGGTAAACATACGGCGCCAGTTGGCTGGTGAAATAAAGGGGAAAAGCCCCTCTATCACCAGCACCAGAGCCAGCGCCATCCACAAAGTATCGCTGTCCACGCGTTTACTTCTTGGAGGGCGTGTTGTTGACGCCCGCTCCACCATTGCGGAAGACCTTGAAGAACTCGCTGGAAGCTGGATCGAGCACCATCACATCGCTCTTGTTGGCAAAGCTGGCCTTGTACGCGTCCAGGCTGCGGTAAAACTGGGCGAACTGCGGATCCCTACCAAAGGCCTCGCCGTAAATGCGCGCCGCCTCGGCATCGCCTTCACCCTTGATCTTCTGGGCTTCGCGGTAGGCATTGGCAATCGTCACCTCACGCTGGCGGTCTGCATCGGCGCGAATCTTCTCACCCTCGGCAGCGCCGGTAGAGCGCAGCTCATTGGCCACACGCTTACGCTCAGCTTCCATGCGGCGATAAACCGACTCGGTAATCGCTTCCACATAGTCCACACGGGTGATGCGAACATCCACCACATCCACGCCCCATGGCTTGGCGCCGCGCACCTTGTCCAGCACCTCGGCTTTGACATCGGCCATCAGCGCTTCGCGCTTGAGTGAGAGCAGCTCCTTCACCGTGCGCTTGTTGATTTCTTCCTGAAAGGCATTGCGCACCACCCGATTGAGCTGGCTCGCACCGGCACCTTCGTTCAGACCCACGTTACGGATGTATTCGGTCGGCTCGGTGATGCGCCAGCGCACGTACCAGTCGATCACCACGCGCTGCTTCTCGGCGGTCAGCATGGGCTCAGAATCCGAACTGTCCAGCGTCAGCAGGCGCTTGTCGATATACGAAACGTTTTGAAACGGTGGCGGCAACTTGATGTTCAAGCCGGGCTCAGTGATCACATCTTTGATCTGACCCAAGGCGTAAACCACACCAAACTGGCGCTGATCAACCACAAACAGAGTGGAACTTGCCAGCACGATCAGCACCAGCAGGGAGGAAAGAATCAATCCAATACGGTTCATGGGGTGCTCCTAGCGAACGTCACGGTCACGGGTGCGAGCTGCGTCGCGGGTCCGGGCGTCCGAGGAATTGTTGTTGGCAGATGGCAAGACAGGCACTGCCGCGGCGGCTGCCGGCGCAACCGAATCGGTTGATGCGCCTGGCGCGCCACCCATTTGCAAGATCTTGTCCAATGGCATGTACAGCAGGCTGGAGCCCTGGCGCGACTCCACCACGACTTTGGTGACGTTGCCGTAAATCTGCTGCATGGTGTCCAGGTACATGCGGTCACGCGTGACTTGCGGGGCCTTCTGGTATTCGGCAAAAACCGAACGAAAACGCTGGGCATCGCCTTGTGCCTGGGCCACCACACGGGCCTTGTAGGCGTCGGCCTCTTCCTTCAGGCGTGAAGCGGAGCCCACGGCACGTGGAATCACATCATTGGCATAGGCCTGGGCCTCGTTTTTGGAACGCTCGCGCTCCTGACCGGCCTTGAGCACATCGTCAAAAGAGGCCTGTACCTGCTCAGGCGGACGCACCCCGCCCTGCTGCAGATTGATGCCCACGACTTCAACGCCGACCTTATAACGGTCCAGAATGGCCTGCATCAGCGTGCGCACCTGGGGCGCAATCTGATCGCGCTCTTCCGACAAGGCGGCATCCATGCGCATGCGACCAATCACCTCGCGCACCGCGGTTTCAGCAGCCTGCACAACCGCATCCGTGGGATTTTTGCTCTCAAACAAGAAGGCCCGGGCGTCGCTCAGCCGGTACTGCACGGCAAACTTGATGTCAAGAATGTTCTCATCCTGGGTCAGCATGGCCGACTCCTTGAGACCGGTCGCCTTGAGCACCGTGTCACGCCCGATATCCACGGAGCGAATCTGCGTCACAAACACCAACTCGTGGCGCTGAACGGGATAAGGAAGCCGCCATTGGAAGCCAGCACCCACCGTAGATTTGTAACGCCCGAACTGGGTGATCACGGCCTGCTGGCCTTCCTGCACGATAAAGAAACCGGTGCCCAGCCAGATCAGCAGCAGCACACCCAGAATCAGTCCGATGCCCACTCCGGCATTTTTCATGTCGGGCTGAAAACCACCACCAGCCCCCCCCGAACCGTTGCCGCCGCCCTGCCCACCCGTTGGCTTGCCGCCAAACAGACTGCCGAGTTTGCGATTGAAGTCGCGCCACAATTCATCCAGATCGGGCGGCCCGGAACTGACTGAGGTCGGACGCCGGTCCGGCGCGGGCTGCTTGGGTGGCTCGGCACCAGGCACGCCATCCGCAGGCTTGCCGGGTTCGGCAGACTTGCCATCGCCACGGCCCCAGCGGGAATCGTTCAAATTGAACATGCGCTTGAGTCGCCACGTCGGCAGACTCCAATCAAACGGGGAAAATAGAAATTTCATTGCATCAACTTTGTTGGCCTAACGATGATTGTGCCCAATCACGATGCGGCCCCGTCATTTTCAAGGTCATCCAGGCGGATATCCGAAGGCACAGGCTCCGTGCGAACCGCCGCCCCCACTATCGAAGACAGCTTTTGCCGCAACTCCGCAACACCGTGCAAACTTTTGGCACTTACGAAAACGCGCGGTGTTTGCTCACCGTCGATTTCGTACTCGTCCACCAGTCGCAGAGGTTGCTGGTCCGGTGCCAAGGCATCGGTCTTGTTGAACACCAGCAGTTGGGGAATGTCTTGCGCCCCGATCTCTTTCAGAACGCGTTGTACCTGGGCAATTTGCTCCACGTAGCCCTCGTTGGAGGCGTCAACCACGTGCAGCAGCAAATCAGCATCTACCGCCTCTTGCAGCGTGGCCTGAAAAGCGTCCACCAGTCCGTGCGGCAAGTCCCGGATGAAACCCACGGTATCGGACAGAGAAACTGAACGACCGGCCTCCCCCAGATACAGCTGACGGGTGGTGGTATCCAGCGTCGCAAACAGCTGGTCAGCGGCATAGGCACGCGCCTTCACCAAGGCATTGAACAGCGTGGACTTACCCGCATTGGTGTAGCCGATCAGCGAAATATTGAAGGCGTCGCGCCGTTCACGCTGGCGTCTTTGGGTTTGACGCTGCTTCTTGACCTTGGCCAGACGTTCCTTGGTGCGCTTGATGGTCTCGCCGATCATGCGACGATCCAGCTCGATTTGCGCCTCTCCGGGGCCGCCACGCATACCAATACCACCGCTTTGGCGCTCCAAATGGGACCAACGGCGCACCAGACGCGTACTCAGATACTGCAGACGCGCCAATTCAACCTGCAACTTGCCCTCGTGGCTACGGGCTCGCTGGGCGAAGATTTCCAAAATCAGGAAGGTGCGATCGTTGACCGGCATTTCGAGATGACGTTCAAGATTGCGCTGCTGGCCGGGACTGAGCGACTGATCGAACAAAACCTCCGTCGCACCGACCTGGGCGGCCAGCAACTTGATTTCATCCGCCTTGCCCGTGCCGATAAACAGCGCAGCGTCAGGGGCGCGGCGTTTGCAGGTGACGCGCGCCACCGGCTGCATGCCGGCTGTCTGCGCCAACAGACCGAGTTCTTCGAGTTCGCCATCAAAATGGGGAAGCCCCAAATCAACACCGACAAGAATAGTCGCTGCTCTGGCTTTCTGGGGAAAATCAGTCAAGAGATGAGCCGCGTCACCGCAGCGCTAGCCTCGGTCTGGCCCGTCAACTCAGGCTTCGTGCGGCTGTTCGTCACCACCGCCAGCGCTGAACGCTACTGCGCGACCGGGGACGATAGTTGAGATTGCGTGCTTGTAAACCATCTGGGTTACGGTGTTGCGCAGCAACACAACATACTGATCAAATGATTCGATTTGACCTTGCAACTTGATACCGTTCACCAAATAAATGGATACAGGTACATGTTCCCTACGCAGTGCGTTGAGGAACGGGTCTTGCAAGAGTTGGCCTTTATTATTCACGATATTTTCCGTGTTCGAAAAAATTGATAAGTGGTAACGATAGCACAATTAGCGGGCCATCCTAAACCGGACATGAAAAAACGGCAAGGAAATCTGCTCGTGAATCAATCGTTGTCCGCATAGGGGTTCGACGCACTCTTCATCTGAATGCGCAGCGGGGTACCTACCAGGTTGAACTCCTTGCGGAACCGGCCTTCCAGGAAACGCTTGTAGGCCTCGGTGACATGTTCGAGAGAATTACCGTGGATGATGATGATGGGCGGATTCATGCCGCCCTGGTGCGCGTAACGCAGCTTGGGGCGGTACATGCCGGTCTTCTTGGGTGTCTGAAACTGCACGGCCTCCAGCAGCAACCGGGTTAGCACCGGCGTCGGCATCTTGCAGTTGGCCGAACGGTGTGCCTGGGCGATGGAATCCCACAGCGGCCCGAGACCCTGTCGTTTTTGCGCGGAGATGAAGTGCACAGTGGCAAATTTGAGAAAGCCCATGCGGGTTTCCAGCGAGCGTTTTACCAACTCACGCTGGTATTCGTCGACCGCATCCCACTTGTTCACGGCAATCACCACGGCCCTCCCCGCTTCCAGGATGTAGCCGGCAATATGCGCGTCCTGGTCGGTCACGCCCTGTGTGGCGTCGATCAGCAGCAAGGCCACACTGGCAGACTCAATCGCCTGCAGCGTCTTGACAACTGAAAATTTCTCAATGGCCTCGAATACCTTGCCCTTGCGGCGCAAACCAGCGGTATCGACCAATTCAAAGCGTTGGCCATCGCGCTCAAACGGCACGGAAATCGCGTCACGGGTGGTGCCCGGCATGTCAAACGCGACCAGTCGCTCTTCCCCCAACCAGGTATTGATAAGCGTGGACTTGCCCACATTGGGTCGACCTGCCACCGCCAGCTTGATCACCGAGGGGTCGTGTTCGACCACCTCTGCATCTTCGTCCTGCAGGTGCAAGGGCTCAAGAGCCATTTCCACCAGCGTACGAATGCCCTGCCCGTGGGCCGCTGATACCGGAATAACCTCACCCAGGCCCAGTTCAAAAAACTCGCCAATCTGCACACCGGTGGTCATGCCTTCGGCCTTGTTGGCCACCAACATGCAAGGCTTGCTCAGCTTGCGCAGGTACTTGGCAATGTCGTGGTCTTGTGAGGACACACCGGCACGGGCATCCACCACAAACACCACCACATCGGCTTCAGCTACGGCCTGACGCGTCTGCTTCGCCATTTCCTTGTAAATGCCACTCTCCGCATCGGGCTCAAACCCCCCGGTGTCAATCACGATGTATTCGTGCTTGCCTTGCATTCCGGTGCCGTAATGGCGATCCCGTGTCAGACCCGCGTAGTCCGCCACAATGGCGTCCCGCGTTTTGGTCATGCGATTAAACAGGGTCGACTTGCCGACATTGGGTCGGCCGACCAGTGCGATAACGGGTTTCATAGAGGCTTTATAAACAGCCTACTCAGGCCGGAACGCATAGACGGAGCCGCGACGGCTCACTGCCAGCAAAGTCTTGCCGACCAGTACGGGCGCCACAGACAGGCCGGAATCGTCAGTCACGACCCGGTTCAAAGCTGCACCATCATCTTTGGACAAGAAGTGCAGGTTGCCGGAGTCGTCTCCAACAATCAAGGAACGGCCCGCCACCAGCGGTGCCGTCAATACGCGAAAGCGATAACGATCCAACGCCCAAGCCTTTTCACCATCTTTACGGCTCCAGGCACTCAGACGACCATCGCTGTCAGACCCATAAACCATGCTGGCATCGCCGGAAATTCCGGTGCTGCCGTTGGCCGGCTTGCTCCACTGGGCTCGCCCCGTCGCTGCATCCGTGCACGCTACCGCGTATTGAAAGGCACGCACACACAACTGACTACCTTCGCGGCTGAAGCCGGCAACTATGTCACTCAGACGCTCCACTTCGTTGGTGCCCCGGGCACTGACGACGGATGTTTCCCAGCGGGTATTGCCGTTGAGGGGATTCAAACCGGCCAGGCGGCTGCCAAAGCCCACCACCAGCGTGTCGGAAACCGCCGTCAACAATCCCGCTTGCCCCAGCACCAGGGCTTCATTGGGCCTTTGCTGCTGCCACAACTTTTGTCCGGACGCAGCATCAAAGGCACTGATACTGCGGTCGCTAGAGAGCGTAAAGACACGCCCCCCTGCCACCAGGGGCGCTGTCAGCGTCAGGGCCTTGAGTTTTTGTCGCCAGGCGATTTTTCCACCGTCCAGAACCACCAAGTCGTTGGTGCGGGTGACGACCGCGCTGTAACGACCATCACTGCCGACACCGGCGCTCAGCGCAGCGTCCACGTTCGTACGCCATACATCAGCACCTGTTTGGGCGTCCAGAGCAACCACCGTCCCACCGGAGCTGGCAAGGTAGGCGCGCCCGTCCACGACCCGCACCTCCAACGCAAAGTCAACGAGCCCGACCGCTGCAGTCCAGACCGGACGCACACCCAGCAGTGGCACATTGGCTGCCAGCGGTGCCGGCTTGGGTCGCTCCGTGCCGGCACAGGCCGCGAGAAGTACCAGTAAAACCATAGCGAACAGGTTGCGCATCACCAGATTTCCCCGAACTGAAAAAATACTCACTTGGACGCCACACCCTTGTCGGTTGCTACAGACTTGGCAGCCGCTTCTTCCAGCGGATCTACACCCAGACTGTTGAGCTTGACAACGACCAGGCGCCGGTAATCGGTCCCTGCATCAAACGCCTTGAAGGCCTTCAGGTATTGTTCCGTAGCCTCCGGCTTCTTGCCCTGAGCCAGGAAAATATCGCCACGGCGATCCGCCTGCAAAGCGGCGAATTCCACTGCCATAGTGCCATCCAACACCTTCAGCGCCTCGTCGTAGGCCTTGCTGTCCATCAATACGCCCGCCAGACGCAAACGTCCTACCGAGGCGTAACCCGCATCGGCAGACTTTTCAGCCACCCAGGTCAGGGTTGCCTTGGCACCGTCCACCTTGCCGGACTCATATAGAGACTTGGCAACCAACAGTCCCGCCTGCTGTGCATAAGCAGTAGATGCAAAGCGATCCTTCATCTCACCAAAGGCGTGCTCCAACTTGGTCGCATCGCCCTCGCGCGATACCTTTTCGATCTCATCAAACAGCGCCGCGGCCTGCGACGCCTGGCTGCGTTGCCAGTACTGGTATCCGTTCCAGGCCGCGTAAGCACCCAAAACGACGATCAACACCCAGGTAATGGCGTTGCCGTATTGCTTCCAGAAATGCTTGATTTCATCAAGTTGTTCTTGTTCTTCGAGGTCTAGATGATTTGCCATGGGACTAATAAGTTAAGCGTTGGATTGTAGGCTCTTGCACCATTGGGTCGCCTCCCGCAGTGTACGGGTCTCCTGGGGAACGGCGGCGTCGCGCAGCGCCTTGACGGTGACCTGGCCCTGGGCCATTTCATCAGCGCCGAAAATCAGGGCAAAGCGGGCGCCGGAGGCATCTGCGCGTTTGAACTGCGACTTCATGCTGGCCATGCCCTCGGCCGTCGTGGCCTGCATTTGCACCGACACACCGTGGGCGCGCAGGCTTTGCAGGCAAACCATGACGGCGGGCAAAAACCCGGCATCCGGAACAATGGCATACGCGTCCAGGACAGGCGTGGCATCCGCAGCCTCCAACTCCTTGAGCAACTCCAGCACGCGCTCCATACCCATAGCCCAACCGACGGCCGGTGTCGACTTGCCCCCCACCTGCTCAAACAGGTAGTCGTAGCGGCCACCGGCACAAATGGTGCCCTGCGAACCCAGCTTGGTGGTGACGAACTCGAACACCGTGAGGTTGTAGTAATCCATGCCGCGCACCAGACGCGGGTTGATGGAATAGGCCACGCCATTGGCCTCCAGGATATCGGTCACGGTCTTCAGGTGCTGTTTGGATGCAGTACCCAGAAAATCCAGCAACCGCGGAGCAGATTCGATCACGGCCTGCATCGCCGGGTTCTTGCTGTCCAACAGACGCAAGGGGTTCAGGTGCAGACGGCGCTTGGCCTCTTCGTCCAGTACATCGTGGTGCGCCTCAAAGTGCTGGATCAAAGCGGCGCGGTGTTGGTTGCGCTCTTCGGGCTGGCCCAGGCTGTTGAGCTGCAAGGCGACATCGGTCAGACCGATTTCCTGCCACAGCGCGTGCGCCATCAGGATCAGTTCGGCATCCACCTCGCCACCACCAAAGCCCAGCGCCTCGGCGCCGATCTGGTGGAACTGCCGGTAGCGTCCGCGCTGCGGACGCTCGTGGCGGAACATGGGACCCATGTAATACAGGCGCTTGCCACCGTTGTAGAGCAGCGAATGTTCAATGGCTGCTCGCACCACGCCGGCGGTGTTCTCCGGACGCAGCGTCAGGGCTTCGCCGTTCAGACGGTCGTCAAAGGAGTACATCTCCTTTTCGACAATGTCGGTCACCTCGCCCAAACCCCGCACAAACAGGGCTGTGGGCTCGACGATGGGCGTACGCAGGTTCTCGTAGGCAAAGCGGTGCATCAGCTTGCGCACACGCTCCTCCAACGCCTCCCAGCGCGCCGAGTCCGGCGGGAGAATGTCATTCATGCCTTTGACGGCAACCAGTTTTTCCACTTTGCGTGGGGTTGTTTTATCGTTCATGCCTTGGGAAATGTTCATGCAGTGGGGGCGGCCGCGCCAAAGCGCTGCAGGATGTAGTCTTCAACCACTTTCTGAAAGTCGATGGCGATATTTTCGCCGCGCAGTGTCATGCGCTTTTCGCCGTCGATAAAGACGGGCGCAGCAGGCGCCTCGCCGGTGCCCGGCAGACTGATACCAATATCGGCATGTTTGCTCTCACCCGGGCCATTCACAATGCAGCCCATAACGGCCACCTTGAGGTGTTCGACACCGGGGAAGCGTTCGCGCCAAACCGGCATTTGGGCACGCAGAAAATCGTCGATTTGCTGCGTCAGTTCCTGGAAGGTGGTGCTGGTGGTGCGTCCGCAGCCGGGGCAGGCGGTGACGCTGGGCACAAAAGTGCGCAGGCCCAGAGACTGCAAAATCTCGGACGCAATGACCACCTCCTGCGTACGCGATTCGCCCGGCGCCGGTGTCAGCGAAACGCGAATGGTGTCGCCAATGCCCTCCTGCAGCAAGACCGCCAAGGCGGCGGCAGACGCCACCGTGCCCTTGGTGCCCATGCCGGCTTCGGTCAGACCCAGGTGCAGCGCGTAGTCGCAGCGCTGGCCCAGCTCCCGGTAGACCGCGATCAGGTCACGCACACCGCTGACCTTGCAGGACAACAGAATTTGGTGCGCGGGCAGCCCCATCTCCACCGCGCGACGAGCCGATTCAATGGCCGAAGTGATCAGTGCCTCGTACATCACAGGCTTGGCGTCCCAGGGCTGCGCACGGCGACTATTCTCATCCATCATGGACGCGAGCAACTCCTGGTCCAGACTGCCCCAGTTGACACCGATGCGCACAGCCTTGTTCCAGCGAATCGCGGCCTCGATCATTTGACCGAACTGGCGATCGCGCTTGTCGCCCTTGCCGACGTTGCCGGGATTGATACGGTACTTGGACAGGGCCTGTGCGCAGTCCGGAAACTCAGACAGCAGCCGGTGCCCGTTAAAGTGGAAATCACCGATCAAAGGCACGTCAATGCCCATGCGGTCGAGTTGCTCGCGGATATAAGGAACGGCTTGAGCGGCCTCCGGTGTGTTGACGGTAATGCGCACCATCTCGGATCCGGCCAACGCCAGTTCTTTGATCTGCAGCGCCGTCTCCACGGCTTGCTCGGTGTCGGTATTGGTCATGGACTGCACCCGCACCGGCTCACCGCCGCCAACAGACACCACCCGGCTACCCCAGACCACGTCTGCTCGCAGCGAAGTACGCACACGCGGGGACGCCAATTCAATGGCCTTTTTTTCTTGCATTACTTCACCTCAAAACGTGCAACATTGTTCTTGGCGACTTCTTCCAGATTGAAGGCCTGACCGCGCACCAGCAGTTCGGTGGCACTCACATTGCCCACCACAATGGCCAAAGGGGGAGTGCCGGAAGACGCTGCAGTCTCACCCGCAGCCATGGATTTCTCAAACTGAATGGCACCCTTGGCATCGCTCACACGGACCCAGGTCGTGGACTTGGCCTTGAAAACCAGCAGATCGGGCGTTGTGACAGGAGCAGGACTTGCCTCACGGGCAATACCGCCTGTCGCAGCAAGGGGCAAAGGCGCAGACCCGCTGGCAGCGCTCACAGGTGCCGCACTCACAGTCGCCACAGAACTTGCGGAAGAAGCCGGCAGCTGCGGCTGGGCCAGGCTGGCGATCGAGGCAGAAACCCCCACGGAAGCGCCGACTGAAGGCACACCCGCCACTTTGCCGGCGCGGGTGTGAACCTCCGGGAAGTAGAGCACCACCAGCGCTGCCAACAACAAACCCAGTGCCAACAGGGCTGCGGGGCGGGAGACCAGACCGGCGAGGGAATTGCCGTAGTGGTGTATGCCTGCGGAACGAAAGGGCATGTTGATGCCGCGCACATCCCGATCCAGTTTGCGCAACTCCGTTTGCGGCAACCGGCTCAACACGGGCGCAGGGTCAATCTTGAGTGCTCGGCAAACACTGCCCGCCAAGGCCCGAACAAACACCGCATCCGGCAGCTCCTCCAGGCGATCGGCTTCGAGCGCTTCGAGCTTCTTTACGGGCACCTTCATCGCTACCGCCAGGGCAGCAACATGCAGACCGGTCGCCTCGCGCGCAGCGCGCAACAGCATGCCGGCCGTGGGTTCAGCCGCCCCGGGCAAAGGGGTTGCTGAGAATGGGGGCAGCTCACTCATTAAATGCTCCACGCTCCAAGGCCATCGCCTCACGCGACTGCGCAAACCGTTTACGCAACTGCGCTTCCACTTGCGCCTGAGCCTCCTTGTTACCCAGGCTGCGTTCAATCTTGACACCCAGCCACAAAGACTCGGCAGAGGCGCGTTCGCCATTATTGACCCGCCGGGCATAAAACTGCGCTCGGACCAACTCGCCGCGCTGAAACAACAGGCCGGCCAGCTGAAAACCGGTCACCGGATTGCTGGCGTCCAACTCATAGGAGCGCAAAAAGCTAGCTTCGGCCTCGGCCTTTTGCCCATTGACGAGCTGGCAGTTGGCCTGCTCTTGCCATGTTCTGGCGCGCTGGGCATAAGCCGGGTCCGCCAGGGCGGTCGCGAATAACTTCACAGCTTCCGCCGGACGTTTCATCCGGCACAGCAAAACCGCGTAGTTGTGTTTGATATCGGAGGAGCCCGGATTAATGGACAAGGCTTTTTGGAAGCTGGCCTCCGCCTGTCCCTGGTCACCGGTCTGCATAAAAATCAGACCCCGCATGCCGTAGGGCTCAAACCAGTTGGGGTCGATCTGGATAGCCTGCTTCACCTCATCGAGCGCGAAGTTGTTCTTGCCATCCTGAAAATACAGGATCGCCAGCTTCAGTCGGTTGGTGGCGCGTTTGCGGCTCTCAGGCTCGTCCGAATCCGTAAACGACTCGGGCGTTGCTGAGGCGTAGCTTCCATTCGCCGCACAACCTGCAAGCCCGCCGACGAGCAGCAGCGCTGCCAAAAGCCCCAAACAAAAAGAAATGAAAAATGCCGGCAGCCGCCGCATGTTCATCATGTTCCGGAATCTCCGGTTGTCCGGATCTGCGTATCGAACACGGGAATGAGGGCAATCGTACGCTGCTTGGCAATGCGTTTGCCCACGGCAGTGCGGTCTTGCACGTCGCCAGCGAGTTGTCCGCACGCCGCATCGATATCATCGCCCCGGGTTTTGCGCACCGTGGTGATGATTCCGGCTTCCATCAACACCTTTGCAAAAGCCTGCACTGCGCCATGGTTCGAACGTTTCAAGCCCGAAACAGGAAACGGATTGAAAGGAATGAGGTTGAGCTTGCACCAGCCATGCTTGCCATGGGCCCGCAGCAGTTGCACCAGTTCCTCCGCATGCGCCAGCGTGTCGTTTACTCCGTCCAGCATGCAGTACTCAAAGGTGATGAAGTCGCGCGGCGCAAATTGCAGGTAGCGCTGACAGGCCTGCATCAACTCTTCCAAAGGGTAGCTGCGATTCAGCGGCACCAGGTGGTCACGCAGCGCATCATTGGGCGCGTGCAAGGAAACAGCCAACGCCACAGGGCAGTCTTGCCCCAGGCGATCTATCTTCGGCACAACACCCGAGGTGGAGACTGTGACACGGCGGCGCGACAGGCCATAGCCGTGGTCGTCCAGCATCACACGCAGGCTTTGCACCAGCGGCAGATAGTTTTGCAGCGGCTCGCCCATGCCCATCATCACCACATTGGAAATGACACGCTCGTCCACGCCGAGGTGCTTGCGCAGGAAATGTTCTGCAAACCAGAGTTGGCCAATGATTTCGGCCGCCGTCAGGTTGCGGCTAAAGCCCTGGTGCCCGGTGGAGCAGAAGCGACAACCCACGGCGCAACCGGCCTGGGAGGATACACACAAGGTGCCTCTGTCGTCTTCGGGAATAAATACCGTCTCAATGGCGTTGCCGCCACCTACATCAAACAGCCATTTAATGGTGCCGTCGGTCGAAATGTGCTGGGAAATAACCGCAGGAACCTGCACATGCGCCGCAGTCTTGAGCTTCTCGCGCAAGGACTTGGCCAGGTCCGTCATCTCATCAAACTGGGCTGCGCCTTTTTGATGAATCCAGCGAAACAGCTGGGTGGCGCGAAAACGCTTCTCACCCAGCCGCTCGCAAAACGCGGCCAATCCATCCAGATCGTAATCAAGCAGGTTGGCCGTCATTGCATGGATTAACGTGAGTACACGTTCATGCCGGGGAAGAAGAATGCGATTTCAACCGCAGCCGTCTCCGCAGCATCAGAACCGTGCACGGCATTGGCGTCAATGCTGTCAGCGAAGTCAGCGCGGATGGTGCCGGCGTCAGCCTTCTTGGGGTCGGTAGCGCCCATCAGGTCACGGTTCTTCAGAATGGCGTTCTCGCCTTCCAGGGCCTGGATCATCACCGGGCCGGAGATCATGAAATCCACCAGATCCTTGAAGAAGGGACGGGCGGCGTGCACAGCGTAAAACGCTTCGGCTTCGCGGCGCGACAGATGGGCCATACGGGCGGCAACGACCTTGAGGCCGGCAGCTTCAAAGCGTGCGTAGATTTGGCCGATCACGTTTTTAGCAACGGCGTCAGGCTTGATGATGGAGAGAGTGCGTTCGATAGTCATGAAATTTCCTGATCTGGGTTGAGTAATTTGCCCACCAGGGCAAAGCCTGCGATTTTAGCATCGCGCCAGTCATTCTTCGGACCAGTCCGGGAATGACTGCGACTCCGTCAAGAGCCTGGCGCAGCCGGGCATGGCATCCCATCAGCCCGGACGTCCGCGCCCGCCACCGCCACTGCGCCTGGATCCACCAGAGCCGCCCGGGCGTTGACCGCGCTCCTGACGCTGTCGGTTAAAGCTGTCGGCGCCGATATAACCCAATGATGTCTTCATCGGATCGGGCTGCGCATTGACGGCCTTGCGCTCAGGTGCGCGCTCCGGGCGTGCACTGCGCCCTGCCCCATTGGGCCCCTGTGCGTTGCGCCCCGGGCCGGAATCCGTATTGCCACGCGGGCCACCAGAGCGCGGGCGGTTGCCGCGCGGGCCGCGATTGCCTCGCCCGTTGCCTGGCGCACCTTCACGCGCTGGCTGATCACCCCGCTCACCGGGAGCGCGCACGCCACCAGCGGCCTGCATCAGGCCTCGGATATCGGCGTCGTCCAACTCCATCCAGGCGCCGCGCTTGAGGCCGCGTGGCAGCAACATGGCGCCATAGCGGATGCGGATCAGACGGCTGACCGCATGACCGACGGCTTCCATCATGCGGCGCACCTCGCGATTGCGTCCTTCCGAAATGGTGACGCGGTACCAGCAGTTGGAGCCCTCACCGCCGCCGTCTTCGATCGAGCCGAACTGGGCCATACCGTCTTCGAGCTTGACGCCGGACAGCAACAAGGCCTTTTCGTCCTTGGTGAGTGCGCCCAGCACGCGCACCGCGTACTCACGCTCCAGGCCGAAGCGCGGATGCATCAGGTTATTGGCCAACTCGCCGGAACTGGTGAACAGCAGCAGGCCTTCGGTGTTCAAGTCCAAGCGCCCCACCGACTGCCACTTGCCCTGCGGCAGCTTGGGCAGCTTGCGAAACACAGTCGGGCGGTTTTGCGGGTCGTCGTGGGTGACGACCTCGCCCACCGGCTTGTGATAGGCGATAACGCGTGCCGGCGGCGGGTCGATGCGCACGCGAATCGGCTTGCCATTGACTTTGATACTGTCGCCGAACTGGATGCGTTGGCCGATGTGGGCCGGCTCATTGTTGACCGAAATACGGCCTTCCATGATGAGTTGCTCCATCTCCAGGCGCGAGCCCATGCCCGCCTGGGCCAGCACCTTGTGCAGCTTGGGCGTCTCCGCCATGGGAGCCAGCACGCGCTTCGGAGGCGCCAACTCTTCTATCTCTTCATCGGCGTCAAACTGGCCCGAAAGAATATCGTCAAAGCGGGTACCACCAGCACCCGGCACGGACTTGTGTTCTTCCACTGGCGCCACCGTAAACACAATGCCAGTCTCTTCGCTCGCGGTCTGCCCGTCGTCGGGTTCTGTCATGGGGCCGGTTTCATTCATAGCAAATTTCCATCTAAAGGGGGGTTGGCGTCCATTTCAGGCGCAGTCACGGGCATCTCCATCTGCAGCTCCGGCTCGGCCGGATTAACTTCAGGAACCTGCGGCGCAGGGGTTTCTTCTTCCAGGGGCGCCAGGGCTTCAAAGGCCTGAGAGGCCTGAAGCGGGCTGTCCAACATCGGCAACTGGTCCAGCGAAGCCAAACCCAAATCGTCCAGAAATTGTTTGGTCGTCGCAAACAGGGCCGGGCGACCGGCGGCTTCGCGGTGGCCAATCACTTCCACCCAGCCACGGTCTTCCAATTGCTTGATCAGCAGCGAGTTGATAGTCACGCCGCGAATGTCTTCCATGTCACCGCGGGTGACCGGCTGGCGGTAGGCAATGATGGCCAGGGTTTCCAGAGTAGCTCGGGTGTAACGGGGTGGCTTTTCAGGATGCAGGCGGTCCAGATATTCGCGCATCTCCGGACGGCTTTGAAAGCGCCAGCCCGTGGCCACATTGACCAGTTCCACGCCTTTGCCGGCCCAGTCGTCGTGCAATTCCTGCAGCAGGGTTTTCAGCGTGTCGGCGCCCAACACGTCGCCAAACAGCGCGCGCATATCGCGTACAGGCATCGGTTGTTGAGTGCAAATCAGCGCGGTCTCCAGGACCCGCTTTGCGTCCGCCAAATTCATAGGTCAGGCATTTTTCCGGAAAACATCGCCCTCACGGCGACACATCAATGGGGTTTCTTCGGATATCAAACGGGGAGCAGACCCCGTGGCAACCTCAACTCGTAGCGAGGCGAATAGCCTTTCAGGCTTTGACGGATTGTACCGCAGGCCCCCATTGGGCCAAGGCCTGCTGCATATCTGCCGGCACGGGGGCTTCAAACACCAATTCTTTCGCCGTAACGGGATGCAGGAAAGCCAGTCGGGTGGCGTGCAGAGCTTGCCGGCTCAGGCCGAACTGCGCACTCCCCCCGTAGACGCTATCGGCAATCAGTGGGTGGCCAATGGAGGCCATGTGCACCCGGATCTGGTGGGTGCGCCCGGTGTGCAGGATGCAGCGCACATAACAGCCCGTCGCATGGCTGGTCTGCAGCTCAAAATCGGTGCGTGCGGTCTTGCCGGACTGCGTGGCCAAGTCCACTACCGCCATGCGCAAGCGGTTGCGTGGATCGCGCCCAATGGGTGCATCCACCGTCTTGTTTTTGGGACCAACCCAGGCACCGTGGGCCAGGGCCAGATACTGGCGGCTGACCTCGCGTGCGGCGATGGCATTCACCAAGGCATCCATCACCTCCCGGCTTTTGGCGACCACCATCAGGCCACTGGTGTCCTTGTCCAGCCGGTGCACGATACCGGCGCGCGGCACGGATAGGAAACAGGGGGCATGCGCTAGCAGCCCGTTGAGTAGCGTGCCACTCCAGTTCCCCGGCGCAGGGTGCACCACCAGCCCGGCGGGCTTATTGACCACCAGAATGTGCGCGTCCTCAAAGGCAATGCCGAAATCCACCGCCTCGGGCTTGAAGGCCTGGCTTTGCGGTGTGGCCTTGAGTTCGACACGCAGGGCATCGCCGGCCTTGACCTTGTGCGACGCCTTGAGGCCGGGCTTGCCATTGAGCGTGACAAAACCGGATTCCAGCAGTTGCTGCAAATAGCTGCGGGAAAATTCGGCGACACCCAGGGCCAAGGCTTTGTCCAGCCGCTCACCGTGCTGCTCCGGGCTGACCTGCAGAACGCGGATGTCCACATCCGGCCCCAACTCCTCGCCCTCTTCGGCAAGAAGTCCCAAAGGGGCGGCCGATATAATCCCGACGGTCTGTTTCAAGAAAGTTTCCCACAATGTTGCGAGTCAAATTATCGGTTGTTTATGACCTGGTGCTGATAGCCGCAGCGATCGGTCTGGCGGGGTGCTCCACGGCCGTCGTCGACAAGACGCTGGCCATGAGCCCGAACGCCATCTATGCCGATGCCAAAGACTCCATGGACAATGGCCAGTACGACAAGGCTATCCCGTTGCTGGAGAAACTGGAGGCACGCGCCGCCGGCACGCCCCTGGCGCAACAAGCGCAGCTCGACAAGGCCTACGCCCATTACAAGACCCAGGAACCAGCCCAGGCGATTTCCACGCTGGACCGCTTCATGAAGCTGCACCCGGCCAGCCCGGCACTGGACTACGCGCTCTACCTCAAGGGCATCATCAACTTCAATGACGATCTGGGCTTGTTCTCCGCCATTTCGCGGCAGGACCTGTCCGAGCGCGACCAGAAGGCCTCCAAGGAGGCTTTTGAATCCTTCAAGGAACTGGTGGCGCGCTTCCCGGACTCCCGCTATGCCGCAGACGCAGCCCAGCGCATGAACTACATCGTGAGCTCCCTGGCGCAGTACGAGGTGCATGTGGCGCGGTACTATTACAAGCGCGGTGCCTACCTGGCAGCCGTCAACCGCGCGCAAACCGCCCTGGCAGATTACCGCGACGTACCGGCGCTGGAAGAGGCCCTGTTTATCATCTTCAAGTCTTATGACGCGCTGGGCCTGACACAACTGCGCGACGACGCCAAGCGCGTGCTGGAAACCAGCTATCCGCAGTCGGAGTTCCTCACCAAGGGTGAGAGGGCGAAGAATGATCCGTGGTGGAAGGTCTGGTAAGGGCCTCTAGGGCGTCTGCAAAATCACGGGCCTCGGCAAGTCTGCGCATAGGCGGCAAGGCTGCCAGCAATTGGCGGCCATAGCCCATTTGGGCCAGCCGCACATCACAGACCACCAGCACACCCCGATCCGACTCACGGCGAATCAGTCGCCCGGCGCCCTGCCGCAGCACCACCGCGGCCTGCGGCAGATGCAGTGCCTTGAAGGGGCTTTTGCCCTGGCTCTCCAACATTCTGGAGCGCGCCTGCTGCACCGGGTCATCCGGAGGCGTGAACGGCAGTTTGTCGATCAAGACCAATTGCAAGGCATCGCCCGGCATGTCAATGCCTTCCCAGAAGGTGGCAGATGCCACCAGAATGGCGCCCGGCTGCTGCGTGCCGCCCTGTAAAAAGCGGGCCAGCAACTCGCGTTTGGGCATGGCACCCTGCACCAGTACCTCCAGGTCATCGCGTCCCTGCAGGGCATGCGCCAGCGCATCACCAATGGCGCGCATCGCGCGCAAGGTGGTGGTGAGCACCAGGGTGCGGCCACCCAAAATCGATCCGCCCTGCAAGGCCAGTTCTGCCACGGCAAAACTGTGACCGGCTTCGGCAGGTTTTGGAAAGCCCGAGGGAATGTACAGCGCAGCATGCCGCGCATAGTCAAACGGGCTGGGTACTTTGAGAATGCGAGCCCCGGCCAGACCGCAACTCTCCACCATCCAGCTCAGCTTGTCATCATGGCCCAGCGTGGCCGAGGTAAAGACCCAGGACTTGTTACCGCCCGCGCCACCCCCCTGGGGCAGCACGCGCTGCTGCATGGCGCCGGACACATCCAGTGGCGACTGCAGCATGCGCACCTGGCGGCCCAACTCCAGCCAACGCACGGCATCTGCCGGCACGGGCGCCAGAAATAATTGCAGCAGCTCCATCAGTTCGGCCACACGGCCCAGCAGCGTCTGCAACTCGGGCGCCACTTGTGCCACCAGATCCAGTGCCTCCGTGACGTGGGCTAGAGAATCCAGGGCATGCTGCAGCAAGATTTGCCAGCGCGCGCCGGTGGCACTCCAATCCATGCGCTCCAAGCGGTCGCTCTCCGGAAAGCGGGCACGCAAAGCCTCGGCACAGTGCTCCACGTCTGCCGCCAGCGCAGCCCAGGGCGCAAGTCCCCGTGCGTGGGCCGAGGTCACCTGCTCAAGATCACGCGCCAGGCTGCTCAGTTGGCCGCTGCCCAACTGACGCCCTAAAAACTGCACGCCAATCTCATTGAGCTGATGGGCTTCGTCAAACACCACCGCATGGACCGACGGCAGCAATTCAGCCACACCGGACTCGCGCACATTCAAATCCGCAAAGTAGAGGTGGTGGTTGATGACCACCACATCGGCGGCCAAGGCCTCGCGCCGCGCCCGGTTGACAAAGCAGGCCGAAGCCTGAGGACAGCGTGCGCCCAGACAATTTTCCCGTGTGGACGTCACCAGCGGCAACAGGGGTGCGTTCTCGTCCAGCGCCTCAACCTCAGCCAGATCGCCGGTCTGCGTGGCATGAGACCAGTTTTCAATACGGGCCAGATGCAACAGCGCCGAGCGTTCGTCCATGCGCCAGTCCTGGCGCGCCGACTCCATGCGGTTCAGACACAGGTAACTGCTGCGACCTTTAAGCAATGCCACGCGCAACGACAGGCCCAGCACCTGGCGTAAATGGGGAATATCTCTGCCAAACAGCTGATCCTGCAAGGCCTTGGTGGCCGTAGACACCAGCACGCGCAGGCCCGAGAGCAGGGCCGGGACCAGATAGGCATAGGTCTTGCCGATGCCCGTGCCCGCCTCCACCACCAGTATGCCGCCGCTTTCCATGACTTCGGCGACAGCCTCAGCCATTTGCAACTGGCCTTCACGGGGGCGGTACTCCTCCACAGCCTGGGCTAACGGACCGCCAGGACGGAAACTGTCGGTAACGCCTTGCACCCAACCCATTCAGGCCGGCTCGTCTGGCGTGAGGTCCTGGTCAATGCGGGCGATTTCATCGCGCAAGGCCAGACGGCGCTTTTTAAGGCGCCGCATCATCAGTTCATCCACAGGGCGCTTCTCCGACGCCTGGTCTATCAGGGCGTCCAAGTCACCGTGTTCCATGCGCAGGGCAATCAACCGGCGTTGCGGCGAATTCAAATTGATGATCAAGGAGGTATCGAATAAGTTTGCTGCCGGCGGGTGACAAAACGCCACACGCTGGCTTGATAATACGACCAGAACAGGGGCAGAAAAGATAAAGTATCGCTTTACCGCGCAGGCAACATGGCACCATCCGGCTACCGACTCACCGCATCGACGGGCATCCACAAGGGCGATCGCGAATACCAGCAAGACCAGGTAGCACTGCTTCAGCATCCGCGCAGCAATGGCTGCGTTCTGGCCGTGGTCGCCGACGGCATGGGCGGACGCAGCGGTGGGCGCAAGGCGTCGGACCAGGTCATGATGACGGCCAAGCAATTGTTTGACCGCTACGACCCGAAAACGGAAGACGCCGCAGCCGTGCTGCTGCAGATCGTGCAGGAGTCACATCTGGTTATCAAGCTCACCGCCATTTCTTCCGAGCAGGAACCACACAGCACGCTGGCGGCCTTCATCATCAATCCGGGCGGCGACTGCCACTGGGCACACACGGGCGACTCACGCATCTACCACTACCATGGCAATACCTTTGTCAAACGCACCATCGATCACTCCTATGTGCAGATGCTTGTCGACAAAGGCGAAATTACTGCCGAGCAGGCCTCGGTACATCCACAGTCCAACATCCTGATGGGTTGCCTGGGTACCGAAAGCGATCCGCCCGTGGGGCAACACTTCATTACCAAGATGCGTTCGGGCGATTCGCTGATGGTTTGCAGCGATGGCGTGTGGCACTACTTCAAGGACAGTGAAATTGGCTCGGTGTTGGCGACCCTGTCGGCCCGTGAGGCCACCGAATTTTTGATCGAAAAGGCCCGCTCCCGGGCGCGCGGCGGTGGCGACAACCTGTCCATCGTCGTAGTCAAGCTGGAAGCGCTGGATTAGCCCTTAGGGCGGAACCGGCAGGGGTTGGGCCGCTTGGCCCGCTTTCCCGGCCAGGCGTTTGGCCAGTTCCTGCCGCTTTTTTTCCGCGTCCGCCTGCTTGCGCGCAAAGCTCTCGCGCGACTGCGCCTGATCGGCAGCGCTCGGCCCGTTGGACAGGGGCGCTGCAATGCCCGCGCTACCGGAAGCCGCCTTGGCCGCATGCTCAGCCTGCTTGTCGTGTTGCTCCTGCAATTTGTCCTGCGCGCGAACGGCGCTGTCGTCGGCCAGAATGGCGGCCTTCTTTTGCTGGGAATCGAGTGCCTTTTGCTCGATGCGCTGCAAGGCTTCGGTGCCCTGCTGCACATGTTCGCGTTCATGCAAGCGGGTTTCCTGGCGTTTGAGATCGGCCAGCAAGGCACGACGCCTGGACTGCACTTTTTTCAGACAGTCGTTCACCGCGAAACGCTGGTAACAGGCAGCCTCCTGAGCGTCAAAGGCGGCCGTCTCACGGACGCGTTCCGCCTCAATGCGCTGATACGCATCGCTGGGCACCTGCTCGGGCGGTACCGCGGGTGTTTGTGCAAAACACTGGAGGGCGCCGCACAGAGCCAGCAGCGCAGTACCCAGACGCCTCATGTCAGCCCCGTATCCACCATGCGCCGCTCCAGCGCGAGGTACTCCTTGGACTGCATTTCGTTCAGGCGCGACACCGTGCGCGGGAACTCGTGAGACATCGGACCTTCGGTATACAAAAGCTCCGGCTCAACCTCGGCAGACAACACCAGCTTGACGCGCCGGTCGTACAGCACATCGATGAGCCAGGTAAACCGACGCGCTTCAGAAGCATTGCGCACCGACATTTGGGGTACATCGCTGAGAAACACCGTGTGGAAGCGCGAGGCGATTTCCAGATAGTCGTTTTGCGAGCGCGGGCCGCCGCACAGGGTCTTGAAGTTGAACCAGACAATGCCGCCAGCCTTGCGCCAGGCGCGGATCTGGCGCGCCTCGATGTTGAGCACCGGGTCTTCGTCCTGCTGCTCGGCCAGCGCGTTAAACGCCTCCATCATGGCGGCATCGGCCTCGGGGCCCAGCGGGCAGTGGTACAGCTTGACGGCTTCCAGCGTGCGGGTGCGGTAGTCGGTGCCGTTGTCCACGCTCAGCACTTCCATGCTGCTGTTGAGCAACTCAATGGCCGGCAGGATGCGGTTGCGGTGCAGACCGCCGGGATAGAGATCGTCCGGCTTGAAGTTGGAGGTGGTGACAAAGCCCACGCCGTTCTCAAACATGGCAGCGAGCAACCGGTGCAGGATCATGGCATCGGTGATGTCGGCCACATGGAACTCGTCAAAGCACACCAGCTTGTAGCGCAGCGCCATGCGCCGCGCCAGTTCGTCCAGCGGATTGACGGTGCCCTGCAGATCGGACAGCTCGCGGTGCACCTCGCGCATGAACTCATGGAAGTGCAGGCGGGTTTTGCGCTTCAAGGGCACGGCATTGAAGAAGCAATCCATCAGAAAGCTCTTGCCCCGCCCTACCCCACCGTACATGTACACGCCACGCGGAACATCGGGATGGTTGATCAGCTTCTTCAAGCGATTGGAGCGCTTGTCCTTGTAGACCGCCCATTCCTGTGCACAACGCTCCAGCGCCTCCACGGCGCGCAGTTGCGCCGGGTCGGCCTGGTACCCACGGGCGGTCAGTTCCGCTTCGTAGGTTTTCTTGACGCTATTGGGCAAGGTCAGAAGTTCAATGTGCGCTTGTCCACGGCCAGCGCGGCTTCTTTCGTTGCCTCGCTCAAGCTGGGGTGAGCGTGGCAGATGCGTGCGATGTCTTCGGCACTGGCCTTGAATTCCATGGCCACTACGGCTTCGGAAATCAGTTCGCTGGCTTGTGGGCCGACGATGTGCACACCCAGGATTTCGTCGGTCGTGGCATCCGCCAGGAACTTGACGAAGCCGGTGGTATCACCCAGGGCGCGCGCGCGGCCATTGGCCAGGAAGGGGAAGGAGCCGGCCTTGTACGCCACGCCGTCCGCCTTGAGCTGCTGCTCGGTGCGGCCGACCCAGGCAATCTCAGGGCTGGTGTAAATGACCCAGGGGATGGTGTTGAAGTTGACATGTCCGTGCTGGCCGGCAATGCGCTCGGCAACGGCAACGCCCTCTTCTTCCGCCTTGTGCGCCAGCATCGGGCCGCGCACCACGTCACCCACCGCCCAGACATTGGGCAGGTTGGTCTTGCAGTCGCCATCCACCACGATGGCGCCACGCTCGTCGAGTGCCAGGCCGACGGCATCCGCTGCCAGGCCGATGGTGTTGGGCACGCGGCCCACCGACACGATCAGCTTGTCCACGTCCAGCGTCTGGGCTTCGCCCTTGGCGTTGGTGTAGGCAACCGACACGCCCTTTTTACCGGTCTTGATGTCACCGACCTTGACGCCGAGCTCAATCTTCAGACCCTGTTTGGTAAAGGCCTTGAACGCCTCTTTGGCGACCTGCTCGTCCACCGCGCCCAGGAAGGTCGGCAGGCCTTCGAGAATGGTGACTTCAG
>CANFIH010000039.1 GCA_947446855.1 Burkholderiales bacterium
CGGCTTTGGCGGCTGGAAGAAGAGCTTGTTTGGCGACATGCATGCCTACGGCGAAGAAGGCGTGCGCTTCTACACCAAGCAGAAATCCATCATGCAGCGCTGGCCCGAGAGCATTGGCAAGGGTGCCGAGTTTGTGATGCCTACGGCGAAGTGAACGACAAGCTCCCCGACTGGGACCTGTACCACGCCCTGCGCGAGCAGTGGACGCACGAGGACAACCTGGTCAACCACCGGCTGATGTGGCTGATCCTGTCGCAGGGTCTGCTGTTCACCGCCTACGGCACGCTGACGATCGACAAGCACCGTTGGCTGGTCTACGGCTTTCCGGTGTTCGGCATGGCGGTGGCGGCGGTGATCGGGGTCAGCATTTTTGCCGCGCTGGACGCATCCGGCGCCATTGAGGTGGCTTACGAAAACGCCGGCCTCGACCGGCTCTGCCATCTGACGCCCCAAAGCACGACCGCCCACCGGGGTAACTGGGCCGCCAAGGCGCTGCCCTTTGTGTTTGGCACGCTGTGGTTGCTGGCGGCGACCGGGTTCATCCAAGCTAACTAGTACAGCGTCTCGAAGATGGCGGGGCATGCAAACGCAGCGACCATTCTTGAGTACTAGGGGTTAGCCCCGTGCCTGTTGGCACAGAAACTGCATACACTTTTTGTATACACTTTTCTGATGCAAAGGGCCTTCCATGACCACCACGACAGCGGTTCATCCCATTGATGAGCGACTCCCCACCGGCAAATTAACCGTGCTGGGTTTGCAGCATGTGCTGGTGATGTATGCCGGCGCGGTGGCCGTGCCGCTGATCGTCGGGCGCGCGCTCAAGCTCAGCCCCGAGCAGGTGGCGATGCTGATTTCGGCCGATCTGTTTTGCTGCGGTCTGGTGACCTTGATCCAGTCGCTGGGTGCGACGCAGTGGTTTGGCATCCGGCTGCCCGTCATGATGGGTGTGACCTTCGCGTCCGTGGCGCCCATGGTGGCGATTGCCGGTGCCACGCCGGGCGTGGAGGGCGCGGGACTCATCTTCGGCGCCATCATCGGCGCCGGGGTGATCTCCATCCTGATTGCGCCACTGGTCAGCCGCATGCTGCGCTTCTTCCCGCCGGTGGTCACCGGCACCATCATTGCGGTGATCGGCATCAGCCTGATGCGCGTGGGCATC
The DNA here is from genome assembly GCA_947446855.1 of Burkholderiales bacterium. Classification (GTDB taxonomy): domain Bacteria; phylum Pseudomonadota; class Gammaproteobacteria; order Burkholderiales; family Burkholderiaceae_C; genus Allorhodoferax. The sequence goes on from CANFIH010000039.1 coordinate 1,163, forward strand.
AACTGGATTTTCGGCAACCCCTTTGGCCCCACCGCGCCCAGCGTGGTGAATCCGGAGCATGCCAAGTGGCTGGCCGACGTCACGGCCGCGGCCAGCGCGGCGGGCAGCAGCCTGCCGCCCATACCCAAAGGCCTGGCGCTGGCAGCCAGCGTGCCCAACCCCAAATACGCGGATCTGAGCGGCGTCGGCATTGCGGCGCTGGTGCTGGGCTCCATTCTCTTGATTGCCAAATACGGCAAGGGTTTCATTTCCAACATCTCGGTGCTGCTGGGCATTGTGGTGGGTGGCGCGGTCAGCGTGGCCATGGGTTTCATGAACTTCGACAAGGTGGCCAAGGCGGCCTGGTTTGATGTGGTGCTGCCCTTTGGCATTGCCGCGCCGGTGTTCGACCCCATCCTGATACTCACCATGACCTTGGTGATGATTGTGGTGATGATCGAATCCACCGGCATGTTTCTGGCACTGGGCGAGATGACCGACCGCAGGATTGACCAGGCCGCGCTCACACGCGGTCTGCGCACCGACGGCCTGGGCACGCTGATCGGCGGCATCTTCAACACCTTCCCCTACACCAGCTTCTCGCAGAACGTGGGCCTGGTGGCGGTGACGGGGGTGAAGAGCCGTTTTGTCTGCGTGGCCGGCGGACTGATCCTGATCGTGCTGGGCCTGTTGCCCAAGATGGCGGCGCTGGTGGAGTCACTGCCCACGGTGGTGCTGGGCGGCGCCGGCCTGGTGATGTTCGGCATGGTCACAACCACCGGTATCCGCATCCTCGCCGGGGTGGATTTCAAGACCAACCGCAACAACGCCTTTGTGGTGGCGGTGTCCATTGGCGTGGGCATGATCCCGCTGGTGGCGCCCAACTTCAAGCAGTGGATGCCGCACGGCCTGCACCCGCTGATCGAGTCCGGCATCCTGCTGACCTCGCTTGCAGCGCTGCTGCTCAACCTCTATTTCAACGGTGCCAGGGGTGGTGCGGAAGCTGCGGTGGCAGCGGCCAAGCAGGCCGACGCGCACTAATCGAAGGAAGGCGTTTCCGGTTTGGCCACCGGCTTGCCCGCCGCCACCCAGGCATCCAAACCGCCGGCGATGTTCTGCACATTCAGATACCCCATCTCCTGCAGCGCAACACCGGCCAGCGCGGCCCGGCCACTGGTCTTGCAGTACAGCACCACCTTGATATCGCGCGCCTGCAATGCCGGCATGCCGCTGAAGCGGAACTCCAGCATGCCGCGCGAAATATGCACGGCACCGGGCAGGTGGCCGGCAGCAAACTCATCGGCCTCGCGCACATCCACCAACACGGTGGCCTCGCGGATGGCCTGACCGGCCTCGGCAACAGAAACTTCCAAAACGCGCGCCTTGGCGGCGGCAACCAGATCGTGTGCGGTCTTCATGGTGCTCCCTCTTAGATGCGTTGACCGAGCCAGCGCGTGACGTGCGCCAGCCCCTGGTGACCAGGGCCCTCGGACAGCGTGGTCTCGCCCTGCCAGACCCATGTGGGCTGCAGCAGCTCTGCGAATTCGGCCGTCAGTTGCTCGGGCGTGTAGAGCATGTCGATATCCTGCGGGCCACCGCTGCGATGCGCAAGTTGCTGCGGGTGAAAGGCTTCCAGGATCAGCCAGCCGCCGGGCTTGAGCCCCCGCGCCAGCGCCCGGTGTGCACGCAGGCGGATGCTGTTGGGCAGGTGCACATAAATCAACACCACGGCATCGACGCTGGCAGGCTCAGGCGACCAGTCGGCCAGATCCACCAGCGCTGTCTGCAACGACACGCCCTTTTCTGCCGCCAGCGACTGCGCCTTTTGCAGGCCGACGCCGGAGTTGTCCACCGAGGTCACCGCATGACCCTGACCCGCCAGCCAGACGCCATTGCGGCCCTCCCCATCGCCGGGCACCAGCACGGTGCTGGCCGGCAACAGACGGGAAGCAGATTCGCGCAAGAAGGCGTTGGGTTCGGTGCCGTATTTGAAGCCCGGCTCGGCAAAGCGCTGGTCCCAGATATTCATGGCCACCTCGTCAAGCCGGTGCCGACATGGTGTCAAAGGCGGCCATGGCTTCAGCGGTGTACATCAGGGCCGGGCCACCGCCCATGTAGACGCACACGGCCAGCATTTCTTCCAGTTCCTGCTTGCTGCAGCCCAGCTTGATCAGGGCCTTGACGTGAAAGCCGATGCAGCCCGAGCAATGCTGGGTGATGCCGATGGCCAGGGCCATCAGCTCCTTGTGTTTGGCGCTGACGGCGCCCTCCGCCATGGCGGCACGCGCCAGCTGGCCAAAGGCCTGCATGGCGTCGGGCTGGGCTTTGCGCAGGGGCGCCAGGTTGGCGTTGATGTTCTGGATCAGGCCGGTGTGGTCAAAGGTGCTCATGGCGGTTCACAATCAAAAAAATGGTGAAGGAATGGCTGGTATTGTATACCCCATGGGGTATAAAAGCGACTTTTACAACGCCAGTGTGTGCTGCATCAACCATGAACGGAACGGCTATGGAACGCATGAACATCGGGCAGGCCGCCAAGGCCTCGGGCGTATCGGCCAAAATGGTCCGCCATTACGAAAGCATAGGGCTGATTCCGCCGGCCTCGCGCACCGATGCGGGCTACCGCCTGTACGCAGCGCGCGACATCCACACCCTGCAGTTTGTGCGCCATGCGCGCGACCTGGGTTTTTCCCTGGCGCAGATCGCCGAGCTGGTGGGCCTGTGGCAGGACCGCGCACGGCCCAGCCGTCAGGTCAAGGCCCTGGCCGAGGCGCACATCCACGCGCTGGAACAGAAAGCGAATGAACTGCTGGCCATGAAAGCCACTCTCGAACAGCTGGTGCATTGCTGCCACGGCGACGACCGGCCCGACTGCCCTATCCTGGAAAACCTGGCAAAAGATACGGCTCCACCGCCAGGCGCTGAATAAAAGACGCGGGAACAGGGCAGAATGGGACCAACAATAAACAGTCCCATGCAAGACATACCCCTGGCTGCCGTCGTTGGAAGCCACCCAGCCAGCGTGCAGGCACAAGCCGCACCCCCACAGCAATTCCGCCTGCTGCGCTACTTTGCGCTCACCAGCCTGCTGGGCGTGCTGCTGGTGCTGGCACCCCTGCTGTACTTTTACCGCTCGTTCGCCACCGAGGCGCTCGAAGCACACGAGACCCGGGACAACGTCTCCATTGCCCGCATTTTTTCCAGCACGCTCTGGCATTCGCATGCGGATTTCGTGACCCGTGCATCCACACTGTCGCTGCAGCAGCTTCAGCAAAGCCCTGAAGTTGAACGCATACGCACAGATGTGCTGCGGCAGGTGCGCGGACTGCCTGTGGTCAAGGTCAAGATCTACGACCTGCAGGGGCTGACGGTTTTTTCCACCGACGCACGGCAAATCGGTCAGAGAAAAAGCGACGACTCCGGTGTGCTCGCAGCGGTGGCGGGCACAGTCGTGAGTGAAATTGTGTTCCGCAACCATTTCGACGCCTTCGAGAAGGTCATCAACGACCGCAACCTGATCTCCACCTACATCCCGATCCGCGCCGAGGACCATTTGCCGCCGGAGGCCGTGCTGGAGGTCTACTCCGACGTCACAGACTACGTGGCCGAACTCAACCAGACGTCCTGGGAAATTGTGGGCGTGGTGCTGGGCAGCCTGAGTCTGCTGTACGCGTTTTTGTATGCCATCGTGCGCCGGGCAGACCGTACCTTGCGGGTGCAGGCGCAGGAAGTCCGCCGCAGCCACGAAGCCAACCTGGCCTACCAGGCTTTGCACGACCCGCTGACCGGCCTGCCCAACCGCGAAAGCCTGTCCGCCCAGCTGACACTTCTGCTGGCCTCGCTGCAGGGCAGCGAGCAGAAGTGCGCCGTGCTCTGCCTGGGCCTGGACGGTTTCAAGGAGCTCAAGGGCTCGGTCGGGCACCAGCTGGCCGACACCACCCTGGTCGAGGTGGGCAAACGCCTCAAAGACAGCTTTGGCGAGGGCCACATCACGGCCCGCGTCGGCGGCGATGAGTTCGTCATCACCCTGACCGGGACCGACAGCACGATGCAGGTGCGGCATCTGGTGCAGGCCATCGAGCGCGCCCAGCAGGCCATCTCCGGGCGGCCGATTGTGGGCAACGCCCATGACCTGTCCATCAGCGCCAGCGTAGGAGTGGCCCTGTATCCGGACGACGGGCAGACGGTAGCCGGGTTGCTGCAGGCGGCCGACCTGGCCCTGGCGCACGCCAAAAAGGAAGGACGCAACCGCTACCGCTTCCACGCCGCAGGCATGAATGAACGGGCGCTGGACATGCTGCTGATGGAGCGCGATCTGCGCCGCGCACTCGACGAAGCACAGTTCGTGCTGCACTACCAGCCCAAGGTGGACCTGAGCAGCGGACGCGTCACCGGCGCCGAGGCGCTGATCCGCTGGCAGCACCCCACGCGCGGACTGATAGGGCCCGACCACTTCATTACGCTGGCCGAAGAGCGCGGCCTGATCGTGGCCCTGGGTGACTGGGTATTGCAGGAGGTCTGCCGCCAAAGCGTGGCTTGGCAGCGCCAGGGCATGGCGCCGATCGCCATTGCCATCAACTTGTCGGCCAACCATTTTCAACAGGAAACCCTGCTGGCCACCGTGCAACACAACCTGGCCCGGCACGCGCTGGCGCCCCACTGCCTGGAGCTGGAACTGACCGAGAGCGCCATCCTGCAGGATGCGGCCACCACCATAGACACCATGCACCAGCTCAAGAAACTGGGCGTACTGCTGGCGCTGGATGACTTTGGCACCGGCTACTCCAGCCTGAGCCAGCTCAAAGGCCTGCCGCTGAACCACATCAAACTGGACCAGACCTTTGTGCGCGGCCTGCCCAACGACCGCGGTGATCTGGCCATCTGCACTGCCGTCATTGCCATGGGCCGGGCGCTGGGCATGAAGGTCATCGCCGAGGGTGTGGAAACCGCCGCGCAATGGGCCGTGCTGCACCGCCTGGGCTGCAACGTGGGCCAGGGCTATCTGTTTTCCAGTCCGATACCGGCGGCGCAGTTTCTCGCCTTTGTGCAAGCGCACGACAACAGCGAGGTCTCGGCCTTCGCGGCCCTGCACGCCTGCGCCTAGAGCGGGGCGGGCGGGCGCGCTGCGTCGGACTCCGGTGGCACCTGCAGCGCTTCCAGAAAGCGCGACACCATGTTGTAGGCTGCGATCACACCCACCAGCTCCACCTGCGCCTGGGGCGAGCCCAGCGCCCGTTGCACGCGCTGGAAGCAGGCGTTGCTGACCTGCACATGGCGGGTCATCTCCCCAGTGAGTTGCAGCACGGCCCGTTCGGCCTCGCTGAACAGGGTCGCATCCAGCAGCGCGGCGTCAAAGTCGGCCAAGCGTTCCAGCTGCGCCACCGTACCACCAGCCGCCAGCCACTCCGGCGCATGTTGCAGCAGCTCGTAGTCGGCGCGGTTCAACACGGCCACCGCACAGATGGCCAACTCGCGCAGCCTGGCGTCCAGCGACAGCGCGTTGCGCACCGCACCCAGAAAGCCGTTCCAGCCCACGGCAAAAGCCGGGCTGTTGAGCAGCATGCGGTCCAGATTCAGCAGGGTGCCGCCGCGGCGGGTGCGGATGGCGTCCACCACCGCGGCCGGGCCGAGTTGCGCATCGGGCACAGCGGGTATGCGCGATGGCAGGGCCACAGCGTGGGCCCCTTGTGCATCGGCCGATTGGGGGCTTGAGGTCGTGCGGTGCATGTTCAGTCCCCCGTCGCCACCAGCTCGGCAGCGTGGTGGCGCTGCTGCTCTTCCATCACCAGCTGACCGAGCTCGCGCTTGAGGCTGTTGAAGGCCGGCGAGGAAGGATCGCGCAGGCGCGGCAGCTCCACCAGCAGATCGCGCTTGACGGTGCCGGGCCGGTAGGTCATGACCACTATGCGGTCAGCCAGGTAAATGGCTTCCTCGATGCTGTGCGTCACAAAAATCACCGTCTTGCCGAGCTCGGCCCAGATGCGCAGCAGCTCGTCCTGCAGGTTGCGCCTTGTCAGCGCATCGAGCGCACCAAAGGGTTCGTCCATCAGCAGGATGGGCGAGTCCAGCGCCAGGATGCGCGCAATCGCCACGCGCTGGCGCATGCCGCCCGACAGGTCTTTGGGGTAGCGGTTGCGGAAGTCGGTCAGGCCCAGCTTGGCCAAGAGCGTGGCGACCGTGTCATTGATTTGTGCGGTTGGCGTGCCCTTGATTTCCAGACCGAAGGCGATGTTTTTTTCCACCGTCATCCAGGGGAACAGCGCGTATTCCTGGAACACCATGCCACGGTCTGGCCCCGGGCCGGTGACCGCCTTTCCATCGGCCGTGATGCTGCCGCTGCTGGGCAGCGAGAAGCCGGCAATGGCGTTGAGCAGGGTGGACTTGCCGCAGCCCGAAGGCCCGAGCAGGCAGACAAACTGCCCCTGTGGAATGTCGAGCTGGATGTCTTTGAGCGCGACCACTTCCCGCTCGGCGCTGGCGAAGATTTTGTGGACGCCACGAATAGCGATATGCGATGCGCTCATGTCAATGCTCCAGACCACGGTGCCAGCGCAGCAAATAGTTATTGAGCTTGTTCACGCCCATGTCGATGGCCAAGCCCAGCATGCCGATGCTGATCATGCCGGCGATGATTTTGTCAGACCAGAAATACTCGCGCGCCTCCAGGATGCGAAAGCCCAGGCCGTTGTTCACCGCAATCATCTCGGACACGATCACCACGATAAAGGCGGTGCCGATGCCGATGCGCACGCCCGACAAAATGTAGGGTACCGACGCCGGCAGGATCACGCGCAAAAACAGCGTGCTCTGGTTGGCGCCCAGGTTGCGCGCAGCGCGCAGGTAGATGCCGTCCACATGGCGCACCCCGGCGATGGTGTTGATCAGCACCGGGAAAAACGCGCCGATGCTGATGAGGAAGATGGCCGGCGGATTGCCCAGGCCGAACCACAGAATCGCCAACGGAATATAGGCAATCGGCGGAATCGGCCGCAGCACCTGCGCCAGCGGATTGAGCCAGGCGTAGACGCGCGGACTCGCCCCCATGGCCAGGCCCAGCGGCAGGGCCAGGCCGGCACCGATCACGAAGCCCACCACCACGCGGTACATGCTGCCGCTGGCATCCAGCAGCAGCTCGCCGGAAATGGCCCAGGCCAGCCAGCTGCCTTCAAATTCGGCCAAGGGTTTGGCCGGCAGCAGGTAGGCCACCCAGCGCGTCACCACCGCCCAGGGCGAGGGCAGCACATGCTCATTCACCCAGCCCAGGCTGGAGACGGTTTGCCAGAGGGCCATCAGGACGATGGGAACGATGAACCCGGCGCCCGCTTCGCGCCAGTTGAAGGGTTTGCGCATGGCGGTTTACTTCACGCCCAGCGACTTCTTGGCCGCATCCAGCAGGTCGGTCTTGACCCAGTCGGTGGCCACGGGCGGCTTGTCCATCTTGCCGATGCCGTACTTCACCATCAGGTCGGTGGAGACCTGGATATGCGCGGGCGTGATGTCAAAGCTGTAGGGCGAGTTGCCGATGGCGTCATCAAAATCGTCCTTGGTAATCTGGCCCTTGAACACGGTTTGCGTGACAAACTTTTCGGCCGTGGCCTTGTTGTCGATAAAGGTTTTGGTGGCTTCGACAAAGCAGCGCATGAACTTTTCAGCCAGCGGGCGGCGCTCCTTGTAGAACTTCTCGGTCATCACCAGGGTGCGCACCGGCTCGCCGATCGGCGTGTCGTAAGGCTTGAGAATTTCCACACCGAAGTTTTTGTTCAGCGCCTGCGAAGCCTGCGGCTCGGTCTGCATGATGGCGTCCAGGTTCTTGCCGATCAGGGCGGCGTTCAGGTCCGGGTAGCCCAGGTAAATCAGCTGCACGTCCTTGCCCGGCGCGTCGGACGAGCTCAGGCCGTTCTGCCCCAGCTCGGTGGCCAGCAGCAGCTCCTGGATGCTGCCGCGGGTCACACCCACCTTCTTGCCCTTCAAATCCTTCACCGTCTTGATGCCGGCATCCGGCCGTGCCACCAGGCGCGCGCCGCCCTTGGCAAAGCCGGCCACCACGTAAATCGGGATGCCCCTGGCGCGCCCGGAAATGGCCGCCTCGGACGCGGTGGCGCCCACGTCCAACTCACCGGCAATGATGGCCTGCATCACATCCAGGCCCTTGGCAAAGGTGCTCTCCTGCACCTGGATGCCGCACTTGGGGGCAATTTCCTTGATGTAGGAGATGGCAGCAAAGTGGGCCAGCTTGAGGTTGCCCAGGCGGATCACGTCATCGGCGGCGTGGGCGGAAAAGCTGGCCAGGGTGGCGCAGGCCAGCAGGCCCGCGGCAAGGGGTTTGAACATGGTTTTGTCTCCGTTGGATGGGAATGGCCAGATGCAAGCGTGCCCGGCTCTGGCGCTATTGTGCCGCCCTCTGCGAAATGGTGCCCGAAGCAGCCCGGGTCAATGGTTGTAGAGTCGCGCCTATGAAATCCACACCCGAACCCGTGCTGAATGACCTTTCGGGCGTCACGCTGGTTCACGCCGGCCCGTTTTCCAGCTACCTGCATGCGCAGGATGGGCAGGGACAGGCGTGGTTGCTGCGCACACTCAAGGGCGGGCCGGGCGAACGCACGATGCACCGCCGGTTTCGCAAGGGCTTCGAGCTGCAACAACGCGCCCGGGGTGCGGGCGTGGCCGATGCCCGCCGGTTGTTTACCTACCAGGGCCTGCCCTGTGTGGCCACCCCGGCCAGCGAGGGCTTGCCCCTGCAAACGCAGCTGCAGTCACAGCCCTGGCCACTGGAGCAGGCGCTGCAGCTGGCGGCCGGCATTGCCGAGGGACTGGACCGGGTGCACAGCCTGGGGCTGGTGCATGGCAATGTATCGGCCACCACGATTTTGTGGAACCCGCAGACGCAAACGGCCAGCCTGAGCGGCTTTGATCTGGCACGCACCCGCAACGAGAGCCAGGGTGCCGACTTCTTCAACCGCGAAGTGCAGGTGGACCCGGCCTGCATGCCGCCTGAATGCAGCGGCCGCTTGAACCGCTTTGTCGATGCGCCGGCCGATCTCTATGCCCTGGGCGCGGTGCTCTACCGGTTGCTGGCCGGCCAGTACCCGTTTGATGCCAGCGATACCCTGGGCTGGATCCACGCCCATGTGGCCCAGCGCCCGCGCGCCCTGCAAACGCTGGCGCCCTCGGTGCCGGAGATGGTCTCGCTCATGGTGGCGCGCCTGCTGGAAAAAATGCCGGAGCAACGCTACCAAAGCGCCTGGAGTCTGAAGGCCGATCTGCAGCAATGCCTGCAGGCCCTGGCCCTGGGCCGCCCGATCCCGGGCTTTGCCCCGGGGGCGGAAGACTTCTCCGGCCAATTGCGCAACCCCGGGCGCCTGTATGGCCGGGAAGCGCCGCTGGAGGCCCTGAGCCGCGCCCTCGAGCAGGTGCGCCATGGCGCTGGCCTGAGCGTGTGCATTGCGGGTTACTCGGGCATTGGCAAATCGGCGCTGGTCGGGGACATTCGCAGCAAGCTGCAGCTCGAAGGCGGCTACTTTGTCGGCAGCAAAGCCGATCCTTTTCGCAGCCACCAGCCCTATTGGGCGCTGACGCAGGCGCTGGAGGTCTTGTGCGCGCGGCTGCGTGAGGAGCAGGACGATGCCGAACCGGCCTGGCTGGCGCAGCTGGTGGCAGCAGTGGGCGAAGACCTGGGCTACCTGCAGGTGCTGGTGCCCTCGCTGGCCCGGCTCACCGGCGCAAGCCATGCAGAGCGCCCCAACGGGCAGGCCGCCTCCGAGGTGCGCGCGCGCTTTTTCCGGGCGACCCAGGTGTTTTTGCAGCTATTTGCCGGCCCGGGCGTGCCGCTGGTGCTGTTTGTGGACGACTTGCACTGGGCCGACCCGGCCACCCTGGAAGTGCTGGAACAGCTGATGGCGGACCGCACGCTGCGGCACGTGATGGTGGCGCTGACCTACCGGGACAATGAGCTGGACGAGGGCCACCCGCTGCGCCTGCTGTTGCACCGGCTGCAAGAGACCGGTCGCCCACCGCTGACACTGCACCTCAAACCCCTGAACGAAGCCAGCCTCACCGAATGGCTGAACGACGCGCTGCAGGGCGCCGACCAGTTTTTGCAGCCCCTGGCCCATCTGATTGCACGCAAGACTGCCGGCAACCCGTTTTTTGTCCAGCGCTTTCTGGAATTTGCGGTGCAGCAGGGATGGCTGCGCTTTGACCGTCTGGTGCGGCAGTGGACCTGGGATTCGCCGGCCATACGCTCCAGTGCACTGGCCGACAACGTGGTGGAAATGCTGCTGGCGCAAATGCAGCAACTGCCCCGGGACCAGAGCCGCTTGCTGGCAACCGCCGCCGTGTTGGGTGTGGAGTTCCAGGCCGGGGAAGCGGGCGCGCTGCAGGCGCTGACGCCAACCGATTTGTGGCTGGCCATGGACCGCCTGTGCGCCCATGGCTACCTGCGCAATGTGCAACGCGGCCTCTATGCCTTTAACCACGATCGCATCCAGGAAGTGGCACTGCGCCTGCTGGACGCCGCCACCCGGCGCACGCTCCACCAGCGCATGGCGCGCCAGTTGCGCAAACTGGAGCCGGCCGAGCGGGCGCACCGGCTGTTTGAGCTGTTGGGCCATCTGACGGCATCCCTGGGCCCCGAAAGCAGCGCCGAAGAGTTGCACAGCTATGCCCTGCTGGCCGTGCAAGCCAGTGCCAGGGCACTGCAGGACAACGTCCCGGCACAGGGCCTGCACTATGCCGAGGATGCGCTGAACCTGCTTGGTGAACGCGGCTGGGCGCTGTGTGCCGACCAGGTGTTTGCCCTGCATGGCGCCGCCCAGCAATGCGCCTACCAGAGCGCCGCCTTTGACGCCGCCCAGTTTCACTACGCACAGCTGCTGGCCCATGCACAAGACCCGATGGCGATGGGCGAGGCCCATTTGTGCAACATCAGCCTGCTCACCCTGCGCGGCGAATATGCCCACGCCACCCGCCTGGGCCTGCAAGCCCTGGAAGCGCTGGGCGTGTCCATCCAGCTGGACCATTTGCCGGAAGCGGCTGCGGCCGATCTGCAGCGCTACTGCACCCTGGTTGATGCCATCGGCTATGACGCCATCTTTGCCTTCCAGAGCGCACCCAATCCGCGCTTCAACGCCGTGGTGTCGCTGATGGGGGGCATTGCCATCCCGACCTTCTTTACCGATCCCGTGCTGTCCACCGTGCTGGGACTGCGCGCCGCCATCTTTGCCATCGAATCCCGCCAGACCAGCGGCGTGGCCTTTTTGTGGTCCATCATCAGTGGCGCCTTCATTGCCCTGCACAAGGACTTCAAGTCCAGCACGACCGTCACCCGCTTTGCCCTGCGCCTGGCGCAGGCCCAGGGTGATGCCGCGCAATACGCCCAGGCCGCCTATGTGCATTCCCTGGTGCTGCACTGGACCGAGCCGCTGACCGATGTGGTGGCCAGCGCACGCCAGGCCTTCACGCTGCTGCAACAGTGCAGCATGCTGCCCTTGGCCGGCTTCTGCTTTTATCAGACCATCTGCGCCCGCCTGGAGATGGGCGAGCCACTGCCGGATGTGGAACGCGAAATCGCGCTGGCACTGGCCTACTCGGCCAAGACCGGCAATCTGCACGCGGACGGCAGCTTCATGATCCTGCGCCAGACCGTAGCCGCCTTGCAGGGGCAGACCCTGCACCTGAACAGCCTGGACGACGGCCGTTTTGTGGAACAGGACCACCTGGCCAACCTGGGCGAAAACCACATGGCGCGGGCGATCTTCCATACCTGCAAGATGGGCCTGGCAAACCATGGTGCAGACAGTGCTGCGGCCTTGCACCATGCGCGCCAGGGCAAGGCACTGCTGCGCTTCCTGCTGGGCTTCCTCAGCACCAGCACCTTCGAGTTCCACGCCGCCCTGGCCTGGAGTGCGGCCGCCGCAGAGGGCCTGGTCCCCCTGGACGAGGCCTTGCGCCAGATGGACCAGGCGCAGGCCCTGTTGCAGCTCTGGACCCTGAGCGCCCCCTTCACCTATGGCCACAAGCTCGACCTGGTGCGGGCCGAGCGCATCGCCTTGAGCGGCCAGCCCTGGCTGGCGCTGGAGTTGTATGAGCTGGCCATGCAGGGCGCACGCAAGCAGGGCTTTGTGCATGAGGAGGCGCTGAGCGCGGCACGCGCCGCCGGCATGTGCCGGCGCCACCATTTGCACAGCGTGGCCGAAGGTTTTGAACAGCGCGCCGGGGCGGCCTACCGCAGCTGGGGGGCGGTCGCGCTGCGGCCGGACCAGGGCCGTGGCAGCATGCCGAATGGGTTTGCCCAACACGACAAGCTGGACCTGGAGAGCATTCTCAAGAGTGCCGAAGCCATCAGCTCCGAACTCAACTACGACACCTTGCTGCGCAAACTGCTGGCGCTGGTGGTGGAAAACGCCGGTGCCGAACAGGCGGTGCTGCTGCGACCGGATGCCAACGGCGAACTGCTGCCCGAAGCCTGGCTGGTGCAGACCAGCGAAGGCCCGAAGTTCGGCAGCATCCCGGAGGCGCAGCTGCCGTTTAACCCCTCTACCCTGGTCTTGCGCAGCGTGCTGCAAAGCGGCCGGGCCCAGGTGTTTGCCGACGCCTCGCAAGACCACCGCATTGCCCGCGATGCCGAGGTGTCGCAGCGCAAGCTGCGCTCGGTGCTGTGCGTGCCTCTGGTGCGCCAGCAGCAGATCAGCGCCGTGCTGTACCTGGAAAACAATTTTGCCCCCGGCATGTTTACCGACCCCCAGGTGCGCGTGCTGGGCATCATGGCCGGGCAGGCCGCCATCGCCCTGGAGAGTGCGCGCCTGTACCGCAGCATGGAAGAGCAGGTGCAGCAACGCACCCGGGAGCTGGAGCTGGCCCTGCTGCGTGCCGAAGAATCCACCCGCGCCAAGGGCGAATTTCTGGCCAATATGAGCCACGAGATCCGCACCCCGATGAACGCCGTGATCGGCCTGTCGGCGCTGGCACTCAAAACCGACATGCCGCCGCGCGTGCACGACTACCTGAGCAAGATCCAGCAAAGCGGCGAACACCTGCTGGGCGTGATCAACGAGATCCTGGACTTCTCCCGGATCGAGTCCGGCAAGCTGGAAATCGAGACCACGCCTTTCAACCTGTATGCGGTGATCGACAACGTGGTCAACCTGATCTCGGAGGCCGTAGAAGACAAGGGGCTGGAACTGCTGTGCAGCGTGGATCCGGAAATTCCGCGGACGCTGCTGGGCGACCCCTTGCGCATAGGCCAGATCCTGATCAACTACGCCAACAACGCCGTCAAATTCACCCACAGCGGCGAGGTGCGCCTGACGATCCGCATCGACAGCATCCAGGGCCAGGAGGTGCTGCTGCACTTCGCCATCAGCGACACCGGCATCGGGCTCACACAAGAGCAGATTGCGCGCCTGTTCAAGAGTTTTGAGCAGGCCGACGCCTCCACCACACGCGAATTCGGCGGCACCGGTCTGGGCCTGGCCATCAGCAAGAGCCTGGCCCAGGCCATGGGCGGCACGGTCGGCGTGGAAAGCGTGCATGGCAAGGGCTCGACCTTCTGGTTCACGGCGCGCCTGCGCATCGGCTCCACAGAGAAGCTGCTGGTCAAGCCGGCGGTGGACCTGCATGGACGCAGCGTGCTGGTGGTGGACGACAACGCGGAGTCCGCCCTGATCCTGCATGCGCTGCTCAGCGAGCTGGGCTTTGCCGTGCAGCAGGCCGACTCGGGCGCGGCCGCGATCCTGCGGCTCAAGCTGGCCGATGCGGCGCAACAGCCCTTTGATTTCGTCATGATGGATTGGCTGATGCCGGGCATGGACGGGCTGGAAACCGTGCGCGCCATCCAGGCGCTGTCGATACGCAGCACGCCCTTTGTGTTGCTGGTAACCGCACACCGGCGCCAGGAACTGGTCAAGAGCGCGCAGCAGCTGGGCATACGCCATGTGCTGTCCAAACCCATCAACAGCTCCCTGCTGATCAACACCATGATGCAGTTGCTGGGCATGGACCCTGCCGTGGTGCCGGCCACCGCGGTTCAGGCCCCGGCAGGCAGTGCGCTGGAACAGCGGCTCGACGCGATCCGGGGTGCCCACATCCTGCTGGTGGAGGACAACGAAATCAACCAGCTGGTGGCCTGTGAAATGCTGCGCGATGCCGGCTTCGTCGTCGATGCGGTGTGCAACGGGCAACTGGCAGTGGACCAGGTGCTGGCGCGCCACGCGCTGCAGCAGCCGTATGACCTGGTGTTGATGGACATGCAGATGCCGGTGATGGACGGACTGACCGCATCGCGGCGGATACGCCAGCAGTTGACGGCGCAGCAGTTGCCCATCGTCGCCATCACCGCCAACGCCATGCACGCCGACCGCCAGCGCTGCCTGGCCGCCGGCATGAACGGGTTTGTGACCAAGCCCATAGACGCCGACGAGCTATGGCAAGCCATGCTGCGCTGCATCCCGCCGCGCACAGGTCGGCAGACCAGCGCCCCCGGCGCCAGGTCGGTCCCGGGCGACGGCGTGGCGACGGCACAGCAGGCAGGTCCCGCGCTGCTGGATGCCTTGCGTGCCATCACCGGGCTGGAGGTGGATACGGGCCTGATGCGCACCCTGAACAAGCCAGATTTTTATGTCTCCATGTTGCGCAAGTTTGTGGCCTCGCAGGAAGACGCGGTGCTGCGCATACGCATGCACCTGACTACGGCCGAAACCGACACCGCCGTACTGCTAGCCCACACGCTCAAGGGGCTGGCCGGCAACCTGGGTGCCATGCGTTTGTCGGACAGCGCCGAGCTGCTGGAAACCCTGTTGCACCAAGGCGCAGACCCTGCGCCCCTGGAGCAGTCGCTGGCCAGCACCCACACGCTGCTGCAGCAACTGGTGCACGCGCTCCAACAAATCCCCGGCTTTGTGCAGACCCAGCTCAGGGCCCCAGCGGATGCACTGAGCCCGCACGAGCGGCAATTGGCGCAAGAGGTTGTGCAGGAAATAACAGCCTGCCTGCTCGACAACAACGCCAGTGCGCTGGAGCTGTGGGAGACCCATGCCGGCATTGTGCGGCCCCTGTTTACCCAGTGGGCCGCGATCGAAGCGGCGATCAGCACCTTTGAATTCGATACCGCGCTGGAGCTGCTCAGCACAACTGCTGCGTAGCCTGTGAAGCGCGGCGCGGTGGCTCAGGCCTTCATGCACGCGGTGATGAAGGCGCGCTGTTCCTCTGCGCTCAGTTGCTGTTCAATGGCCTGCTTTTTGCAGTCGCGCGCCCTTTGGTCGTAGCTCCGGTGCGAGTTGTCTTTGGCCGGCGCGGTCTGGGCCAGACAGAAACTGCTGGCGGCCAAGGTAGCCGCAAGAACGAAGGTGATTTTTTTCAGCATGGAGGGGCTCCTGAAGGGGTTGAAAACAAGTGGCGTGATCGCTGGCCGGGGGTGTTGGACTTTCTTCAAGGGACCACCCATTCCGGCTCGCCGATGGTGCCGGGCGCGTCCGGGTCCAAGCGCTCCAGATACGCACCCTTGGAGGCAAAGCGCTGACCTTGCGCCAGGCTCAGGCGCGGGTACACCGTGGTGCCGCCGCGCTGGCGCATCTCTTCGAGGTGGTCCTTCTGGGCTTTGACTGCGGCCTCGGTGGCCGCCACCTGGGCCGGCGTGGGCTGCGTGGTTTGCAGCGGACGCTTGTTCATGGGGGCCATCATCATGGCCTGGATTTCTTCCTGCACCTGCATGGTCTCGAAGCCGCCCAGGGTGGACTCGGCCCGCTCGATCAGGTAGTCGGTGTGCAGGTTGTTGAGCATGCCGCGCAAGGTGGACTGCAATGCGCCGGCAGCAAAAAACACCTCGGACTGCAGGCGCAAATCGACCAGCGGCAACTGGCTGCCGGCCAGCCAGGCCTGCAGCCGCTCCACATTGGCCTGGCGCATGTGCGGCACTTCCAGCGGCTGCACCAGGGTGGCGTTTTGGCGCAGGGCAGCCGGCAGGTCCAATTGTTCGTTGCCGGCAAGCGTGGCAGACACCAACACCTGGGCGCGCGTTTTGGCCAGTCTGGCAAGACCGGAAAGATCGCTGGGCCGCAGCCACAGCACCAGGGTGTCTTGCGCGCCCAGTCCGGCGATGGCCGCCTGCACCGTGGCCAGGTCCGCCGCGGCCTCCACATCCTGCAGCGCCAGGCGCTTGCCCTGCGCCAATGCTTGCCGCAAGGCAGCCGCCGCACTGTGTGCCACAGCGTCAGGGGCTACCAGCTGCACGACGCGACCGCTGCCGGCCTTGAGCTTGCTCGCCATCACCTGCGCCTCTGTGGTCACGCCGGCGGAAAAGTACAGGCTGAACTGGCTTTGCGCCGCGTCCGCGGGCACCATGTCCACACTGGGAAACCAGCATCCGACACGGTTCGCTTCACAGAAATCCTGCACGGGCTGCCATTCGCCGTTGGACAGTCCCGACACGATGGCAAACACCGGTTGCTGCTTCTGGCGCTGTGCCAGCTGCTCGGCCCAGGTGCTGCTGGGGCCGTTGAGCTCCCAGAGGTCGAGTGCCCACTTGCGGCGTGAGTGCAAACGGCGCTCTTCCACGGCAATCATTTTTTGGCGTCGGCCCGACATCACGTTGAGGTTCATCTGCTGCACCGCCGTGGTCAGCGTCTGGATGAACGCCTGGCGGCGTGCGGGCTCCACGCCCGGTGCAATCACGGTGGCCATGTGGATGGTGTCGCCCACCACAGCGGGCGACATCTCGGGGGACAGGGTTTGCAGATACGCGGCCACTGCGCGCAACTGCGGCTCGGTCAGAGCGAAGTGCGGCATCAAGCTGTCCATGGCCCGCCCGCTGGGGTGCTTGCCCTCGCGCACGGCTGCAGAAAATTCTGCCTGGGTATAGGGCTGATGGGCCATGGATACGCGTTTGTCAAAACGCCGGTCCATGCGCACCAGCACCGGTTCACCGCCGCCAAACAAGGCCCGGCCCGTGATGGGGGGAATGCCGCTGGTGCCTTCCACCTGGCCCAGGCCGCTGCGGCGGTGGCAGGTGACGCAGGCAGCAGCACTGCCGGATAGGGCGCCGATGTCCGCGCGCATGCCTTGCAGCGCCTGGCCGTCGGGCAGCACGCCCTCCAGATAGATCCGGCGCCCTGCCGCCAGCTCGGCCTCGGCGGCAGTCTGTGCCAGCGCGGGTAAGGCGGTGAGGCACAGCATCGTGAGCAGGGTGAGAAGGGACTTCGGTTTCATGGCGATCAAAGGGAAGGCAGACAATTAAGCTGGGGCGGCAGGGGCAGTGGCAACCAGGCCCTGTGGTGTTCACAGGGCCCGGGCCATCCGCTTAAGGCGCCGTGACGGTCACAGCGGTCGAGTAGGTCGATGTTCCGACCAGGTTGGTGGCCGCTACCCGGAAGTAATACACCGTTCCCTTGGTCAGGGCAGTGGCCAGGTAGCTGGCAGTGCCTCCGGTTCCGGCAATCACCGCCGGTACGGCCGTGGTCGTCAGCCCGGTGGTGAAGGCGGCGTTGGTCGCACGTTGCACCGAGAAGCCGGTTTCCGTGGCAGCGTTATCCGTCCAGCTCAGCGTCACCGTGCGGGTGGCCGCTGGCGTGGCGGTCAAGGCGCTGGGTGCGGCAGGCGGGGTGTAATCCAGCAGGGCAGATGTCACCGCCGCAGAAGCAGCGTTGGTCACCGCCCCGGTCTGGTTCACCGCTGTGACACGGTACTGGTATTGGCCTTTGACTGCAGTGGCCGCCACCAGGGTGTCCACATAGCTCACTGCGGTGTTTACGCTCTTGGTGGTCGCCGCGGTACGGGCCACGGTGGCCAGCGCAGCAAACGTGGCGCCGCCGTCGGTCGAACGCTCCACCAGGAAGCCGGTCTCGTTAACCGACAGATCCGTCCAGGACAGCGTGATGGTGTTGGCCTTGGTGATGACCGCCGTCGGAACGCCAGGGGCTGCGAGCACCGCCGTCACCGGGCTGGCCGACACGGGGGTCGAGTAGAGCGGCGCAGCCGCCGTGCCCGCGGTGGTCGTCACGCTGTAGGTATAGGCCACACCCAGCAGAGCCGTGGTGTCGACATACGTGCGTGCGGCAGCCGTTGCCGTTTTCTGGGCGGCAGTGCTGGTCACGGTAATGGTGACTGGGGCCGCTCCACCGGTACGCAGGATCTGGTAGCCGGTTTCGTTGTTGGCGTTGTCGGTCCACGCCACGGTGATGCCGGTGGCTGTCTGCGTGGCAGACACGGCGGTCGGCGCAGTCAGGGCCGCCAGGCTGGCCGTCACAGGTGCGCTGGCCGCGCCGGTCACCACAGGTACCACACCGGCAGCGGAAACCACCGCTGCCACCGTGTAGCTGTAGTTGACGAGCGGGACCGCCGTGGCGTCGGTGTAAGTCACCGCAGCACCGGCTGCAGCCTTGGTCTGGGTCGCGGTACGGGCAGGCGTTGCGAAGGTGGTGGTACCGGCTCCACCGGTACGGGTCACCAGATAGGCTGTCTCGTTGGCGGTGTTGTCACCCCAGCTGAGCACAACCGATACACCGCTTGCCACGTTGGCCACCAGTCCGGTCGGGGCCGCCACCAGCGGTGTGACCGTTGCCGTGTTCGACGGCGCCGAGGTGGACACCGTGGTGCCGGTGGTGTTGACTGCAACCACCTGGTAGTCATAGGCCGTGCCCGACACCACCGTTGCATCCGCATAGGTGACGCTGGTGCCGGCCGTTGTCTTGGCGGTGGCGGCGCGGGCTATGGTCGCCAGTACCGCGAAGGCGCCGGTGCCACGGGGGCTGCGCAAGACCTGGAAGGCCGTTTCGTTGGTGGAGGTGTCGGTCCATGTCAGCGTGACATTCACACCGGTCGCGCTGAGCGCAGTCAGGTTAGCCGGTGCGGTCATGGTGCTGGCCGCCGTGATTTGCGCTGAATTGCCGGGCAGACCCACGGTTGCGCCATTCACGGCTTTGACACGGTACAAATAGGTGGCGCCGCCGGTGGTGGTGGTGTCGACGTAGCTGGTGCTAGCGGCCGGTACGGTGCTGCTCAGCAGGGTCCATACGGCAGCAGGTGCAACGCAGGAGGTGGCGGTGCCCGCGCAACGTTCCACCGTGTAGGAGGCTTCACCCGTGGAGGTGTTGGTCCAGCTGATGGCGGTTTGCGCCACACCGTTGACCGTGGTTGACGCGGCGGTGACCACCGGTGCCAGCAGGGCGAACTTCAGCGTGAACGGGGCGCTGGCGGTTTCGCCACCCTCGTTTACCGCTACCACGCGGTACTGGTAATCGGTGTTGGCCGCCAGGATTGCCTGGTCCTGCAGGCTGGTGGCATTGGCCAGGGTGTTGATGCGGTAGTCCACCACGGGCGTTGCCGCAGCCAGGGCGACAAAAGCACCGACGGTGGGCGCCAGCGCAGTGCCGGTGACGGGAGCGCGTTCGACACGGAAGCCGATTTCATTCTGGTTATTGCCTTTGGTTGCCGCATTGGCCTTGCCAAGGCCGTCCAGCATGGGCGTGGGGTCGGTCCAGGTGACCTTGCCGGTGGCATCGACCGCCACGTTGCTGGGGGCAGCCGGGGCCGTGACGACCGGGAAGAAGGCCATCGGGCGCATCAGGTCGTTTTCTTCGTGGCCCAGGATGTGGCAGTGCCAGACGTATTCCCAGCCGAAGTTGTGCGAGGTGTTGGCAACGACCGACGGCATGGGCTGGCCATAGCCCGCCACGTCGGTGGCATCCAGGTTCAGCTGGTTGAAGGCGAAGGGCGTGACGCTACCGTCTGCCACCGTGGTGCCGTACAGCACGTCGTTTGCAGTGGCCCCTTCTTTCATGGTCGGGTCCAGCGTGCGCACGCTGTTGGGCAGGCCGAAGGGCAGCTGCGGGGTCTTGGGCTTGAGGGCGACGATGACATCCGCGCCCGGCCAGTTCTTCACGGTTTCCTTCCAGCCCATTTCGTCATCCGCGGGCGGCAGCAGGGTGCCGTCGGTCAGGCGGTGTGCCAGCACCTGCACATTGAACAGGTGGAAGTGCATGGGGTGGTTGTCGACGTCGTAGTTCTTGATCCACCAGTACTGCACCTCATCCGGGTGCAGGATTTCGGTCGGCATGTCGATGTAAGACAGCGGCGTGGCCCCGGTGGTGCCCGGCAGTTCCGTACCCAGCTGGGCAATCAGGCGCCCGATGTTGGAGTCGGTGTAGCCGCTGATGGTTTTGATCTTGAGCTCCACCTGGGCGTCATTGGCCAGAACCATGGTGTTGGTGTTGGGATCAATCGACTTCGGCATGGCCGATTCGATGTGTGGCTCAGCTACGGCGAGGTAGGCCTTGGGCAGTTCGCTGGCCAGGGCGCCACCGTTACCCAGCGGGTCATAGGCGGCAGCGGCGTTGCCGCCATTGGCCAGCTTCGGTGCCACGCGAATCTGCATCAGCGTCCGGGTGTTCGGGCCGAAGCCGGCCTGGGTGCTGGGCGCCCCGCCAAACGGTGTCTGGTCGGCCGCGCCGGTGTAGTAGTCGTAACGTGGGTCGCCGCCGGGCACCGGGGCGGTGCCGTCGTTGTACATGATCAGGGTCTGGCCGGCAAACTGCGAGAAGTCGATCACGGTATCGGCACGCTCGGCGGCGGCCAGGTAGAAGTCACCGGCAACTTCTTCGCCATTCGGGTCAAAGCTCATCAACGTGGGCTTGTGCACCACAGGGGTGGGCAGAAAACCGGACTCGTTGCCAAACTGGATGATGCTGGGGCCTGCGGTGGACGGGTCAGGGATGCCGGCAGGGTCGTTCGACGTATTGGCAGGGTCACCGAAAGGGATGATCTTGACTTCGGTGTTGGATACGGATAACCCGGTCACCGGATCAATATGGGTTTGTGCTGGATCAGCTTTCCACAGCGAGATATTCCAATAGCGGTCATTGGCACCATTCAGGAAGCGCACGCGGTAGGCCTTGGGCTCCACGTTCATGACCGGGTAGGCCACCCCATTGATGACCGGGGTGTCCATATACGACTCGGGTGTGGCAGAGGGTCCTTTGCCCGGCGTGCCGTCGGCATTGGAGCCATCGGGGAAGGCCACCATGCCGTAGTCTTTGTCCATGCGCTTGGCGCCGACCTTGGGCGGCAGGTAGGTGCCGTCCAGATCGTTCACCGCATAGTCCCAACGTCCGGCGGGATTGACGCCCGCGCCTGACTGCAACGTACCCGCGGCGGGTGGCGTCGTTCCCCACAGCTGGAAGGGCTCGTACACGTGCGGGAACCACAGGTCGCCGGGCTGGCCCCAGGCCTTGGTGTCCCACTTGGCATCCTGTGTGGCAATGTCGTCGGGCACAAAGGTCTTGTCCTGGATGACCAGCACGATTTGGTCGAGCAAGTTGTTGGGAATGGCTTTGCCGATGGTTTGGCCATTCACCGTGCCGCCATTGAGCAGCGCCATTTCTGCCGCATCCATGATGACGTAGCCGGCGGCTTCGCCGCCGTAGGCGTTCTGACGCGTCAGGCCGAAGGTATGGTCGTGGTACCACATCAGGCGCGCGCTCTGGTCATTGGGATAGAACAGGGTCAGCGAGCCCTCGCCCGGGAAGGGCATGTCGGGCACGTTCATCTGGCGGTTGCCGGATTTGTGCGGCGAGGCATCCGCCGCCGGTGTAATCCACTGGTGCGGTGTGCCGTCGCTGATCCAGGGGGAGTCGCCACCGTGCAGGTGGAAGGACACGCGGTTCTGCGGGAATTTGTCGCCCACCGTGGGCTCCAGGCCGGCACCGCCCAGCGACTCGTCGACCGGCAAGAAGATGTCGCCGTTGCGTGCCGTCACATTGCCATTGGCATCGCGTGTGGCGCGGCCCGGGGGCAGCAGATTGACCATCTGGGCACGCACCGGGGTACCGGACATGGTCAGGATGGTGGGGCCCAGGTAGTTGGGCTTATTGTAGGCGTAGACCTGCTCGCCGGCCGGGTTGGCGGGCGTCTTGCTGCCGGGCCAGGTGATGGCGCTTCCATCGGGATAGGTCAAGGCAACGGGTGCCGGGAGTGCCTGGCCGGTGAGTGTGTCCACCGCCTTGGCAGGGGGGTTGGTAGCGCCGGCAGGACGCTCGCTCAGTCGCGGGTAGAGCTGCACGTAGCCGCGCAGCGTGGTGGGCTTTTGCAGATCGCTGTGCATGCGCTGCTGGTGTTCCACCACACCGATGACGAAATACTCGGAGCCGGGATAGGTCACCGTGTCGGCCACGCCAACTGCGAGGTACTCGCCGGGCTGGCCGGAAGCAAAGGCATTGGTATTGCCCGAGGTCAGACCGGGCAGGGTGTCGACGAACTTGCGCAACTTGGGGCTGTTGGCGTAGTAGGTACCGATGGTGCCATTGACGCAGCTGCCCAGCGGGTTGGCGACATAAGCCCCTGGCTCACTGCTGTTTTCAAGACAGACCTGGCCGGGACCGGCCACTGCCGACATCGACGTGATCGCCATAGCGACCATGGCGGCCGAGGTCAACAGCTTGAAACGAGCGGCTTGCTTGCCGGTGTTCTTCGCTCCATTTATTTTCGTTTGCATCGCACGACACTCCAATGGCTTTGCACTAGAAGTCCAAACGCCCAGGGTAGAGAACCCCGGCTAAATGCTATTTATATTCGGCTCACCCGCGTCGGACTTTTTGCGTGGGTGATATCAACACGTGAGTTGATGTCCAAGAAAAATTCCATCAACTTGTTAAGAAATGTAAACACTGCCTTGGTTTTCAAATAGGTAATTTTTCACCATTTCGCCTTTTTTTCGTTTTTATCGAATTTTTTGCGGTTCCGCATACGCCGCCGGTCCATGGGCCATGGGATGCCTGGTCAGGATGGCTGGAGTGCAGTGTGGCCTAGGTGTGCATTCTGGGAATGCAAGGCTTTGATTGTTGCGGATTTAGCAGTGCACCAATGCCGCAGACGCTGTTTCTCTTCTGCTATAGAAACTTTACAGTCCATCTCACCGATACGGCGCAGGCCGCAACCCTTTGATTACACAGGACACCCACCATGAAACTCTTGCACATTGACTCCAGCGTACTGGCCGACAACTCCGTCTCGCGCAAACTGACCGCCCAGGTCGTGGCCGAATGGAGCGCCAACCACGCCGGCACCACGGTTTCCTATCTGGACCTGGCCACCCAGGCCCCCAGCCACCTGTCGGCCGACTCCCTGGGCTTTCGTCTGCCCGCAGGTTCGAACCTGAGCGATGTGCAGAAGACCGAGAACGCCATCTCTGAAGCCCTGGTGCAGCAATTCCTGGACGCCGATGTGATCGTGGTGGGCGCCCCGCTGTACAACTTCTCCATCCCCAGCCAGCTCAAGGCCTGGATTGACCGCGTGGCCCAGGTCGGACGCACCTTCCAGTACACCGCCACCGGCCCGGTGGGCCTGGCCGGTGGCAAGACCGTGATCGTGGCCTCCACCCGTGGTGGCATGTACTCCACCAGCGAAGGCGGACGCGCCATGGAACACCAGGAAAGCTATCTGCAGACCGTGTTCGGCTTCTTTGGTGTGACCGATGTGCGCATCGTGCGCGCCGAAGGCCTGGCCATGGGTGACGCCGGCCGGGCACAGGCCCTGGCCTCGGCCGATACCGATATCAAGTCGGCCACCAAGGTTGCCGCCAACGCGGCCAACGCCCAGGCAGCCGCTTAACAGGTCCAAACGGTGGTGGCACAGCGCCACCACCCTTGCCACAGGCCTGTTCCGCGCGAGGTGCAGTTTGTGTATGCATTGCCCAAGACACCTAGGAGTCTGGGCGGCAGAGGTTTTTCGGATTTCCAGTAGAGCGTCGAGCCGAGGCCCGAGCCACATTTTTTGACTGCGCGGCGCTGACGTGGCCCAGTCGGGGCCTATTGGGGTCTGTTGGTTCGTCTGCGAGGGCTATTTGCCCC
>CANFIH010000040.1 GCA_947446855.1 Burkholderiales bacterium
GTGCGTGCCCAGCAAGGACAACAGCAACCCGCACACACCTAAAAAATTGCCTAAGGCCTTTTTCACCCAGCCCGAACCAGGCATTCGCACCATCATTTATTTTCTCCCGCAAGCACCGGCGACGCGGTCTCATCGATTACCGCCAGCGTGAACACAGCAGGCTCATTACCGGGCAAAGACGCACCGTAGGGCTGCGTATCAACGCGAATGCGAATAATGTTCCGGATGCCGGTGGCCGTATCAATCGCACGGCGCAAGCTGGCTGTGCGCGACAACCACAGCTTCTCATGCACGGCAGCACTGCTGCCGTGTCCTACGCTGATGAGAATTTCAGGCACACCCAAGCCCAGGATCTGCTCACCCAGTGCCTTCATCAACCCGCGCCCCTGCGCCGTCAGCACGGCGCTTGCAGCGCGCACATCAAACAGTTGCGCCGCCGAGAAAACCACTTCCGTGTTCAAGGGCTGTCCGGCGCTCCAGAACACATAGCCGGGCCCGCTTGCCGGGCTACTTGCAGGCACAGCGGGTTGCACTGTCTGACTGGGCGTCACCGTGCCCGTGTTGACGCAGGAGGCACATGGGATGGCTTGATTTGCCTCCCGCAGGCGGGACGGGGTCTCACGGGAGCCCAGGCCATGTTCATCAAACTTCACGCGCAGACGGATGTATGCGCCTTCGTTGGTGTATTCGTTGCTGGTCAGATCGGCGTCCTTCAGGCCAATGAAGTTGTAACCCAGCGTGAGCCAGGCGTTGCGAAAAAGTTGGTAGCCCAAGGCGACACCGGTTGTGCTCTGGCGTGCACCGCCCTGCCCTTGCAGCGCTCCGAGCTGCAGGCCGATATCCCAGTTTTCACCGAGGTCCTGGGTCACCCGGGTGTGCAGCAACTGGGCCCCGTACTGGCTGGAGCCCAGGTCATCGCTGTACGACGTCCATTTGGCCGCGTAGCGCGCAGTCAGCGACAGGCCGCGGCGGGGGGTGTAGTTGCCCAGCGCAGTCAGGATTCGCGTCTGGTAGGCACCGGGCAAGACGCCATCACCCGCGCCGCTAAAGGCGCTGTCCGCGCCACCGAGTGCCGTGCCAGCGAGTGCCACCTTCTCGTAGCGGTGCTCCAGGCGCAGCAGGCCGTTGATGTCGTCGCGCGCAGCCGGACGCCAGGCCAGGCCCACCTGCTGGCGGCTAATCAGATGGCTGCCGGAGGTGGCGCCGTCGGTCAGTGTCTGGATGCTGCGCCCCAGCACCGTCCAATCCCGGTCCAGCTTGTATGCCACACCCAGGCTGTACAGACTGGACAATGTCCCATCGGCCTGGCTATGCCATTCGGCCGCGCCGTTAGCGCGCCAATAGCCTGCGCTGTAGCTGGCGCCCAGGGCAAGGGCGCTGGAGTCGCCCGCGGGCGCGCTGGTATCGGTGACGCGCTCGGCGCTGGCCGTGACGGAAACGCTGTCGCTGA
Source organism: Burkholderiales bacterium (assembly GCA_947446855.1). Classification (GTDB taxonomy): domain Bacteria; phylum Pseudomonadota; class Gammaproteobacteria; order Burkholderiales; family Burkholderiaceae_C; genus Allorhodoferax. The sequence continues at coordinate 1,451 of CANFIH010000040.1, forward strand.
GCTTGAAGACATTGCGCAGTCCGGACGCGTTCCGGTTGCCCGTCGCGCCAAAACGGGTCTCGTCATAGATCCGGCCACCCTCCATATAGGCACTCTCAATACCCATGCTGGTGCTGCGCGTCTGTGCGCCCCCGGTGAGTGCCATGTCAATGGCCGGCGCGTTGGTGTAGTCGCTGCGTGCATACAGGCGTGTCTTATCGGTCAGTGCATAGGACGCGCCCACATTGGCCGTGTGCTGCTCGCTGTTGCTCAGGTCCTGCGCCACCTGGGCGGATAGCTGCAGGCGCGGCATGGCCGGCACGGTAGCCTCCAGACCCGCCATCAGCATGGTGTTCCTGGCCGGGCTCAGCACGGCACTGGCGGCAGACGAACCCGCGGCTTGGGAGTCTGTGCCCAGCGCGCCGTAGCGAAACGCACCGGACCCGCTGCTTGCGCCTTGGGTGAGACCCACCTGCCCCGACAGGGAGGGACTGGCCTTCAACTGCAGCAACACCGAGAGGTTCTGCTGCTCCACTGCCGCAACCCCTGCCTGTGCTGACTCCACCCGGCTTTGGCTGCCGTCGGCACGCAGCAGGGTGTCGGGGTTGAGCTGGTACTCGAAGCGGTAGGTTTGCTGCTCGTTGCCCGCCGCCATACCGCCACCCGGATTGTCAAAGCCTGTGCTCGTGCGCTGCGCCTGCGCCTGCGCCTTGACCTTGCCCTCGGCATACTTCACTTCCAGGCGCGCCGCCGTGCCTTGACCCAAAAGATCCGTTTGGGACTGCGCGATTTCGCCGGCCACCACGGTGGACTTGCCCAGGGTGGCCAGGCCGGTGACCGCTCGGAGCTCCCGCTTGTTGATCGGGTTCTCGTCATACCCGAGCACAGCGCCGACTTGCAGCTGCTCAGCCAGCTTGACTTGGGCATCCACACCCGCCACCGCAAACGCAACGCCACCGCTGGCCACCTCATAGGTCACACGAATCGACTGCGGATTCAGCTCAGCGTCGAAGGAGGCAACAGGCTGCACCAGCAGCAGGCGCCGGTCCAGCGGCTCAAAGGTGTAGTCCGTCCCGCGCACCAGTGTGCTTGTGGACACTATGACCTGTGGCTGGCTGCGTAAACGCGTCACCACGACCACCTGTTCGCTGTGGGAAACGATGTCCCCCTTGCCCCGCAGGAAGTAAAACGACACACCGGTGGCCGGCAGTTCCTCGATCTGCTGCGCTGTGCTGTCCAGGCTGGCGTAGCCCGTCACCCGCAGGTTGTCGCGCTCGTACTGGACCTTGGTGCCATTGAGGCTGCGGCTGATCTGGCTGAGCTTGCGCACCTCTTCACTGCTGGCTGTGTTGAAGTCGCCCAGCAACACATAGGAGTGCTTGCTGTCCAGACGCAGGTACAACTTGCCACTGCTCTGCGCGTCGTAGCTGCGGGAGGAGCTGTCGCCATATACCGGGTAATACTGATCGGGTTGAATGTCCCTGTACAGCCGGTCGCTGACCTGCTTGTTGGAGTCATAGGCCGTGGTCAGCAGGTAGCTGCCCAGAATGGTTCCCTTGAAATAGAAGGCGGCACGGGCAGAGGCGCGCGAGTCCGGCGTTTGCTCCACCGAACCCTGAATCTCCTGCTCAAAGGCCGCACCCGCGGGCGCCTGACCCAGGGTCAGGGCGCCCCGTTTGCTCAGATCCAGCACACCTTCCACCAGGCCGATGCCCGCCATCGGCCGGTCCTGGGGAATGAAGCGCACCGCAGCCTCTGCAAGCAGCGCTTGGGCCCGCACCCGCAAGCGCGCAAACCCCGGCACCGCAGGCGGGCGGAACGACAGTTCCGCCTGGCCCCCCACGATGTTGACATGCAGGCCGGGTTCGCTGGCATTGAGGTTCTCGGCCAGCCATTCACCCTGGTCAGTCTCCAGCGTGACCTGGGTGCGCGCCACAATGGGCACACCCGAGTCATCCGCGAGCCGCACCTTGACCGTGATGGGCTGCAGCGGATCCGCGCGCGGCTCCTTGGGCACATCCAGATGAAGCCGCGCCAAGCCCCCGGGCGCATAGATGCGCAGGCTTTGCGAGCCGCGCGCCACACCGAACGCATCCACCGCATCAAGCCGCAGCACATTGGCACCCGGCTGCAGGTCGATGCCGATGTACTCCCAGGCTGCGATGGCACGGGACAGCAGACTCACCTTCTTGCCCACACGGGAGTCGGGCACTTCCTTGTCATTGACCGTGAGCTTCAGGCTGGTTTCCAAAGACCCCTTGACGCGCAAGTGGACGACGTTGGCCAACACCGTGTCGTTTTCCTTCAGGTCCAAAAATCCCAGTTCCTGGCTCGCATCCTTGATGAGTTCCTCCAGTTCCGTCGTACCCGGAACCACCCAGGGGCCCTGTCTGTCAGTGCCAGGGCTGCGCGCCGCGTCAGCCCCTCCGGTTTGGGGCCAAGCCGAGCCGCTTGCATCCAGGGGCACGGTGATCAGGGCCCCGGCGCCGAGCGGTGGCGCGCCGCTGCCGTTGGCCAGGCCGGACGCCCCGGCATTGAGCACGCCGGAGCTGGTCAGGCCGCGCCCGTTGGTACTTCGCGCCACGGCGACGGTTGGCGTGCCGGCCAGGCGCGAACCCATCGCCGCCTCCAATTCCGCCATGTCACCCTTGGCCTGCAAGGCCTGACGGCGTGCCTGCACTTGCGCTCGCACCGCCTCACCGCAGCTCACCAGCAAGAAGTTGGCCTTGACCAGCTCCCCTTTGGCCGGATCGACAAAACGGCTGTCAGGGGCACCGGCGTTGCGGTGATCCCAAGGCTGCAGCTCGGCACCGGCGGGCAGAGTCGAGGTATCCAGCCGCACCACATGGGTGATGGGCTTGAGGCCGAACAGGCTCCAGCGGCCTTCCCCATCGGTGATGGCACTGGTGCCGTCTTCCAGGAACAAGCGCACGCCAGGAACCCCCGGTTCATCGGGGCCGTCCTGTACGCCACTGCGGTTGCAGTCCAGAAAGACTTTGCCCACGACATAGGCATCGTCGGAAAACGCGCCCCCCGTGATGTGCGTTTTGAAACTCGCCGGGTTGGAGGTGATCTCGCCCGCATGGCCGATGGCGCGATTGACCACGTCCGCCTCGGTGGGCGCGCCCACGCCGATACGCACCCGGTACTGCACCACAACCGTCGCATCGGCGGCCATGCGGTAGGCCGGGTAGCTGAAATTCAACACCGGCCCCTGGGTGCCGCCAGCGGTGGCCGGCTCGGCAGCGCGCACACCGTTAAACCGCGTGCTGTGGGGCACATAAGCCAGGCCTGGTGGCAAGACGTCTTGCACAGACAGCCCCGCCAGCGTGACGCCGGAGCGGTTGGTGAGGGTGAGCTGGTAGTCCAGAAAGTCCCCGAACTCGGCTGTACTTTTGTTGCCCACCTTTTGCAGCAGCAGCATGCTGGAGTTGACCGGGTCCAGCGGGATGTGGTTGTGCGTGACTTCGCACACCGCGCCGGATGCCGGATTGAAGCCCGACACCACACTGGCGTACCAGGTCGTGGGCTCGTTGGCTTGGGGCGGCGTGGCTTGGGGTGCCACGTTGCCACAGCTTGCAAAGCTGCTGCTGCGGGATTTGTAGGCCAGCGAAGGAACATAGCCCCGGGGTGGCGCTACCTTGATCGCGTAGGTGCACATGCTGGCAAGGGGCGGAATCTTCCAGTAGAACTGGTACTGCCCTGTGGCATCCGTCTGCATGCTCAAACTGCCGTCGGAGTTGAAGCTGTAGGTTGACAGCTCGCTGTTGTAGACCTCGGCCGGATTGATGGCCGCGCTGGCCCCCACGCTGCAGGCACCCCGCGAGATCGTCACGGTGGCGCCGGGGATGGGCTCGCGGGTGGTGCTGTCATACACAATGCCCTGCGGATCAGCCAACATGGTGAGCGCGCTGGTTGTGGTGCCGGCGAGCAGCGCACCGGTGTTGCCTGCCATGGAGGCTGCGTACACCGTATTCGTAATCATCGCCAGCGTATTGACGGCAGTGACACGAACCGTGAATCGCACCGTCTCCGACTGCCCTGCCCCCAGATCGCGCGTGCCGTCCGTCAAAGACAGGGCCTCAGCCAGCGGCACGCCGGTGGAAGCATCGACTGCCGCATTGCATTCGGCTTTGCCGGTGAAGGCGCCGGAGGCCACCAATACACCCTGCGCGGTGGTGGGCGCAGCTGTCAGACTCCAGCGCTGGATACCCGCGCGTGACAAGGCACAACCCAGGTTGTCTGCCAGGCGCACCCGGGTCGCGGTGGTTTGCCCCACGTTGCTGACGGTGATGCGGTAGTTCAAGTCAAACTGACCGTTGCCCAGCCTGCCGATGGAGTCGACCGACTTGTGCAGCGCCAGCATCTGCATGGGCTCAATGAAGGTGGGCGCATTGCTGTTTTGGGGACCGTTGCTGGTGGGGTCGGGATCCAGGCCGCTCTGCGATGGGTCCGTGATATCCGGCGTGGCACCACCGACCCGCGCCGCACGGGCGCTGGCCTGCGTGCTGCGGGACTCACTCCAGCCGGTGAAGTTGATGAGCAAGTCATATTCCACCGTGATGCTGCTGCCGGGCGCCATGGCAACCGGCCTGCCGAACAAGCCGACGCTGCCGCTGGCGCGGCCGTCAAACGCGGCATTGGGCACGGGTTGGCTCATGGAGTCACTGGCCTGGGTAATGGCCATGGAGCCGGGCACCATGCTGTACTGTCCCGTGCCCGGGGAGGGCGATGCCGTATAGCTGCCAATGGCGGCACCCGACTCCACCGGATGCAGCACCTGCACGTCATACAGATACGAGCGGCCGTAGTTCTTCACCACCGCAGTCATGTGTACCTTGCCGGTGGTGGCGGACTGCGGCAGGGTTGTGCCAACGGCCAGCGCGACGCCTATGCGCTGGTCGGCTACCGGCAGCACCACGACGTTGCCCGTGGACGTGACGTCCGCATGGGCATCAAAATAGCTGGCCTGCCCCTGGCTGGTGACAACATTGGCCGCCGCAGGCGCAACGCGCACGTTAAAGCCCATGGCCAAGGCACCGCCGGGCACGATCGGGTCCCAGTCGGCAAGGGCAATCTCTATGGCGCTTGCATCGTCGACGGTGCGGTAGTTGAACGGGGCATCACCCGGAAACCGGAACAGCTTGGTCACCCCGGGATTGCCGCTGCGCAACGAGTCGCCGATGTAGGTGGTACCGGCCGGCACCAGGGTGCGCAGCAACACGGCGCGGCGCTCCTGGCCGTCGATGCGGATGGTGGTCGGCACGCCGGCGCCATCGGTCCCGGCGGGGCTGGCGTTTTGCACACCATTGTTGACGGCACGAACGGTGTAGCCAATGGTGCTGCCCGGGGTGATGTAGCCACTGTAACTGGCGGTGGTAGCCACACCCAAGGCCGCGCCGTTGTCTATGGCCACGGCCGTGTTGATCTGGGCACCAAACGACTGCGCTGCGGTCACCGTGTCCAGCGCCAGGCATGCGTTGCCGGAACCGGTCTGGGGTGCATCGCCCACCAGTAAAAGTGTCACGCCTTGCCCGCTGTCCAAGGGGATGGACGTCACTGCGGGTTCATTGCTGTCTGGCGCACCGTTGTTGTTGGTGTCCGCCACAAAGCGCAGCCCCGAAAGATCAAAGCTGCGCGTGCTGCACGCCGTGCTGCTGTTGGTTACGCTCAGTTGGATGTGCGAGGCGCTATTGCCCGTGTTGGTGAGCAGGTAAGGAATGACGACCCGCGCGCCAGGCTGCGCCTTGAACTGCGACGCACCCGTCAGGGTGATGCTCTCTACCGGTGCAATGGTTGCCACGGCAGTGTTCGAATACAGGCGCTGGGGCGCAATCTCGCCGGGCATCTGAAAGTCGACCCAGGTGCGCGTGCTGACAATGGAGCCAGCCACCGGCGTATGCCCATAAGAAGAGCCGGCAAACGCCAGCAGCAGGACGCAGCACAGCAGTTGCCATTGCGTCATCCAAAGCGCCAAGGCAGTGCGCCGCAACAGGTGGTGCAACAGCCTAGCCATCGCAGTTGGGCCGAGCGACCTTGGTTCCTGTAAACATGACTTTAGAACATCCTGGATTGTGTAGACGGCCACGCTCGACCTCGATTCCGAACCTCTACGAAGGCCTCCCGTAAGACCTTCGTAGAGGGGGGTGAAGCCACCCCCCTGCCCCCTTGTGGGGGGCGGTTGTCTCTCAATGCATCGCTTGGACTCAGGGATTGATCTGCTCGGCGAAGCGCATGGTCAACGTGCCTCCGGGTGGCAGTGATGCCGTGCCGCAGCTGAACGTCGTACCGGCAGGCGCACCGCTGGCCACCGTGCTCAGGGTCGGTGTGCTGCCACCAGTGGCCACACATGCGTCGCCTGCCGCAGGTTGGGTCGCAGACCATGTGGTGTAGGCCCCCACGGCGTCATTCAAGCTGACATTGGTCGAGCTGGTGGTGCCCACATTGGTGGCCACTGCCTTGAACATCAGGCAGTCGCCGGGCTTGGCCGTTGCGTTGCTGCTGGTCCAGCTTGGCTCGGACCAGGCGCCACAGGCACCGGGGGTGACCGCCTGGTACTTGACCACCTGCAACTGACCTGTTGCCACCACCGTGGTCGAATCAGACACCATGCTTGCGCCGCATCCGGGGTTGTTCGCATCCGTCACGGTGATGGTGGCATTACCCACGTCACCTACGGAGGCACTGGCCGGTGGGAATACGCGGACCAGCACGGGCAGATTGGTACCTGCGGCCAGCGTGCCTATCGTGTAGGGGCTCGATCCTCCTGCACCCGCGCCAGTCAACGGGCTCTCGCCATCCACCACGCCGACAGTGCCGCTGTCCAGATAGACCGAGTAGGTCCAACCGGCTGGCAGGCCCGCCACGGAGAGAGTCAACGGGGTAGCAACCGAGCCGCACATCCCGGTGCCGGTGTTCAACAGATTGTGCGCATACGTGGCCGAGCCGCCGGGGCTGGCCTGCAGGGCACCGCTTCCGCCCAGGTTCATGCCCAGCGAGCCGGCAGCAGCCACCACCACCTGGTCATGCACATAGTCGCTGACCAGCGCACCGCTGGAAGCGTTGGTGGTTGACTTGGCCTGGAAATAGATATCGTAGGTACCGACCGCAGCGTTCGAGGGCGGCGTGACCTTGGCGTACACCGTGGTGCTGGCAGCCGCTGCAATGGAAACCGTGGTGCGCGCACCCGCTGTTCCCGCTGCCGCAGCGGTAGCGGCCGCATCGGTGTAGAAGTCCACCGTCCAGCCAGCCGGCAAGGTACCGGGGAAGCTATTCGTTGTGCTGGCAGACAGGTTGAAGGTCAAGGCACCTGTATCGTTGTTATTCACGTTCAGCGTAAACACCGCACTGCCTTTGGCCGATGGTGCCGGTGCAGGCGTCGGGCCTACCGCAGAGGTCGCGTTGTTGCCGGCAGCTCCCGCAGTCACCGCAATACCCTGCACCACGGTGGCACTGCCGGGGCCCTGGTCGATACCGCTGGTACCGGAGGTGGATGTCTGAGTCAGATCGACAAAGCCGGCGCTCAGGTTTTGCAACTGCGCCTTGGCACCGTCTTCGATCGTCGAGTCATTCACCGAGGTTGCCTGAACCGTTGCCGTGTAGCGCGGCGCAGCAAGCGTGCCCGTTTGTGGAGCCGCCGTCGCGGCGGGAACCACCACCTGCAAGATCACCGTCGTGTCAGCACCTGCGGCCAAGGGGCCAGTGTCCACACTGGACTTGCCGGCAGTGGCCTGCAACGGTGTCACGCCATCGGCCTGGAACCAGCTGAAGGTTGTACCCACAGGGAATGTGTTGGCAAGCGCAGCAGAACTCACGCCGAGCAGGAAGGTGTCGGTGTCGTTGCCCTTGTTGAAGACCTTGAAGCTGTAACGTACGGCAGCACCCGGCACACCGCTGGAGATGGAAACCACGTCACCGGTGCCGTCGCCCGCAGCATTGCCGCCGCTTGGTGCAGTGGCGTCCGAGCCGGTCGTAGCAGTACCCGAGCCGGTCATGGTCACGCCGCGCGTTGCCAGCACCGTGAAGGGAGCCGCGTTGGTCGCCACCGTGGTGGAGCCCGTGCACTTTGTCACGGTGTAAGGTGACGTGCACGTGCCAGCATCGGGTGCAGCCGTGGTGTATGCCGCCGTGTTGTTGGTGGATGTGGTCCCCACCAGCGTGCTCGCGCCATTGGTTCCGGCATAAGCCCGAACCTGGAAGCTCAAGGTACCGCTCTGGCCTGGCAGGACGTTCTGTACGACCGCCTCGATCAATGTCCCGGTGCCCGCGGTGTAAGAGCCCACCTTGTACGAGATGCCTGAGGGATTGCTGGCATCCGCCTCACTCAGGACGGTAGCGATGGCCCCACTCCATGTACCCGTGCCCGTGACGTAGGTGAAACCCGCAGGGAGTTGGTCTTTGATATAGACCGGACCTGCAGTGCCACCGTTGTTGACGTAGCTGATGGTGTACACCGAGTAGGTGCCCACAGGACCACTGCTTGGTGCAGTCGCACCACTGGGTGCCGACATGCCAATGGCCGGCAATGCAAGCGCCGTATTCACCGAGAAGGCCGCATTGGCGGTCGCAGTGATGGTGTCTGTGCGCGTCAAGGATGAAGGAGTCACCGGGTAGGGCCCGGTGCCATTACCTGTCACCACCACGGTGCCTGTTTTGCTCCAGACGCCGGATGCGGATGCCGGAATGGTGTAGGCCACTACAAACGAATAGCTGGCGCCACCAGCCACCTTGACCGGTCCGGAAATGGGGGTGGAACTGCTCGGCTGGCCACTGGATGTCACATCGGGAAACACCGCTACCGTGCTGAAATCCGCACCGCTGGCGGCGATGGTGAAGCTATCCGTTCCGTTACCCGTGTTGGTAATGGTGTATTGCGTGTACAGGGTAGAACCCGGCGAACCGGACTTGGAATAGCCGGCCAGGGGAGTCGTAGTGCCGGGCGTCGGCGGTGTCAGCGCAAAGCTGTACACCTGCTGGACAATGGTCTGGACAATGTTGGACAGCGTGGTTTGCTGTACGCCGTTGCCGTCTGTATAGCTTGCTGTCGTCACGTTGGAGAGCGCGGTATTTGCCGGCGGCGTTGCGGCAGTGGCAGGGGAAGAAAATCCCCCCACCCCCAGCGCCACACCTATTCCAGCTGCCGCAATCAGCGCTTTGAGTCTTTTCAGACCCAAGCGCCGGGCGAAGTCATAGTTTTTCATTTCAGTATGTCCTCAAGTGGAAAAAAAGCCAGGCAATAACCGGATGTCTGCTGCATGCCTGGAGTCCGTGGATGACCACAATCGGAGCCAACTTATGGTTGAGTCGCCGAAGCTGCAGCCCGCAAAGCACTTACCCCTACCGGTGCCTGCACGGCCTGGGGCGCCAACCCGGTTTCGGAGCTTTCAACCCGAGCCCGTGCCTTGATCTCGATGCTCTTCCCCGGCAGCAAATCGCCCACGCGCCAGCGCAGTGACCGATATTCGGAGTAAGGGATGTGCTCGGTTTTGGTCTTTCCGTCCTTGTCCTTGACCGTGCGAAGCAGGGGCTGGGCGGCGTACTGGCCGTCTTTTGTCGCTGCTTCAGCCGCCGGCACGGTCGGCTTGCTACTGTCTGCCACATAGTCCATCCCTTCAGGGAACGGAAGCACTGCCACCAGCGCTTTCACCGTCTTCGGGCTGACATTGCGATAGGTAGAGCGGTACTCAATCACGTCCCCGGGTTTGACACTGTTTGCGTCGGCAAAGGTTTCAGCCTTCTTGCCATCCACAACGACCCGCCACTGGGTGAGCTTGACCTCAATCGGAGCTTCGGCTTTGCTGGCCGCTTGAGCCGTGGCTTGGGCCCGCGCAGGTTGATTCATGCCAGCCAGGGCTGCCAAGGCCACACATACACCGACGCCCACGCGGTATAGGACATTCATTTTTTGAGTTGACATATATGTTCCAAATTGAATTTCGCAAAGTCGCTCGCAGCCCCCGTTGCAGCGACTCGGTTTCGCAGGTCGTTCCGGTATAGGGGCGTTATCAAAATCGGTCCCTGCCTGCGACGTTTTGACTATAGGAAAAGCATCCAAAATATGGCTAACAAGTTCCAACCAAGCCCAACACTTACCAACCGAATCCAACAGAAACCAACCAATACGCAGGCAGCGCGGCGCTATGCACTGCGCGCGCATGCAGGGGCACCGTCACGGCATGGCGGACGCGGCGATCCGGCCTGCGTTCAGATACGCCGGTGCAGTTTGGAAAGTGGTCGAATGCAATGCACGCGCTGCAGCGCTGAGGCGGCAACACATAGCGGGAGCTTGCGCAGGCGCGCAGCAACCCGAGGGATCACACGGTGGCTGGCGCGCTGGCCGAAGTCCGCCTCCATCCGTGCAGATGAGGCAGCAACCGCACACCTATGGGCCGCAGATTGCGGCGCTTTGCATCAGTCTTTTTGCAGCCGTGCGAAGGTCTTGCGGAACTTGGCCACCTTGGGCGCGGCGACGGCCAGACAATAGCCCTGATTCGGGTTGCGGGCAAAAAAGTCCTGGTGGTAGTCCTCGGCAGCGGCGTAATCGGCGAGGGCCAGCACCTCGGTCACCACAGGGCTGCTGTAGTGGCCAGTCTGGGTGAGTTCGGCAATGACTTCGCGTGCCACTTGCTCCTGCTCCGGTGTGGTGAAGTAAATGCCGCTGCGGTACTGCGTGCCGCTGTCATGGCCCTGGCGGTTCAGCGTGGTTGGATCGTGGATGACGAAGAAAATTTCCAGCAACTCGCGCGTGCTGACCTCAGCCGGGTCATAGACCAGCTTGACCACCTCGCAATAGCCGGAGCGGCCGGTGCAGACCATCTCATAGTTCGGGTTGGGCACATCGCCATTGCAGTAGCCGGACTCCACATCGAGCACGCCGCGCACCTGCACGTAAACCGATTCGGTGCACCAGAAGCAGCCGCCGCCCAACACCAGGGTTTGCCATGTGTTCGCCATACTTTTTGTCCTCTTGAGTCGCCAGGGTGGGGCATCTTACGTCTAGCGCCTTGCCCTTGTGCGGCGGCGTGCTTTGGTTCTGGCGGGCCAAGCAGGTAAACTACTAACCCTTGAGTCAGTAAACCCATGCGCCCCTCCTGCCCCCTCAGCCAGCATGCCAGTAGCGTGCGCGCCAAACGCGAGCGCCGCAAGGAAGCGCGCCCCGGTGAATTGCTGGCCGCCGCACTCGACTTGTTTGTGGAAAAGGGCTTTGCCGCCACCCGCGTGGAAGAAGTGGCGCAGCGCGCCGGCGTCTCCAAGGGCACCTTGTTTTTGTATTTCTCGAGCAAGGAAGAGCTCTTCAAGGCCGTGGTGCGAGAGAACATTTCGGGCCGCTTTGCCGAGTGGGGCGAAGAGCTCACCGGTTTCGAAGGCAGCAGCGAAGACTTGCTGCGCCACTGCATGACCAGTTGGTGGGAGCGCGTGGGCGCCACCAAGGCCTCCGGCATTCCCAAGTTGATGATGAGCGAGGCCGGCAACTTTCCCGAGTTGGTTCATTTTTTTCAGCAGGAAGTGGTGCAACCGGGCAACGACTTGGTTCAGCGCATTCTGCAGCGCGGTGTGGCGCGTGGCGAGTTGCGCGCTGCCGACCCGACCTACGGCATTTACAGCATCCTGGCACCCATGATGTATTTGAACCTATGGAAACACGGCCATGGCAGTTGCGGTGACGCACGGGTCGACCTGGACCCCCAGCAATACATCGCCTCGCAGGTGCAAACCATTCTGTATGGCTTGAGCATCCAAACGCCCCTCCCCACAACCGAGAAGAAAAAAACCCCCGCATGAAACTCCCTGTGAAATGGATCGTGGCTGGCGTGGCCGTCGCACTGCTGGCAGCCGGTGTGCTGCGCACCCTGTCCTCGCGCGAGGCCGCCAAACAGGCTTTGGAGGCGCAACAGGTCAGCCAGAAGCAGCAGACCTCGGTTGAACTGGGCGCGGGCGATGTACTCACAGCGCAAACCCTGGAACTGACCCAGGTGCTACCCATTTCCGGTGCGCTGAAGGCGGTGAACTCGGCTTTCGTCAAGGCCAAAGTGGCCGGCGAGTTGCAGGGCCTGAGCGTGCGCGAGGGCGACTTTGTCAAAGCCGGCCAGGTGATTGCCCGCATCGACACCACCGAATACCAGGCCCGCGTGCGCCAGGCCCAACAGCAGGCCGAGGCAGCCAAGGCGCAGGTGGACATTGCCCAGCGCAGCCTGGACAACAACCAGTCGCTGGTGAGCCAGGGCTTTATCTCACGCACCGCGCTCGACACCTCGCTCAACAACCTGGCTGCCGCGCAAGCCAGTTACAGGGCTGCGCAGGCCGGGGCCGATGTGGCAACCAAGTCACTGGACGACACCGTGCTGCGCGCCCCGATGGCGGGCCAGATTGCGCAGCGTCTGGTGCAAAACGGTGAACGCGTGGCCATCGATGCCCGCGTGGTGGAAGTGGTGGACTTGAGTGCCCTGGAACTCGAAGCCGCGCTGGCCGCCGCCGACTCGGTGCGGGTGAAGAATGGTCAGCTTGCCCGGCTTTCCATCGAGGGCCTGGCCCAGGCGGTACCGGCCCGGGTGGTACGGATCAACCCCAGCACGGTGGCGGGCAGCCGCTCCGTCCTGGTCTACCTGGCCGTGCAGGCCAACACCGGTTTGCGCCAAGGCCTGTTTGCCCAGGGCACCTTGACCACCGGCGCGCTGACGGCGCTGGCCCTGCCGCTGGACGCGGTGCGCACCGACAAGCCGCAGCCCTATGTGCAACACATCGTGAACGGCCGGGTGGCGCACCAGACGGTAACGCCCGGTGCCGCGGGTGAGCGCGCAGGTGCAGCCATGGTGGAGGTCAAGGGCCTGGCGGAAGGCGCCGAGGTGCTGGTCGGTGCCGTGGGCGCCTTGCGCGAAGGCACCCTGGTTCAACGTGCAGCAGGTAAGCCCTGAATGTGGTTCACCCGCGTCAGCCTTAAAAACCCGGTCTTTGCCACCATGGTCATGCTGGCCCTGGTGGTGCTGGGCCTGTTTTCCCTGCAACGCCTGCAGGTGGACCAGTTCCCGAATGTGGACTTTCCGGTGGTGGTGGTCACAGCCGACTACCCCGGCGCCTCGCCCGAGGTGGTGGAGAGCGAAGTTGCCAAGAAGATTGAAGAAGGCGTCAACTCGATTGCCGGCATCAAGGCCCTGACCTCGCGCAGCTACGAGGGCCAGGCCGTGGTCATTCTGGAATTCGATCTGGCGATTGACGGGCGCAAGGCGGCCGAAGACGTGCGCGAGAAAGTGGCGGCCATCAAGCCCCTGCTGCGTGCCGAGGTGAAAGAGCCGCGCGTGCTGCGCTTCGACCCGTCTGCCCGCGCCGTCTGGTCGGTGGCCGTGTTGCAGGACGCCAGCACCGCCCAGGGCCGGCTGCCGGACGCCGTGGAGTTGAGCAACTGGGCCAAGCAAACCCTGCAAAAACGCTTGGAAAACGTGCGCGGCGTGGGCGCGGTCACGGTGGTGGGCGGCACCCAGCGCGAAATCAATATCTACCTGCAACCCCAGGCGCTGGAAGCCCTGGGCATCACGCCGGAGCAGGTGGTGGCCGCCATCACCAGCGAGAACCAGGAGGTGCCGGTCGGCAGCATCAACAGTGCGCAGCAGGAACTGGTGCTCCAGATCAACGCCCGCATGAAGCGCCCGGAAGACTTCGGCAAGATCATCGTGGCGCGCAAGAACGGCGTGGCCATTCGCGTGGACCAGGTGGCACGCGTGGCCGATGGCGCGCAGGAGATGGAAAGCCTGGCGCTGTACAACGGCCAGCGCACGCTCTTGATGAATGTGCAGAAGTCGCAGGACGAAAACACCATCGCGGTGGTCGACGGTTTGCAAAAGGCCCTGGTTGAGATGCAAAAGCAGTTGCCACCGGGCGTGCGGCTGGAACAGATTACCGACGGCTCACGCTCCATCCGCGTCTCGGTGGACAACGTGCGGCGCACCCTGCTGGAGGGCGCGGCCCTCACCGTGCTGATCGTCTTCCTGTTCCTGAACTCCTGGCGCTCCACCGTCATTACCGGTCTGACACTGCCGATTGCGTTGATCGGCACCTTCTTCTTCATGAGCCTGTTCGGCTTCACCATCAACATGATCACGCTCATGGCGCTGAGCCTGTGCGTGGGTCTGTTGATCGATGACGCCATCGTGGTGCGCGAAAACATCGTGCGCCATGTGCAGATGGGCAAGAGCTCCTATAACGCCGCACTGGACGGCACGCAGGAAATCGGTCTGGCCGTGCTGGCCACTACCCTGTCCATCGTCGCCGTGTTTTTGCCGATTGGCTTTATGGGCGGCATCATCGGCAAGTTCTTCCATGAGTTCGGCCTGACCATCGTGGCTGCGGTAATGATCTCGATGTTTGTCAGCTTCACGCTGGACCCCATGCTGTCCAGCATCTGGCACGACCCGCAAATTGCCGACCATGGCCGCACCGGCCCGCCGCGCAACGGTTACGACAAAACCATAGGCCGCGTGACAGCCTGGTTTGACCAGGCCACCGAAAGCATGGCCCAGACCTACCAGGGCATTTTGCGCTGGGCTCTGGTGCACAAGCTGGCCACCGTGGGGCTGGCGATTGCCGTGTTTGTCACCAGCGTGCTGATGCTGCCGCTGGTGGGCACCGAGTTTGTGCCCAAGGCGGACTTCTCGGAAATGTCGGTGAACTTCTACACCCCGGTGGGCTCCTCGCTGGAAGTGACGGAAGCCAAGACCCGGCAGGTGGAGGGCATTCTGCGCACCTTCCCCGAGGTGCGCTACACCCTGTCCACCATCAACACAGGCACCGCACAGGGCAAGATGTACGCCAGCGTCTATGTGCGTCTGGTGGACCGCAAGGCACGCAGCCGCAGTGTGGACCAGATGGGCGTGGTGCTGCGCGAGCGCATGAAACACATTGCCGGTATCACTGTCACCCACGTCGGCCTGCTCGACCCCATAGGCGGCAACAAGCCGGTGACCTTCTCCATTCTGGGCGGCGACACCGCCGAGCTGGAGCGCCTGACGCTGCTGGCGCTGGAAGCAATCCGCGCCACGCCGGGCCTGGTGGATCTGGACTCCAGCATCAAACCCAACAAACCCACGCTGGACATCCAGGTGCGGCGCGATGCTGCCTCCGACTTAGGCCTGAATGTGGGCCAGATCGGCAATGCCCTGCGCACCCTGGTGGCCGGGCGCACCGTGGGCAACTGGCGCGCGCCTGACGACCAGACCTATGACGTCAACGTGCGCCTGGCGCCCGAGGCGCGCAACAGCGCGCAGGACATGGAGCAACTGCCCTTCACCCTCAGCAACCCGGACGGCACAACGCGCCAGGTGCGGCTGAACCAGGTGGCCAGCGTGGTGCCATCCACCGGCCCCAACCAAATCAACCGGCGCGAACTCACGCGCGAGGTATCCATCAGCGCCAACACCGCAGGCCGCTCGGCCGGCGAGATTTCGGCCGACATCAAAACCGCCATGGACCGCATCGCCATGCCGCCGGGCTACCGCTACCAGTTCAGCGGCTCCACCAAGGACATGGCCGAATCCTTTGCCTATGCCGTCTCAGCCCTGGCCATGGCGGTAATCTTCATCTACATGATCCTGGCCAGCCAGTTCAAAAGCTTTGTGCAGCCCCTGGCCCTGATGACGGCGCTGCCGCTGACTCTCATTGGCGTGGTGCTGGCGCTGCTGATGTTCAACTCCACCCTGTCCATGTTCTCGGTGATCGGGGTAGTGATGCTGATGGGCCTGGTGACCAAGAACGCCATTTTGCTGGTGGACTTTGCCATCCGTTCGCGCGAAGGCGGCCTGGACGAACAGGGCCAGCCCGTACCCGGCCTGCCCCGCAACGAAGCCCTGCTGCTAGCCGCAAGGGTGCGGCTGCGCCCCATCCTGATGACCACCCTGGCCATGATTTTCGGCATGGTGCCGTTGGCCTTCGCCCTGTCAGAAGGATCGGAACAACGCGCCCCCATGGGCCAGGCGGTGATTGGCGGCGTCATCACCTCCTCGCTGCTCACGCTGGTGGTGGTACCTGTGGTGTACTGCTACATGGATGATCTGGCGCAATGGGTGCGCCGCCTCTTTACCGGCGGGAAGCCCGCAGTCACCTAAAATTGCTTACAATCCTTTTACATACCCCCTAGGAGTATTTTTAATGCCTTCCATCGACGTCCAAAAAGCCCGCTTCAACATGATCGAACAGCAGATCCGCCCCTGGAATGTGCTGGATGCTGCGGTTCTTGAATTGCTGGCCTCGGTGCGCCGCGACGCCTTTGTGGCGGACGCCCACAAAGCCCTGGCCTATGCCGACCTGGAAATCCCCCTGCCCGGCGGCCAATGCATGCTGGCACCGCGCCTGGAAGCGCGTTTGCTACAAGACCTGGCGGTGAAGAAGACCGACAAAGTGCTGGAAATCGGCACCGGCTCCGGCTTTTTGACCGCCCTGCTGGCGCACCAGGCAGCCAGCGTGCTGTCGCTGGAACTCAACCCCGAGCTGGCAGCCTTTGCCAAGAGCAATCTGCAAAAAGCCGGCATCAGCAACGCCGATGTGCGCCAGGGCGATGGCTCGCAGGGCGCTGCGGCCCATGGCCCGTTTGATGTGATCGTGCTGGGCGGCTCGGTGGCCGACATCCCCCACAAGCTGCTCGACCAGCTCAAGGTCGGCGGCCGCCTGGCGGCTGTAGTGGGTGATGAGCCCGTGATGTGCGCCACCTTCGTCACGCGCACCAGCGCCACCGACTTCCGCACCACCCAGCCTTGGGATTGCGCCGCTCCGCGTTTGCAAAACTTTGCCGAAAAGTCCCGTTTCACCTTCTGATAGCAGCGAAGATCAATTCCATGATTTCCCAATTCCGCCCCAAGGATTTAAGCGCCTGGCTGGCCCAGGCCAGCCAGCACGGCACGCCCGTCGTGCTGGATGTGCGTGAGCCGTCCGAATTGCAGATCGCCAGCGTCCGGGCCGACGGCTTTACGCTGCTGACCATCCCCATGGGCGTGATTCCGGTGCGCTTATCAGAACTCGATCCTGCGCAACCGATCGCCTGCCTGTGCCACCACGGTGGTCGCAGCATGCAGGTGGCGCAATTTCTGGCCAGCCGCGGTTTTGCCAACGTGGCCAACATTGCCGGCGGCATCCACGCGTGGGCCGCGGAGCTGGACCCCGGCATCGCCACCTACTGATACACCCTGATTTCCGCCTTTTCCGAAAGCACCCCATGATCCGTCAAAGCCACTCCCGTCGTATGTCTCTGCTGCCCCTGCTGGTGGCCATGGGGGCGGGCTTTGCCGGCACGGCGCAGGCCCAGAGTCTGGTGGAACTGTTTAACGCCGCCAAAAGTTACGACGCGACCTACCAGTCCGCCAAGTCGCAGGCCGATGCCACCCTCGCCAGAGGCGAACAGGCGCGCGCCGGCGTGCTGCCGACTGTGGGCCTGGGTGCCGGGGTCAACCAGACCAGCCAGGACAGCTCACTGTCGTCACTCAACGGCAAAAATTTCGGTTCCCAATCAGCCACGCTATCGGCCTCTCAGCCCCTGTACCGCCCGGGCAACTGGGCCAGCTATGCGCAGGGAAAGAAATCCGCAGAAGTTGCCCAATACCAGTTGCTGGCAGCCGAGCAAGATTTGATCGTGCGCATCAGCCAGGCCTACTTTGATGTGCTGGCAGCCGCCGACAGCCTGACCTTTGTACGCAGCCAGAAGGCAGCCGTGGCCGAACAACTGGCTTCGGCCAAACGCAATTTTGAAGTGGGCACCTCCACCATTGTGGACACCCGCGACGCCCAGGCCCGCTACGACCTGACCGTGGCGCAGGAACTCGCCGCCGACAACGATTTGCGCGTCAAGTCCCTGGCGCTGGACCAACTGGTAGGCAAGAACGCGACCACTCCCAAGCCCCTGCGTGCGCCGGTGGTGCTGGGCGAGATGCAAGCTGCCGATGTCGACCAGTGGGTGCAGCAGTCCGAAACCCTGAACCCTGTCATCAAGCAAGCTGAGATTGCACTGGAAGTGGCCAAGCTGGAAACCGAAAAGGCCCAGGATGGCCACAAGCCAACCCTTGACCTCACTGGCAGCTACAGCGTGGCCAACAACAACGGCAGCTCGCAACTCACCAACAGCTACAGCACCAACGTAGCCAGCGTCGGCCTGAGCTTCAACCTTCCCCTGTTTGCCGGCTACGCCATCCAGAACCGCGTGAAAGAAACCCTGGCCCTGGAAGACAAAGCCCGCAGCGACCTGGATGCCGCCAAACGCTCCGTGGCCCAGGGTACACGCACCGCCTTCTTCGGCCTGCAGTCCGGCCTGTCCCAGGTCAAAGCCTATGAAGCCGCCGAGGCCTCCACCCAAAGCGCACTGGACGCCAACAAGCTGGGCTACCAGGTGGGCGTGAAGATCAACATCGACGTGCTCAATGCCCAGAGCCAGTTGTACAGCACCAAGGCCACCCTGGCCAAGGCGCGCTACGACGTGCTGGTGGGCGGCCTCAAGCTGCGCCAGGCCAGCGGTGTGCTAAACGACGCAGACCTGCAGCCCATCAACGCGCAGTTGGTGCCTTAAGCGCTGCCTCTCTTGTAGCCAGTGACGCCAGCGAGTGGTCGGGCTGGCAGACCGGGTATCCGTTCTCTGGCCCACGCTATCCGGCGTCTGCGTCTGGATCTCCTGCGCTATTCCGTCAACACCCTGGTTGACGCTTTAGTTCTTTAGCAAGAGCGAATCGGGCAGACACCCGATCTGCGCGCCTTGGGGATGCATTGGTGCTCTGGGTAGAGCAAAGGCAGTGAGAGTCTCTGGTGCAGTGGGACCTGCCCGACACGAACGCCCGTTTGCTGGAAGTCCACCTGGCTGCCGGTCAGCAGGCCGTCGTAGACTGCATCTTCGCAACGGGAGCTGACGTTCAGCAGTTCAAATTGACAACCTGATTGCGTTTTAACACAAGGAGTAGTGGTGATAGAGCTCGTCAAACAGGCTTAGCCCTTTACATTGGAACGCTACCTTCGAACGTCAACTACGGGAAACAAAATTGAGGTTAAGAACACCCGCTACGTGACCTGTGACGACGCCGATTTACGGCGGGAACTGATTGCGGCAATTCAAATGGATCGTCCGTCGTCTCTACTTATTGGTCATTAGTGCTGACACCCTGAGCTGCCGCAGGTTGATCATCACGTGCCTAAAGCAATATCTGAGGAAATTCAACTGTATTCGGGTGGGAGCGATTCAAATCGTCCTGACATATACAGGTCTATGTACGCAGAGCAAATTATTGCTCTGCGATTGACAAATAACGTGATAGTTACGTTGCTTTCTTGCAGCCCGTCTTGACTTGTGCAGTCTCAATTGCCTCGACCTCACCCTTGTACTTTGCCACGTCTCCTGCGTGATCTCCTGAGAGCTTACTGGCTGGAATTAAAACAAAGAATACCGTAGCCGCATCAGTGTTAGCCTTTGAGTCTTGTAGCTTTGAAAATTCAGCAAGCTTTGCGCGCGCATCGGCCATGCTGTCTGTCAAAGCAGCGCATGTTAGCCCCATGTATTTTTCGTGCGAAACGAAGGACGCTGAGATGCTTTCAGGACGAGTGGCACAACCACCGAGTACAAGCATAGAGGCAATTAAGGTGAGCGAGATTTTAGAAAGAGACATCAGAACCTTTTGAATTTCAAACAACAAAGCGTTGCTCCTTAAGAGCCTAGCACCGCTATTTCACAGAAGACATCCCCCATTCGGGTGATATTACTGTCTAGATTTTGTTAATGACCAACGCTAATATTTCGAGAGGTTGTAGCGTGATTCTCTTGAATTTCCTTGCATTGACCATCGAACCGCATCACCCGGGTGGCTTTGTGCGCGCCGCCGAAAACTGCGACCGGCCGAAAAATGGCGTTGAGCCGAGAGTCCCCAGCAGACTGCCGCGAGCACCAGCTTTCAGCCCATGACGGGTGCCCTTCTTGAAGAAAGGATCATCCCAACGCTGCCCGTCTGTCACTGGTGGCCAATGACAGCTATAGGGCAAAAAGATTGCAAACCTCTGCACCCGCTTTGTGCTTCTCAGAGCCTTTCACTTGAAGTTGCAGGTGGCACAAACCATCTCCCGTCACTTTTCGCCATGCGCGTTAAGAAAAGACGAATCGCCAACCCACATCCGTGACGCAGGGGTATTCCGGGTAGCGATTTGTAGTACTCCACCATGAGGAACCCGGCATACCCCTTGCGCCGCAGCGAGCAACGATGGATGCAGGCGCGCAGCCGCTTCTAAGCCCGCACGGAATCCAAAGCTTCCAGGGTGCGACGCGTAGCACCCTGGTGCGCCACGCTCCAGGCCAGCGCAGCCTGGCGTGCGCGGGCCAAGGCCGCGGGGTCCGCCAGCAGTGCAGCCCCTTGGCGCAGCGCGTCGGATAAATCCACGCAGCGCAGAGCCGCGCCTTCGGCCTCTGCCATCTCGGCGGCCTGCGCGAAGTTGAAAGTGTGCGGGCCCATCAACACCGGGCAGGCGCAGGCAGCAGCCTCGATCAGGTTTTGCCCACCCAGCGGCGCAAAGCTGCCGCCCAGAAGCGCCACATCAGCCAACCCGTAATAGAGCGCCATTTCGCCCAGCGAGTCGCCCAGCCAGATGTCTGCCTGCTGCGGCGCGTCTTGCCACGCAGAGCGGCGCGACACACCAAAACCGGCCGCCTGAAACAGCGCGGCCACCGCATCAAAGCGTTGCGGATGGCGCGGCACGATCAGCGATTGCACACCAGCCAGGGGCTTGGCCTGCAGGGCCTCGATGAGCATTTGCTCCTCGCCCTCGCGCGAGCTGGTGAACATCAGCACGGGAAGCGCGCTGCTGGCACGCCACGCACGGCCGCGTGCCAGCAGCGCGGCATCGGGCGTGGCGTCGAATTTCATATTGCCCGTGACCGCCTGCACGGTTGCGCCTAATGTGCGCAGGCGCCGGGCGTCATCTTCGGTTTGCGCCAGCACCGTATGCAAGCCCGCGTAGGCCGGGCGCGAGAGCCAGCGCAGCCGCAAGGCCTGACGCATCGACTTCTCACTCATGCGTGCATTCACCAGGCACAGGGGCACGCCGGCCTGCCGGCACCCGGCCACCATATTCGGCCAGACCTCGGTTTCCATCAGCAGGCCGATGCGCGGCTGGAATTGCGCCAGAAACCGCTGCACCGCGCCAGGCGTGTCCCAGGGCTGCCAGACCTGCACGTCACCCTCTTCCAGCAGCGCCTTGCCCTGCTCCCGGCCGGTGGCCGTGCCGTGGGTCAGCAGCAACCGCATGCCGGGGTAACGCTGGCGCAGGCCGGCCACCAGCACGGCCGCAGCGCGCGTTTCGCCCAAAGACACGGCATGCACCCAGACCAAGGCCTTGGCCTGGCCCGGCGCTTCTGGCGGCAAGCCATAGTGGCCGAAGCGCTGCGCGACCGCATGGCCATAGCCGGGCTCGGTGCGGGCACGGCGCCGCAGCTTGGCGCGCACCAGTGGCTGCAGCAGCCACAGCAGCAGCGAATACAGGCCACGCATCACCGGCACAACACCGGTGTGGCCAGCGCATCCCAGGCCTGCCAGACCTGGTCCAACTCCGGCGCGGGTGAGGCGTACACGCAGACCTGGTGGGCGTTGTGCACGCCGGTACGCCAGGCGGTGTCAAAGTTGTAGATCTGCACATGCGGCAAACCCAGGGCCACGGCGATGTGCGAGAGGCCGCTATCCACACCGATCACACCGGCACAGTGCGCCATGGTGTCGGTCAGCGCGTCCAAGGCCATGAGCGGCCAGACCCAGGCATCCAGCAGTTCCACAGCAATCGTTTCGCTGACGGCCTTCTCGGCGGCGCTGCCATGGGCCAGAGCAACACAAAAGCCACTGTGATTCAGGCGCTGGCCAAGTTCTATCCAGCACGCCAGCGGCCACTCCTTGTCCTTGCGCGAGGTGCCATGCACCAACACCACCACCGGCTTGCGCGGGGCAAAGGGGTTGGACGCGGCACCCGGGTTGGCCAGCAGCTTGTGCTGTCCGCCGCCCTTCGGTTGCGCCACGGCCAACGCACCCGCGTGCAGCCCAAACCGGGGTTCACCCTCCACGGCGTAACCGAGTGCCTGCGCACACAGCAGACGCGCGCGCTCCACTGCGTGGACATGTGGCTCCAGGCGAATGGCCACATCGGCCAGCCAGCGTGCCGGGGCTTCAAAGCTGGAACCCTCGGTCTGGTTGGCCATGCCGTAGCGCAGACCACCCACCTTGGTTTGGGCCAGCCAGGACAACAGCGCCGATTTGGTCAGACCCTGCAGATCAATCACCGCGTCATAGGCCTGGGCCTGCAAGTCGGCCTTGAAGGCCGCCCATTCGCTGCGCGTTTGCGCCGAAAAAATACTTTTGCGCCAGCGCCGCAACTCACAGGGAATCACGCGCTGTACCCCTTCGCAGCGCGCCACCAGGGGCGCAAAGGCGCGCTCCACCACCCAGTCAATCTGCGCTGCGGGGTAGGCCCGGCGAATGTCCTGCACGGCTGCCATGGCATGCACCACATCGCCCAGCGAGGACAGCTTGACGATAAGAATGCGCGGCGCCTGATGCGTGGCCAGGCTCAATGCGCGGCTTCCTCAAACTTGGCGTCCGGCTTCACCGAACGCAGCAAGGCCAGCATGGCCGTCTGGATGCGCTCCAGGGCCTCGGCCGTGTGGCCTTCAAAGCGCAGCACCAGCACCGGCGTGGTGTTGGAGGCGCGCACCAGGCCGAAGCCGTCCGGCCAGTCCACGCGCAGGCCGTCAATGGTGTTGATGACCGCCGGTGCGGCAAAGTTCACCTTGGCCACCAGTTGGTCCACCAGCCCATGGGCCTGGCCTTCGGCGCAGGCCACATTGAGTTCGGGCGTGGAGAAGCTGGTGGGCAGGGCGTCCAGCACCACACCGGCGTCGGGCGCGCGGCTGACGATTTCCAGCAGGCGGCAGCCGGAATAGGTGCCGTCGTCAAAGCCGAACCAGCGCTCCTTGAAGAAGATGTGGCCGCTCATCTCGCCGCCCAGGGGCGAGTCGATCTCGCGCATCTTGGCCTTGATCAGCGAGTGGCCGGTCTTGTACATCATGGCCACACCGCCGGCCGCTTCGATGGCGGGCGCCAGACGCTGCGAACACTTCACATCAAAAATAA
>CANFIH010000041.1 GCA_947446855.1 Burkholderiales bacterium
ACGATGGAGGCCGGGCCATCCCAGGGTTCCAGCATGGCGGCGTGGTATTCGTAGAACGCGCGGCGACGCGGGTCCATGGTGGCGTGCTGCTCCCAGGGCTCGGGAATCATCATCATCACGGCCTGGCTGATGGGATAGCCGGCCATGGTCAGCAGTTCCAGGCAGTTGTCGAAGGTGGCGGTGTCGGATTGACCGGCAAAGCTGATGGGGTAGAGCTTTTGCAGGTCCGGGCCCAGCACGGGCGAGGACATCACGCCCTCGCGCGCCTTCATCCAGTTGTAGTTGCCCTTGACGGTGTTGATTTCGCCGTTGTGTGCCACATAGCGGTAGGGGTGGGCCAGCGGCCACTCGGGGAAGGTGTTGGTGGAGAAGCGCTGGTGCACCAGGCCGAGGGCCGAAACGCAACGCGCGTCTTCCAGATCCTTGAAGTACACACCCACCTGGTCGGCCAGCAGCAGGCCCTTGTAGACCACGGTGCGGCTGGACATGCTGGGCACGTAATACTCTTTGCTGTGCTTCAGATGCAAAGCCTGGATGTGGGCACTGGCGGTCTTGCGGATCACGTACAGCTTGCGCTCCAGCGCGTCCTGCACGATGACATCGTTGCCACGGCCGATGAAAACCTGGCGCAGGATGGGTTCTTTCTCGCGCACCGTGGGCGACATGGGCATGTCGCGGTTCACCGGCACATCGCGCCAGCCCAGCAGCACCTGGCCTTCGGCCTTGATGGCGCGTTCCATTTCCTGCTCGCAGGCCAGACGGGAAGCGTGTTCCTTGGGCAGGAAGATCATGCCCACACCGTATTCACCCGGGGCTGGCAGGGTCACGCCCTGGGCCAGCATTTCTTCGCGGTACAGTGCATCGGGCAACTGGATCAGGATACCGGCACCGTCACCCATCAGCGCGTCGGCACCCACGGCACCCCGGTGGTCCAGGTTTTCAAGAATCTTGAGCGCGTTCTTGACGATGGAATGGCTTTTTTCGCCTCGAATATGAGCCACGAAGCCAACGCCACAGGCGTCGTGCTCTTGCTCGGTGGAATACAGACCTTGGTCGGATAAATGCTTGATTTCTGCAGCCGTCGTCATGGCGCGCTCCTGAAGAATGACAGTGGACATGGAGCTTAATGCAATGCAACAATAATGCCAAGAAAAATAAATGGGGTCAGATTCCAATTTCAAAAAGAACGACCTCAGAGAAAATTAATTGGGGACATATACAATAATGGCGCCACACCGCGCGAAAGGCGTGTGCACCCCTACTTCGGCGCCAGATTGCGCGACGGACGGCCTGCCTGGCCCTTGCTCAAGCGCCTTGGCGTTACTTTTTGAAGTTCCTGCAAAAAGGTGGCATCCCCCAAAGCCCAGCCTTTCAGGGTGGAATCGCTCAGGGCCTGCTGCTCTGTGGTGCCCACGCCGGCCTGAACCAGGTCGGCATACGCAGCTTCGCGCGCAAATGGTGTGTTTCCCAAGCCCCAAAATTGTGCATGGGGAGTGAGTAAACGGTCTACCTGACGTCCGATGTAGTGACCATGACTCGACCAGGGGTAGTCTCCCGCCGCCGAGGTGAGTCCGGCACGCACCGGATTGAGGTCCATGGCCACCATGCAGGGCAGCAAGTAAAGCTCGGGCTGCAACACGGTGGAGCGGTAGCGACCGTCCCACAAGGTACCGGTTCGGCCCTGCACGTCGTTGAAATAGCGCACATAACGCCTTCCCATCGCCTGCAACATCTGCGGCAAGCCGGTTGCAGTCTGCGGGGTGACGAGCAAGTGGAAGTGGTTGGGCAGCAACACATACGCGTGTACTGCCACTTCGCATTTCTTGGCGTATTCCTGAAGCAGATCCAGCATGCGCTGGTAATCCGCAGCACCCTGAAAGATGACTTGTCCGTTATGCCCCCGCTGAATCACGTGGTGCGGCAACCCCGGAAAGCTCAGACGCGCGAGACGAGCCATATCAAACCAGGCCCAGGAGCGGGGTCACCAACGCAGGAACGGGCTAGTTGGGTGCTTTGGTGACGCGGACCTTGCCACCGGTGGTGACAATGATCACAGGGTCACCGGCTTCGAGCTTTTCCGTGCCCTTGGCTTGAACGATGGCGCGGCGCTCGCCACCCTTGAGTTGCACCAGAATTTCGAAGGCTTCTTCTTTGGTGGCAAAGCGTTCGATGACGTTACCGGCAGCCGCACCGGCCACACCGGCCAACACGCCCAGCACCTGGGCCTCACGTTGCACGCCGCTTCCGCCATAACCGCCAATGGCGCCGACCACGCCACCCACGGTGGCACCGATGCCCGACTGGCTGCCATCCACCACCACGGTGCGGATCGACAGCACCACACCATCTTCCACCTGGGCCATGCGCTGGGCATCGCCACGCTTGATCACATCGGGGCTGCTGCTGGCGCACGCGCCCAGCAAGGCGGCAATAGAGACAACCAGAACCAGATGAATCGCTTTTCTCATTTTTAACTCCACGTACAAATTAAGGGCAACCCCTGCATAACGGCTTAAGCTGGGGTTTCGTTGTCCGGTTGATTGTCTTTCAAATGTGTAAAGCGGGTGTCAAGCAAGGATGCGATGCCAAACTCCTGCAAGATCGCCACCAGCCTTTGCGCCGAGCTGCGCTTGCGCTGCCCGGTATAGCGCGCCAGTATCAGTTCATTTTTCATGCTGTGCTCCCAGCCCACCAGCTCGGTCACGGTGACCTGGTAGCCACAGGCCTCCAGGTACAGGCAACGCAGCACATTGGTAATCTGACTGCCCATTTCGCGGGTATGCAGCGGGTGGCGCCACAGTTCCGCCAAGGGTGTGCGGGACATGGACAGCGCCTTGCCCTGGTTCAAGTGTCGCGCCACCTCGGCCTGGCAGCAGGGTACCAGCACAAAGGCGCGGGCCTTCTTTTCCAGCCCGAAGGCAATGGCGTCGTCGGTGGCGGTATCGCAGGCGTGCAAGGCGGTGACCACGTCCACCCGGTCTGGAAGCAGCGCGCTGTGGGCAGACTCTGCCACGCTCAGGTTCAGAAAGCGCATGCGCTCAAAGCCCAGCTTGGCTGCCAGGGCTGTGGACCGATCCACCAGTTCCGCACGGGTTTCTATACCGTAGATATGCCCGGCAGAACGTGTCTTGAAATACAGGTCGTACAGGATGAAGCCCAGATAGGACTTGCCCGCCCCGTGATCGGCCAGCGAGAAATCGGCACCGGCATGGCCCAGCAATTCGTCCAGCAGCTTTTCGATGAACTGGAACAGGTGGTAGACCTGCTTGAGCTTGCGCCGCGAGTCCTGGTTGAGCTTGCCTTCGCGGGTGAGGATATGCAGCTCTTTCAACAGTTCAATCGACTGTCCGGGACGCAGTTCCGCGGCCAGCGCATCTGCCACGGCCGGCTTTGCAGAGGCAGCTTGCACCCGACCTGCCTGGGGGGCGCGGCTCACGCGGCGTCCCTGTCGGCCGTGGCGTCCACGCCCAGGGCGGCCCAGCCTTGCGGCCCTAAATCCTGCATGGTTTGCATATTGGTCTCAAAAATGGCTTCGGCCTGGGGAAACGCTGCTACCGCCCGATCGACGCTGTCTTCCCGCAACAAATGCAGGGTGGGGTAAGGCGCGCGGTTGGTGTAATTGGTAATGTCCTGCTGCCCGGTATCGGCAAACTGGTACTGCGGATGCAGACTGGCGATTTGCAGGACGCCGTCCAGATCCAGGTCGACCAGCAACTTGTCGGCGCGCTCCAGCAAATCGTTGAACTCCAGAAACTCGGCAAAGCCATCGGGCGCCACCAGCAGCGTGGTATCCAGCACCGCAGGATCGGCGGCCACCAGGGCCAGCAACTCGCGCTTCAAATCGGCCAACAGGGGCTTGGCACCCGCGGCGTGGCTGACCACATAACGGACCTGCCCTTTGACCTCGACCGCTTTGGCAAACGGACACAGGTTCAGGCCAATCACCGCACGCTGCACCCAGCGCCGCGTGTCTGCTACCACAAGGGCATCACGCTGTTCTGTCTCGTCACTCATGCAAAGGTACTCGCTTGGGGCCACAGGCCGGTGTCTGAAGAGGGCATTTTACGGACCGCGTTCACACACTGGCAGGCAGCAGGCGCTTGCCGGTCAAGCGATAGTGTTCGCGCGAGGCAAAACGGTCGGTCATGCCGGCAATATAGTCCGCCACGCTGCGCTGCAAGGCCGGTCCGGCGTCCCAGGTGGAGGCGCGGGTCGACTGAGAGCGCAGCGCAAACCCGGCCTGCATTTCCTGCGGTGCGGCCACATAGATTGCAAACAGATCACGCACCACCTGTTGGGCCAGCGCCATGGTCTGCACCACCTGCGGGTGCCGGTACAGCTGCGCGAACAAAAACTGCTTGAGTTGCGCCGAACCCTGCTGCATGGCAGTACCAAACACCACCAGCGGCGCACTGCGGCGCACACCCGCCACCGAGTCAACGCCCGAAGCATCCAGTGCGGCCCGGGTGGCAGCAATCACATCAAACACCTGCTCGCTCAGCATCAGGCGAATGCTCTCGTACATCAACCTGCGGGCCTGTGCGGGCTCACGCAGGTGTGCATGCTCCGCGCGCGCCTGCTGGCAGAAATCGTTGAACAGCGGCACCTCCCGCAACTGCTCCAGGGTAATCAGGCCGGAGCGGATGCCGTCATCGATGTCATGGGCGTTGTAGGCAATTTCATCGGCAAGATTGCAGAGTTGCGCCTCCAGGCTGGGTTGCTGGGCACGCAAAAAACGTCCGGCGACGCCACCCTGCCCGTCCGCGTACACCTGTTCGGCTGCCTCCAGCAATTGGGCGTTGGTGCGCGAGCAGTGCTTGAGAATACCCTCGCGCGTTTCAAAAGTGAGGTTCAGTCCATCGAAAAGCGGATACCGTTCCTCCAACAGGTCGACCACGCGCAGGCTTTGCAAATTGTGTTCAAAACCGCCGAATGCAGCCATGCAATCCTGCAGCGCATCCTGGCCGGCGTGCCCGAATGGGGTATGGCCCAGGTCGTGCGCCAGGGCAATGGCTTCTACCAGGTCTTCATTGAGATGCAGCGAGCGCGCAATGCTGCGACCGAGTTGTGCCACCTCCAAGGAGTGCGTCAGCCGGGTACGAAACAAATCGCCTTCGTGGTTCAGGAAAACCTGGGTCTTGTAAACCAGACGCCGGAACGCCGTGGAGTGCACGATGCGATCGCGATCGCGCTGGTAATCGGTGCGCGTGGCGGCCGGGCTCTCCGTCAGGCGCCGCCCGCGGGTTTGTGAAGGATGGCAGGCGTAGGGTGCCAACGCGGCACCAGCCTCTGCCGGCACGCCTAGACCGTGCAGCATGCGTCGATCACTTCGCGCACCAGGGCGTCTGGCGCGCCGCGCACAACGGCCTTTGAGGGGCCGTCAATGAGTACAAATTTGATCTCACCGGCGTCCGATTTTTTATCCAGGCGCATCAGCTCCAGATAGCGTGCGGCGTTGTCTGCCGCCTCCAGGACCGGGCCCACCACGGGCAAGCCCGCCCGCACGATAAGCGCCTGCAGGCGCGCCACAAAAAGCGCATCCACCAGACCCAGGCGCTGCGACAGCCTGGCCGCCATCACCATGCCGCAGCCCACGGCCTCACCGTGCAACCAGGCGCCATAACCCATGCCGGCTTCAATGGCATGACCAAAGGTATGGCCGAAATTCAGGATGGCACGCAAGCCACCTTCGCGCTCGTCCTGCGCCACCACCCAGGCTTTGATCTCGCAGCTGCGCTTGACCGCGTGGGCCAGCGCACCTACCTCGCGCGCCAGCAAGCGGTCCATGTTGTGCTCCAGCCAGTCCATAAATTGCAGGTCGGCAATCGGCCCGTATTTGATGACCTCTGCCAACCCGGCACTGAGCTCCCGGTCCGGCAGGGTTTTCAAGGTATCCAGGTCGCACAGCACCCGCAGGGGCTGGTAAAAAGCACCGATCATGTTCTTGCCCAGCGGATGGTTGATACCCGTCTTGCCGCCAACCGAGGAATCCACCTGCGACAGCAAGGTGGTCGGCACCTGCACAAAGGGCACGCCGCGCATAAAGCTGGCCGCCGCGTAGCCAGTCATGTCACCCACCACGCCGCCGCCCAGCGCCACGAGCAGGGTCTTGCGGTCGCAGCCGTTTTGCAGCAACGCGTCAAAAATCAGATTGAGGGTCTGCCAATTTTTGTGCACCTCGCCATCCGGGAGCTCCAGTGTCAGGACCTTCGCGTAACGCTTGCCAAGTACGGCTTGCAACTGTGCAGCGTACAAGGGTGCAACGGTTTCGTTGCTGACGATGAGGACCGACGAGGCTTTGGGCAGGCCCTCGAACAGGGCCTCCATTTGCAACAGACCGGAGCCGATGTGGATGTCGTAACTGCGATCGGCCAGGTCAATCGAAACCGTTTGAAAGTGGGGCATATTCATGGCGCAAGTTTAGAGCCTTTGCCGCCCCGCCTCAGTGGCAGCGCTCAGGGCTTGTGGATATCGCCGGCCAGATCCAGCTGCATCACGATCATGTTGACCAGGGTCGAGACCGAGGGTCTGCCGGTTTCCAGCACAAAATGCGCCACCGCCCTGTACAAGGGGTCACGTTCATCAAACAAAGTCCTGAGCTTGGCCAAGGGATCGGCCACCTGCAACAAGGGTCGGTTGGTGTCATGCCGCAGACGCCGGAACAACTCTTCCGGTGTCGACTTGAGATACACCACGCGGCACCGCTCGCCCAAATGTTTCCGGTTGAGCTCCCGCAGCACGGAGCCCCCGCCAGTGGACAAGACCTTGGCCGGTCCCTGGCTCAAGGCGTCCAGCACGTCCTGCTCCACATCGCGAAAGCGGGCCTCGCCCTCGCGTTCAAAAAATTCGCGGATCGAACAACCGATCCGGACCTCGATCTCGTGGTCCGAATCAACAAACGGCAACTGGAGACGCCGGGCGAGTTGCCTGCCGACGGTGGTCTTCCCGGAGCCGGGCAGACCGATTAACGCAACCGAAATAACTTACTCCATGGAAATGTTGGCGGGCGGCCAGTCGGCACGCCTCTGCCGGGAAAGGGCCAACCGCCCCCGACCCCGGCTCGGGGGATCTTAACCAGCAGAAGCTCTACCGCCGGCCCAGACCCCACGAAAATTTACCTTAACGAGCCGCGTTCGGACAGGACTCGGGGCGTAATGAACACCAGCATTTCCTTTTTGTTGGAGCCTCTGGAGGTTCGCTTGAACAGATTGCCCAGAACAGGCAAGTCACCAAAGAACGGGACTTTTTCCACCACATCCGACTGGTCTTCCGTAAAGATGCCGCCGATGACGATGGTGCCGCCATTCTCGATCAGGGCCTGCGTCTGGATGTGCTTGGTGTCAATCGCGTAGCCCCCGGGTGTCAGTTGGCCCACGGTGTCCTTGTTCACATCCAGGGTCAGGATGATGCTGCCTTCGGGTGTGATCTGCGGCGTCACCTCCAGTTTCAGGTTGGCCTTGCGGAACTGGATGCTGGTCGCGCCACTGGACGATGCCACCTGGTAGGGCAATTCCGTGCCTTGCTCAATGAGCGCCTTGGTTTGATCGGCAGTCACCACACGCGGGCTGGAGATGACCTTGCCTTTGCCGTCGGATTCCATGGCGGAAATTTCGAGATTCAGGAATTGTTGTGCCGTCGCATTGAAAATCGACATGGCAAACACCCCTCCTGCAGTCCCTGCAATCGGCAGGTTCACCGCGCTCTGGGTGCCTGCACCACTGGCAGACATCGTGTTCAGGGCGAAATTCTCCGCCCCGCCCTGTGTGACCAGGCCCGAACCACCCAGCCGCACGCCCAGCGCCTTGCTGAAGGTGTCGGAGGCTTCCACAATGCGCGCCTCGATCACCACCTGCCGCACGGCCACATCCAGCTTGGATATCAGGTCTTGCACCTGCTCCAGACGGCTGGGAATATCAGTCACAAACAGTTGGTTGGTGCGCGGTTCGGCAATCACGCTGCCACGGGTGCTCAAGATGCGCGCCGACCCGGCTCCTGCTGCCGGCGTACTGCCACCGGTTATTTGCGTGGCAATTTCAGCCGCCTTGGCAAAATTGATCTGGAAGGACTGGGTTTTTACCGGCTCCAGATTTTGTACCGCGGTCATGGACTCCAGGTCGATCTTTTCCTTGGTGGCAATTTCGTCTTTGGGTGCCACCCAAATCACATTGCCACTCTTGCGCATACCCAGGTTTTTTGCTTGCAGGATGATGTCCAGCGCCTGATCCCAGGGCACATCCTGCAGACGCAGGGTGACCGAGCCGCTCACGCTGTCCGATGTCACGATGTTGAAATTGGTGAAGTCGGCAATCACCTGCAGCAGGGAACGCACTTCGATGCTCTGGAAATTGAGGGACAGTTTCTGCCCGTTAAACCCCACGCCTTGCGTAAGTTTCTTGGGATCAACCTTGATTTCCTTCACCTCGACCACGAATTGTTCGTCGTTCTGGTAGGCGGAATGCTCCCACAGGCCCTGTGGCTCTATCACCATGCGTACCTTGTCGCCGGACTGGGAGGTGGTAATCGTCTTGATAGGGGTGCCGAAGTCCGCCACATCCATGCGGCGGCGCAAGCCCTCGGACAAGGTGGTTTTCATGAACTCCACCACCAGCGCCTTGCCCTGCTGGCGGATATCCACACCCACGTTGTTGCCGGGAAGGGTCACGACGACACGGCCAGCCCCATCGGCAGAACGTCGGAAATCCACATCCTTCAAGGCCTGTGTATTGCGGCTGCGGTTCTCTGAAAATGCGGCGGTCGCACTTTGGGTGCTGGTCGTAGCGCCGGAGGTATCCAGCATCACCAGCAAAGACTTGCCTTGTAACTCTGCCTTGTAGGTGGTGGCTTGCTTAAGATTCAACACGACCCGGGTGCGCTCGCCTGCCTGCACGATGCTGATGGACTTCAGATTGCCTTCATTGACGTCAATGGTCGAACGGCCCATGGCATTCGTGACCCCCGGGAAATCCAAGGCGATGCGCGCCGGTGCCTGGATCGTGAAGCCGGCAGGAACCACCTCCAGCGCCTTGGACAAATCGATGCGCACGTACTCGACGCCACCTTGCATGGATCCTGTGACCGCTTCAATCGCTGTCTGCGCCCATACCAAGGGCGCCAACACCATCAACGCGCATGCAATTACGAAACGACGCCACATGTCAGACCCTAACCCAGAATTTTTGATTGTCACTTGGACTTCTCCTGCAACTGAAGCGTTGCAATGCGTTCAATCCACTCACCCACGGCATCCTGCACGATTTCTCGCAGGGTGACCTCAGTTTCATTGATTTTCGTCACCCGACCAAAATTCAGGCCCAAGTAATTGCCAAGTTTCACCTGATACAGCAGGTTATCCACCTTGACCAGTGCCACCGGCTGATTGGCCTTGATGATGCTACCCACCAGCACCATGGTATCCAGCGGAAAGGCCTCCAACGCTTCTTTGCGGCGCGCCAATTCAGGTGCCACCAGTGCGCCATTGGATGCCACCTGCGAAGAGTCGCGTTTGAGCGCCTGGGTCAGCTTTTGGTTGCTGAAGGGCTCGATGGCGCTGGTGTTGGCATAGGGCTCGGGAATGAATTGTTTGGGTGCGTTCAGGGGCGCCACACGTGGTTTGGCCTGGTTGCGCTCCTGCACCATCCAGCCACGGATGTCATCTTCCTTGGATGCGCCACAACCCGCCAGCACAAGGGACAGCAGGAGCAGAAAAAGTAAGTGGATTCGCATCATTGTTTCTTCGGTGCGGTCGCTTTTTTCTGCGCCAGCACTTCATCCGCGTCCAGATACCGGAATGTCTTGGCGGTGGATTCCAGCGACAGGGCGCCATCCGTCCTGGGCACGATAGACAGGTTGTTGAGCGTCACGATGCGCGACAGGTTGGCGATATCGGAGGCAAACGCACCGATGTCGTGGTAGCGACCGGTCACCTTGATGGCGATGGGCAACTCTGCGTAATATTCCTTCACCGCCACCTGGCCGGGCCGGAACAGATCAAACTGCAGGCTGCGCCCCAGTCCGGCCTGGTTGATATCGGACAGCAGAGCGTCCATTTCCGCTTTGCTGGGCAATTGCTTTTCCAGTTGCGTCACGTATTGCTGGACCTGCTCACGCTGCTTCTTCAGCACGTCCAAGTTGACCGCCTTGGTCAGCTTGATCTTGTAATCGTTACGCAGCTTGATCTCTTTGTCCTGCTCTTCCTGCAGTGCGTCCTGCGAGCCGCTGAGCCAGACAAACCACAGAACCACAATCACTGCCAGGGCGGTCACAAGAAACAGGCCATAGCGGGGTAGCGGCGGCCAAGCCGAAGGATCGCGTGGATCCAGATCCGAAAACTGACTTTGCAGCTTTTCCCGGAAGGCCTGGAAGTCGAAGGAAGGAATTGATTTGCTCGCCATGGCTGATCCGCTATTGCTTCGCAGGTGTTGATGCCGCTGCCACCGGTGCTGAGGCAGCGGCCGCCGGTGCCACCGACTTTTCTGCCTCGCTGGCACGCACCAGTCGAACCTTGATCGCAAAATTGGACACCCGCTTTTGTTCCTTGGTAGGCAGGGTCAGCGTACCGGCAACGATTTCCACCAGTTCGGGCTTGCTGAACCAGGGTGTGTTGTTGGCCAAGTTGTGCAGCAGCTCGGACACCCGCTCATTGGACTGGGCAGTCCCGTTCAAAGTTACCGACTGGTCCAGTTGCACCATCTTGGAAATGAAAATGCCGTCCGGCAACTGCTTGGCCAGTTCGGTCAGCAGGTGCACGGGCAAATTGCGGTCGGACTGCAAATCTTCAACCGCTTGCTGACGGGCCTTCAAGGCTGTGATTTCAGCCTCCAGACCCGCAATATCCTTGATCTGCCCTTCGAGCTTGGTAATTTCCGCGCTCAGAATGCCGTTGGAGCTTTGCTGCGCGGAAATTTCCGACTGGTACCAGAGAAAAATGGAGCCCGCAACCAGCCCGCCAACAAGTGCCGAGGCAGCCAGCGTTCCGTTAAAAAGATCGCGACGCCGTTTGCGCGCGACTTCCCGGTGCGGAAGCAGGTTGATCAAAATCACTGGGCAAACCTCCGCAAGGCCAGGCCACAGGAGGTGAGATAGGAAGGCGCCTCACGTGTCATTTTTTTCAAGCGCACGCCATCCCCGATTTCCATGCCATCAAAAGGATTGAGCAGACTGCAAGGGAAGGAGGTGTGCTGGGTTACCGCTGCGGTCAGCCCTGGGAGGGCCGCCGAGCCACCGGCCAACATGACGTAATCCACCTTGTTGTGTGGCGTGCTGGTAAAGAAAAACTGCAAGGCCCGACCCAATTCCTGCACCATGGTTTCGATAAACGGCTTGAGCACTGCCGACTCGTAATCTTCAGGCAATTCACCACTGCGTTTTTTAGCCTCTGCCTCTTCCGCAGAAAAGCCATACTGGCGCACAATTTGTTGTGTCAACTGGGCACCACCAAAAGCCTGGTCACGGTCGTACAGCACTTCTTCATCGCGCACCACTTGCATGCTGGTGGTCAGCGAGCCCACTTCAAACAGGGCCACAATCAAACCATTGCCCCCATTGGGCAGGTTTTGAATCAAGCGGGCGGTGGCCAGACGGGAAGCGTAGGACTCGACATCGACCACCACCGGCACCAGTCCTGCAGCCTCAGCCAACCCCTGCACATCCTGCACCTTCTCACGGCGGGACGCGGCGATCAGCACCTCCACATCGCCGGCCGAGGTCGCACTCGGACCGATGACGCAAAAATCAAGGCTGACTTCGTCCAGCGGAAAGGGGATGTACTGATTGGCTTCGGTCTCGACCTGCTGCTCCAGCTCATCGTCCGTCATGCCGCCGGGAAGAATGATCTTTTTGGTGATCACCGCCGACGGCGGCAAGGCCATGGCCACATTGCGGGTCTTGGTGCCACTTTTTTTCACCAAACGCTTGATGGCCTCGGCCACCTCGTCAAACTTTTCGATGTTGCCGTCGGTAATCCACCCCCGCTCCAAGGGTTCGATGGCGCACCGCTCCAAAACCAGATTGCCGGCTTTATCAAGACCCAACTCGACCAGCTTGACACCGGACGTGCTAACGTCTAGCCCGAGCAATGGTGCTGGCTGACGGCTAAAGAGCGACCCCAATGAGATCAAAACTGTCCCCTGAAACAGACCGACTCGGCGCCAGCCCAACTTAAGAATTCACTTCAATGCTATCAGCAAGCCCGTTGTCCCGCAAAGGATTTAAAAAAATTGCGCAAATTCAAACGTTGCCAAAAGCAGACGGATTTGGCATGAATCAAAAATCGCAAGCCCCATTCAAGGCACGGGCGAGCCACCTGCCTCAACAATAGGTAACGCGGCGCCGAATCGCGCCATGCACGCATTTTTATAATGCGACAGCGACCAACTACCACTATTTATGTCCTCCACGCCCCCATCGTCCGACGCACCCCGAGCCCGAAGTTCCACCACGAAACAGCCCATGCATTGGGGAACGCGGGCCTTGTTGTGGATATGCGGCCTGGGTCTGGCCGGCTTGCTCAGCGGCCTGATTGTTCTGGCCATTGCGTTGGCAGTGGCATTCCCCAACCTGCCCGACATTTCAGACCTGTCCGACTACCGGCCCAAGCTGCCCTTGCGGGTCCTTTCGGCGGAGGGCGATGTACTGGGTGAATTTGGCGAGGAGCGCCGCAACCTGACACCCATCAGTGAAATCCCGAAGGTCATGTCCAACGCGGTATTGGCAATTGAAGATGCCCGCTTTTACCAGCATGGCGGCGTGGATTACCTCGGCGTGATCCGTGCCGGCCTGGCCAATGTGGGCCACGCCAAAAGCCAGGGCGCCTCCACCATCACCATGCAGGTGGCACGCAATGTGTATCTGTCATCGGAGAAAACGTTCACCCGCAAGATTTACGAAATCCTGCTCACCTTCAGGCTCGAACACGCGCTGAGCAAAGACCAGATTCTGGAAATCTACATGAACCAGATTTTCCTGGGCAACCGGGCTTACGGCTTTGCGGCTGCTTCGGAGACCTATTTTGGCAAGCCGCTCAAAGACATCAGCATTGCCGAAGCCGCCATGCTCGCCGGACTGCCCAAAGCACCCTCCTCCTACAACCCCATCAGCAACCCCAAGCGTGCCCGCTCACGCCAGCTCTACATCCTGGAGCGCATGGTGGAAAACGGCTTTATCACCGCCCAGGAGGCCGACACCGCCAAGGCACAGGAACTCAAGATCCGCAGCGGCCCGGACAGCAACAAGATACACGCCGAATATGTGGCCGAGATGGTGCGCCAACTCATGTTCAACCAGTACGGAGAAGAGACCTACACCCGCGGTCTGAATGTGCAGACCACCATCCACTCGGGGGAACAGGACGCCGCCTACAAGGCCTTGCGCAAAGGCATCATGGACTTTGAGCGGCGCCAAATTTACCGTGGTCCGGAAAAGTTTGTGACGCTTCCCGCACTCCCCCAGGAAGTGGAAGACACCGTAGACGACGTGCTCGACGAGCATCCGGACAATGGCGACGTGATGTCTGCCGTGGTGCTGGAGGCCGATGCCAAGCACATCACAGCCATGCGCGCCGCGGGCGAAGTCCTGGAAATCAGCGGCGATGGTCTCAAGCCGGCCCAATCGGGCTTGTCCGACAAGGCCCCGCCCAACATCAAACTGCGCCGTGGCGCCGTGATTCGCGTGGCCAAGATCGCCAAGGGCGGATGGGAAGTCACCCAACTGCCGGAAGTCGAAGGCGCATTTGTGGCGCTGGACCCACGTGACGGATCCATCCGGGCCCTGGTGGGTGGCTTTGACTTTGCCAAGAACAAGTTCAACCATGTGACCCAGGCCTGGCGCCAACCGGGCTCCAGCTTCAAGCCCTTTATCTATTCCGCTGCACTGGAAAAAGGCTTCACGCCGTCCACCGTGATCAACGATGCACCGCTGTTTTTTGACGCCGGCACCACCGGTGGGCAGCCCTGGGAACCCAAAAACTACGACGGCACGTTCGAAGGCCCTATGAGCTTGCGCAAGGCCCTGGCCAAGTCCAAGAACATGATTTCCATCCAGATCCTGAGGTCCATCGGGACGCAATACGCGCAGGAATGGATCACGCACTTCGGTTTCGAAGCGGAAAAGCATCCACCTTATCTGACCATGGCGCTGGGTGCCGGATCGGTGACACCGATGCAAATGGCAGGCGCTTACTCGGTATTCGCCAACGGTGGCTACCGGGTCAACCCGTGGCTGGTAGCCAAGGTCAGTGAGCAACGCGGCAAGGTGCTGCTGACCACTGCGCCAGTGGTGCTGGACGAAGCACAACGCACGATTGAGCCGCGCAACGCCTTCCTGATGTCCAGCCTGCTGCAGGAAGTCACCCGCTCCGGCACAGCGGCAAAAGCCCAGGCCACCCTCAAGCGCCCGGATATTTACGGCAAGACCGGCACCACCAACGACTCCATGGACGCCTGGTTTGCAGGCTACCAGCCCACCATCACGGCCGTCACCTGGATTGGTTACGACACGCCACGCAAATTGGGCGACAAGGAAACCGGCGGCGGCCTGAGTCTGCCGGTGTGGATCAGCTTCATGGAAACCGCACTCAAGAACGTTCCCGTGATGGAGCCCACGGCGCCCGAAGGCATCACCCGCGTCGGCGGCGAATGGTATTACGAGGAGTTCATCAAGGGCGACGGCGTGTCCAGCATCAAAGCCGAGGACAAAACCGATGCCAGCCCGGCAGCACCGGCCAGCGATGAAAAGAAAAAAATCCTGGAACTATTCAAGAACTGAGCCAGCACTCTTCAGGCAGAGAATTTCAGCGCCATACCGGACTGCGCGCTGGCCTGACGGGTCAGCTGCTCAAAGAACTCACCTTGCCCCTTGGTGTCCATCCAGCAACCTTCCAGCAGGCGGTAGTGGTAGCCACCCGCCTTGGCTGCCAACCAGACTTCCTGCAGCGGCTTTTGCAGGTTGATGACGATCTGGCTCCGGTTGGCAAAGCTCAGGGTAATCATGCCCCCGACACGCTGGTTGTCGATGTCCGCGTCGTTTTCATCGTTCATGCGGTCACAACAGGCCTCCACTGCTTTGAGCAGGGTTTCAGCTTGGTCCAGGTATTCGAGGTCGGTCATTACAATTTCACCATGTTGAATGCAAAGCAAATTCTAGTCAGCCTCAGTGTCCTTGGCTGCGTGGTGCTAAATCTCACGGCCTGCGGCCAAACCGGGCCGCTCTACCTGCCGGCCAAACCAACGGTTGGGGAGCCGGGTCCACAACGACAGGCCACGCAGCCGCCGCAGCAAGCGCCAGCCCAGTAGCCCGCCCAGAATCAGCGCGTACACCGCCACTTCGGCAAAGTTGTTCTTACCCGCACGCATCCAGAAGAAATGCAACACGGCCAGCACGGCCACCGCATAGACCAACCGGTGCAAGGCCTGCCAGCGCTTGCCCCCCAGAGCCTTGATGGCGCGATTGAACGAGGTCAAGGCCAAGGGGGTGAGCAAGACAAAGGCACCGAAGCCCACCAGGATAAAGGGTCGTTTGGCAATGTCTTTGGCAATGTCGGTCAGATCAAATCCCATGTCGAACCAGCTGTAGGACAGCAAGTGCAGCACGGCATAAAAATAGACAAACAGGCCGGCCATGCGTCGCAGGCGCGCCAGCGCGGTAATGCCGAAAACCGTCCGCAACGGAGTGATCGCCAGCACCAGGCACAAGGCCCGCAGGGTCCAGTCCCCCGTTGACCGCAGCAAGGCCTCAGCCGGGTTGGCACCCAGTTGCTCATGGAATGCAGCAAACACCAGCCAGGCAACTGGCAGACACGAAGCGAGAAACCAGACCGGTCGGGTCCAGCCGCTGGCGAGCCAGCGATTGATTAGTTTGGACACAGCGGCTCTCAGAAAAACTTCTTCAGGTCCATGCCGGCATAGAGCTGGCCGACCTGGGCTTCATAGCCATTGAACATCTGGGTCGGGCGCTTTTTTGTGAACAGCCCGTCCTCGCCAATGCGACGCTCGCTGGCCTGACTCCAGCGCGGATGGTCAACCGCGGGATTCACGTTCGAATAAAAGCCATATTCGTTGGCAGCGGCCTTGTTCCAGGCCGTACCGGGTTGTTTGTCGGTAAAGCGGATCTTGACGATGCTCTTGCCGCTCTTGAAGCCGTATTTCCAGGGCACGATCAGCCGCACCGGAGCGCCGCTCTGATTCGGCAGGACCTCGCCGTACATGCCAAATCCCAAGAGGGTGAGCGGATGCATGGCCTCGTCCAGGCGCAGGCCTTCGGCATACGGCCAGTCCAGTATGCGCGAGCCCACCATGGGCATGGTCTTGGGATCTGCCAGGCTGACGAATTCCACGTATTTGGCACTGCCCAGGGGCTCTACCTTGCGGATCAAGTCGGCCAGTGAATAGCCGACCCAGGGAATGACCATGGACCAACCTTCGACGCAGCGCATGCGGTAGATGCGCTCTTCCATCGGGCTGAGTTTAAGCAGGTCTTCCAGCGCAAATTTGCCGGGCTTTTTCACCAAGCCTTCCACATCAACGCTCCAGGGCGTGGTCTTGAGCGTGTGGGCATGGGCCGCCGGGTCTGACTTGTCGGTGCCAAACTCGTAGAAATTGTTGTAAGTGCTGGCGTCTTTGTAAGGTGTGACCTTGTCCATGGTCAATGCCCCCGCCACCTGGGAGGTCTGCCCGCCCAAAACGGCCAGCTTGCCCGGACGGGCACCCCAGGCTGGCTGGGCAAACGCATCACGCGCCGCCCAGGAAAGCAGGCCCGGGCCCGCTGCCAGAGCCGCCATGCTCTTGAGCAACTCGCGTCTGCGCTGGTAGACGCCTTGCGGTGTGATGTCGCTGGTTACAGGGTGGTCGAAACCGTTGCGTGGGGACTTGATAAGCATGGAAACCTCCGTAGTTCGCTGTTAGTCAGCAACATGACTGCTTTTCTTACAGCCACCCCTGACCAAAGCGGTAAATCGGAACCCAAACTACCATAGGCATGTAAACCGCGAGCAACACAGGGACAAAAAAAGAGCGGGGCACCTTGCAGTGAACCCGCCCTTTTCAGGCTGTGCGACTCCCGGACGCTGCCGGGCGCCTGCGCTTAATGCAAACCGGCGATGTAGTCGGCCACGGCCTTGATTTCGCGATCATTCAGCTTGGCGGCCACTTGGGTCATCTGCAAGCTGTTGGTACGCACGCCGTCACGGAAGGCGGTCAGTTGGGCCGTTGCGTATTCCGCATTCTGGCCGGCCAGACGCGGGTACTGTGCGGGAATGCCCGCGCCATTGGGGCTATGGCAACCGGCGCAGGCCGGTACCTGGCGGTCGGCAATGCCACCGCGGTAAATGCGCTCACCCAGCGTCACCAGCTCTTTTTCCTTGGCAAAGCCAGGCTTTGAAGGCTTGGTGGTGATCCAGTAGGCGATGTTCTTCATGTCCTCCTCGGACAGGGTCGAGGCGAATCCCAACATGATGGGATTGGCACGCTTGCCCGCCTTGAATTCGGTCAGCTGCTTGACGATGTACTCGGCATGCTGCTGCGCCAACTTCGGGTAGATGGGGGCGGTGGAATTGCCATCCGGGCCATGGCAAGCGGCACAAACAGCGCCATAACTTGCTTCACCCTTGGCGAGGTCCGGTTTGAATTTGGCGGGAGCGGCCTCGTTGGCCACGGCCGAGAATGAGAGTGCGGCAGCAAAGCCAGCGATGAGCAGGGGGGCAATCAACTTCATATGGAGTGGTTTCTGAGGAGCAAAACTGCACCATTCTACAATGGCGCTTTGGGTTTAACGCAGCAATCAATGACCATCCCTTCAAACCCAAGCCATTCCGCTTCCACTTCTCCAGTCAAAACAGTCCCAGAAAAGTCTGATGCGACCGTGGCCATGGGCTGGCTTCACACCGCCAAATTTCTCACCACGGCGCCGCAATTGCACTTTTTACCGGAGCTGAATGTGCCGGAAATTGCCTTTGTTGGGCGCTCCAACGCCGGCAAATCCACCTGCATCAATACGCTGACGCAGCAAAAGCAACTGGCCTTTGCCTCCAAGAAGCCCGGCCGTACCCAGCACATCAACCTGTTTTCCCTAGGCAAGCAGGGCATCATGGATGCGGTACTGACCGACTTGCCGGGCTATGGTTACGCGGCCGTGCCCAAGCAGGACAAAATCCGCTGGCAGCAGGTCATGGCCAATTACCTGGTTAGTCGTGAAAACCTGATGGGCATCGTGCTGATGTGCGATCCGCGCCACGGCATGACCGAGCTGGACGAAATCCTGCTCGAAGTGATCCGCCCGCGTGTGGAACAAGGCCTAAAATTCCTGATCGTGTTGACCAAGTCCGACAAGCTGACCCGCACCGAGGCCGCCAAGGTGCTGTCCATTACCAAACTGCAGGCCGGTGGCGGTGATGTCATGCTGTTTTCGGCGCCCAAGCGCCAGGGTATTGAAGAGGTGGCGCAGTTGCTCTACAAATGGGCGCATCCGGAAGAAGCCAAGGCAAAACGCAAGGCCGAAGCGGCCGACGCAGCCTCGGCACGTGAGATCGAATCCGAGCCGCCCGAGCTGCCCGAAGACTCTGACAGCGCCGACTGATTCCCCGGCGCCCGGCTGAATTCGACAAGCTCAGTACGGTGGTGTTTCACCGGCAGGCCGGTCTTTAAAACGCTTGTGCACCCAGTAATACTGGGTCGGCATGCTGTCAATGTAAGACTGCAGACGCAGGTTCATCCGGGCCGTGTCCGCTTCGGCATCCGCCGTCGGAAAGTCCGTCCAGGCCGGCAGGACTTCGATGTCATAGCCATCGCGAGTCATGCGACTGAGCAGCGGCACCACCTTGGCCCGGCTCAGACGGGCAAAACGCGACAGCGAGGGCACGGTACAGGCCGCCACACCGTAGAACGGCACAAAGACCGACTCCTCGGGCCCGAAGTTCATGTCGGGCAGCAGGTACAGCGGCTCGCCCGCCTTCAGTGCGGCCACTATGGGCTTGACGCCTTCTATACGCCCGAACAGACGCGCGCCGCCAAAGCGCTTACGCCCCTGCAAAATCCAGGCATCAGCCACCTCGTTGGCCTGGTTGGTGTAAATCGTCGTGAAGCGCCGCGGCAGTTGCTGGGTCAGCGCAGTCCACCCCGCGTCCAGTCCGACAAAGTGCGGCGCAAAGATCACCGTCGGCGCATGGCCATCCAGTTCCTGCACCGCACCGGTCAGGCGCAGGCGACTTTGCACCAGGGCAGCATCCCCATGCCAAAGCCAGCCCCGGTCCATCCAGGCCTTGGCGAAAGAGTCAAAGGTGTGCAGGGCAGCACGGCGCACTTCAGCCTCGCTCCAGTGTGGAAAGCACAGACGCAGATTGATCAACACCACTCGCCGGCGCGAGCCCACCAACGCATACAAAACCCAGCCCAGCACACAGCCCGCCGCGCGCACCCAGGACAGGGGCAACACCGCGCTCCAGCGCAGCAGGGTCAGTACCAGTCGCGTCATAGTGCGCTGACCTTGGGCGCCTTGTAGCGGGCGTAACCCCACAGGTATTGCTGCGGCTTTTGCAAAATGAGGCCCTGCATGGCGTGGTTGATTTGCGCGGCCGCGTCGGTCATATCGGCAGACAGCCTGTGCTGCAGTGGTGCGACATGGACCACATAGCCCCGCCCCCAGGACAGACGCTCACCCCAAGCCAGCAGCACGGTGGCCCCGGTTTGCAGCGCCAGGCGGGCCGACAAGGTCATGGTGTAAGCCGGTTTGCCAAAGAAGGGAGCCCAGACGCCCTGCCCCTGCGGCGGCACCTGATCCGGCAGCAAGCCCACGCACTGGCCGCTTTTCAGCGCCTTGATGAGTTGCTTGACACCCGCCAGCGTGGTCGAAGCCGTCGCCAGACCAGGGCGCTGGCGCGACTGCAGCACCACTTCCTGCAACCACGCCTTGCGCGGCGGGCGGAACAACACCGTCATGGGCTGGCCAGCCACCCCGTAGCGCGCGGCATAGGCCTGGGCCGTGACCTCAAAGCAACCCAGATGCGGCGTAAGGAAAACAATACCCCTGGCCTGGGCCAGGGCAGCGTCCACATACTCCGCACCGGCCCAACGCACAGGCACCGGGCGGCCCAACCACAAGCGCGGCAGTTCGGCAATCAGCCTGCCGGATTCGCCCACCGCTGCCATCCAGGGGCCACGCTCCACGCCTGCCAGTGCCACGTTTTCCAGAAAACGCCGTCGGTAATCTCCGGAAGCCAAAAACGCGATCCAGCCCAGCGCCCAACCCAGGCCGTGCAAGGCCCACAGGGGTAAATGCGAAAGGAGTCTGAAGAGGGCGGTCATTGCTGGGATAAAATGCAGGCGTGTCGCTGAGTTATGGAACTACTTGCAGGGCGACACGCACCGCGGCTTTTCTAAACGAACGCCATTGTGCCTTGCCAAGATTGGCAAATCTGCTAAAGCGTTCGCTGCAAGCCCAAAAGCCCAAGCAACGCGTCTTGTTGAACTTTTG
This sequence comes from Burkholderiales bacterium, assembly GCA_947446855.1. Classification (GTDB taxonomy): domain Bacteria; phylum Pseudomonadota; class Gammaproteobacteria; order Burkholderiales; family Burkholderiaceae_C; genus Allorhodoferax. Next base: position 20,458 of record CANFIH010000041.1, read on the forward strand.
GAGAAACTTTTATGGCGAACGACTTTCTATTTACTTCCGAATCGGTTTCCGAGGGCCACCCCGACAAGGTGGCGGATCAGATTTCAGATGCCATCCTGGACGCAATTTTCAAGCAGGACCCCAAGTCCCGCGTCGCGGCCGAGACCCTGACCAACACCGGTCTGGTCGTCCTGGCCGGTGAAATCACCACCAACGCCCATGTGGACTACATCCAGGTGGCGCGCGACACCATCAAGCGCATCGGCTACGACAACACCGAATACGGCATCGACTACAAGGGCTGCGCCGTGCTGGTGGCCTACGACAAGCAGTCCAACGACATCGCCCAGGGCGTGGACCACGCCTCTGACGACCACCTCAACACCGGCGCCGGTGACCAGGGCCTGATGTTCGGCTATGCCTGTGATGAGACGCCCGAGCTGATGCCCGCGCCCATTTACTACGCCCACCGCCTGATGGAGCGCCAGGCCCAGTTGCGCAAGGACGGCCGTCTGCCCTTCCTGCGCCCGGACGCCAAGAGCCAGGTCACCATGCGCTACGTGGACGGCAAGCCCCACAGCATTGACACCGTGGTGCTGTCCACCCAGCACAGCCCCGACCAGTCGGAAGACCAGCACCACATGAAGGCCAGCTTCACCGAAGCCATCATCGAAGAAATCATCAAGCCGGTGCTGCCCAAGGAATGGCTGCAAAACACCCGTTATCTGGTGAACCCCACCGGCCGTTTCGTCGTCGGTGGCCCGCAGGGCGACTGCGGCCTGACCGGCCGCAAGATCATTGTGGACACCTACGGCGGCGCCTGCCCGCACGGTGGTGGTGCCTTCTCCGGCAAGGATCCCTCGAAGGTGGATCGCTCTGCTGCCTATGCCGCCCGTTACGTTGCCAAGAATGTGGTGGCTGCCGGTCTGGCCAAGCAATGCCAGGTGCAGGTGGCCTACGCCATCGGCGTGGCCCAGCCCATGAACATCACGGTCTACACCGAAGGCACCGGCGTCATCCCCGATGACCAGTTGTCGGCATTGGTGGCCCAGCACTTCGACCTGCGCCCCAAGGGCATCATCCAGATGCTGGACCTGCTGCGCCCGATCTATGAAAAGACCGCCGCCTATGGCCACTTCGGCCGCGAAGAGCCCGAGTTCACCTGGGAGCGCACGGACCGCGCTGCGGCCCTGCGTGCGGCTGCCGGCCTGTAAAGTCGCGTCATGAAACTCCAGACACAACGCTTTATTGACCGCTGGGCAGGCCAGGTACTGTGCGGCGCGGTGTCTGGCTGGGTAAAGCTGACGACGGCCATTTCCGGCCCGGCCCAACCGATCCAGTCCCCGCGCAATATCCTGGTGATATTGCTGTCGGAGATGGGCAGCATCGTGCTGGCCGGCCCCATGTTTGCCCAGTTGCGCCGCAATTACCCCGGCGTCAACATCCACATCCTGCAACTCAAAAAGAACCAGGAAGTCTCCAAGCTTCTGCAGCTCACGCAGCCCGAATTCATGCACAGCCTGGACGACAGTTCCGGCGGCAAACTCATAGCCGACATCCTGTCCATCAGCCGCAAGATGCGCGCGCTGGGCCTGGACGCGGTAATCGACTGCGAACTGTTCTCCCGCGTCAGCGCCCTGCTCTCGTTCAGCACCGGCGCGCCCCTGCGCGTGGGCTTTACCCCGCACACCCAGGAAGGCCTGTACCGCGGCAGCTTTATCAACCGTGCCATTCCCTACAACCCCTACCAGCACATCAGCAAGCAGTTTCTCTCGCTGGTGGATGCGCTGGAAGTCGTTGCTGGCATGCCGCGCAACAAGGCGGCTGCGATGCGCGATCTACCCACCGACACCGAGCTGCGTGTGAACTTCACTCCGGCAGAGTTGCAGGCCTACCAAACCAAGGTGCACACCGATCACCCGGTCACCGCCACCCGCAAGCTGGTGCTGATGTATGCCGGCGGCGGCATCCTGCCCGAGCGCGCCTGGCCCGCAGCCCACTATGCGCGCGTGGCACAAGGCCTGTGCGCCGCAGGTTTTGCCGTCGGCCTGATCGGCCTCAAAGACGATGCCCAACTGGCCAAAGACCTGATTGCGCAAATCAAAGATGCAGCCTGTCTGGACCTCACCGGCTACACGCGCAGCATCCGCGAGTTGCTGATGCTGTTCCACGCCTCCGAACTGCTGATCACCAACGACGGCGGCCCGGGCCACTTCGCCACCCTCACGCCCGTTCAGACCATGGTGTTTTTCGGCCCCGAGACCGGCAAGCTCTACGGTCCGCTGGGCTCGCGCAACAGCGTGCTGGAAAGCGGCATTGCCTGCTCGCCCTGCCTGTCCGCCTACAACCACCGCCTGACCTTTTGCGATGGCGACAACCAGTGCCTCAAGCGCATTGCGCCCGACCCGGTGCTGGACCAGGCCCTGCACTTTTTACAGGGCACGGCCCTCTCTTCATGAGTGATACCTCTCTGCTACAGCGCAGCGTGCTGACCCTGCTGCGCTGGCTGGAAACCTTCCGCTACATCAAGTTCGGCATCGTCGGCGCCAGCGGCACCGTGGTCAATCTGGTGGTGCTGCACCTGGGGCATGAATACCTGTTCACCGCCATCGAGCCCAGCGACAGCAAGCCTTACGCCTCGCTAGCCTTGGCGATTACCGTGGCCACCCTGAACAACTTCACCTGGAACCGGCTTTGGACCTGGTCCGACCGCGTCAAGGCCGAAGCGCGGGTTCTGCACACCGACCCGGACCATCCCGGAGCCGGCCAACTGGGGCGTGAATTCGGCAAATATGCCGCGGCTTCCGGTTTTGGCAGCGCCTTGCAGTACGGGCTGACGCTCTTGCTGTCGGGCAGCATGGACTACCGCCTGGCCAACGTGATTGCCATCGTCATTGCCAGCGTGAGCAACTTCCTGGCCAACGACAAATGGACCTTCAAGCGCCGCTGAGCAGCGCTTGAAGCCAGCGCTCCATGGTCACTTTGCGCACCCTGCTACGCCCGGCCGTTCTATGGCCCGCCTTGCTGGTACTGGTGCTGGCGCTGTACCTCTTTGGCCTGGGTAGCCCCTTTGCCCCCACCAATGGCGACGAGATGGTCTACATCCACATCGCCCGCATGACAGCCGAAAGTGGCCACTGGTTGCCACTGCAAAGTGAGCTGATCGGCACCCGCAATACCAAGCCGCCGCTGTTGATATGGCAAGCCATCGTGGCCAGCGGTTGGGGCTCTAACTGGAACTTGCTGGCGCTGCGCCTGCCCTCCATCGCCTACACCTTTGCCACCACCGGGCTGCTGGCATTTTTTGCCTGGCGCATCAGCGGCAAGCGCCGCACCGCCTGTCTGGCAGCCCTGCTCTACCTGCTGTACTTCGCCACCTTCCGCTACGGCCGGGTCTATCTGACCTCGGCCCCCGAAACCTTCTGGCTGGCCCTGCCCATGTGGTGGGTGCTGTGGCTGCGCCTACGCGGCCCGGCGCCGGGTTCCGCTGCACAACTCGGCGCGCTGGCCTACACCCTGTTCGGCATCGCCATGGGGCTGGGTGCGGCCTACAAATCCTTTGCCCTGGTGGCACCGGCCAGCGCGGCCGTGTGGTGCGCCATTCTGTGGGCCGAACCGAAATGCGACTGGAAGACTGTGCTGCGCACCACGGCCGGCGTTACCTGGAGTGCGCTGCTGGGCGTGGGCATTTTTGCCCTGTGGTTTGTGCTGGACCCGGACCCGGCTGCGGTCTGGCAGGAATTTGTCGTGGCGGAAAACGCCGGCAAGATGTCCAACACCATGGGCTACTGGCAGA
>CANFIH010000042.1 GCA_947446855.1 Burkholderiales bacterium
CAAAGTCCACATCGATGTCCGGCGGCTCATCGCGCTCGCGGCTGATAAAACGCTCGAACAACAGATTGCTCAGCGCCGGGTTCACCTCGGTCACGCCCAGGCAGTAACAGACCACCGAGTTGGCCGCCGAGCCGCGCCCCTGGCACAGGATGCCGCGAGAGCGCGCAAAGCGCACCAGGTCGTGCACGGTCAAAAAGTACATCTCGTAGCGCAGTTCGGCAATCAGGGCCAGTTCGTGCTCCAGTTGCGTCTGTACGGCTTGCGGCACGCCTTGCGGATAGCGTTCCAGCGCGCCTTCAGCGGCGTACTGGCGCAGGGTCTCTGCCGGGGTCTGGCCGGGCAGCACCGCCTCCATCGGGTACTGGTAGCGCAGCTCCTTCAGATTGAAGCTGCAACGCGCTGCGATCACCAGCGTGGCCGCCAGCTGTTCGGGCGGATAGAGCGCAGCCAGACGCGCGCGGCTGCGCAGATGCAGTTCGGCATTGGCCTGCAGGGCAAAGCCGCATTGCGCTACCGGCACCCCTAAACGCACGGCGGTCAGCACATCGTGCAGGGGCTTGCGTGAGCGCACATGCAGGTGCACCCGGCCGGTGGCAACGAGGGGCAGACCGCAGAGGCGGGAGAGTTGCTGCAGGTGGTAGGCGTGCAGTGCGTCGTCCCCCGCCAGTCCCTGCGTGGTCTCCAGCCAAAGGTGGCCTGGGTACAAGGCCTGCAGGTGCGTGGCGATGGCCCAGGCGCGCTCCATGGGCAGCGCATCCAGCCCACCCAGCAGCAATTCGCAATCGGCCAGCGTCTGCTGCTGCACATCGGCCCAGTCCAGTCGGTATTCCCCCTTGGGGGCGGCACGGCGCGCCCGGGTAATGAACTCGCACAGATTGCCCCAGCCGTTCAGGTTATGCGCCAGTGCCACCAGCGTGAAGCCCGCGCCCTCACCCAGTGCCACGGCAAATTCGGAGCCCGGCAGCAGCTTCAACCGCAGACGCTCGGCCTCGCCATGCGCGCGCACCACGCCGGCCACCGAACATTCATCGGTGATCGCCAGTGCGCTGTAGCCCAGTGCATGCGAGCGCTGCACCAGCTCTTCGGGCTGCGAGGCGCCGCGCTGGAAGCTGAAGTTCGAAAGGCAATGCAGCTCGGCGTAGGCGGGGGGTATCTGGGGTAGCGTAGGGTTGCGGGCCATGGTGCGGCCTCACAAAGGACAATGAATACTGTATTTATACACAGTATTCATTGTTCTGTCACGCACCGTGTCAGGGCACTGTCATGGAAAAGGGAGACGCTTGCAAGACGCCCATTACTGATGTGCGTCAATTCATTTAAACCAAGACTGGCCTAGACTGTGCTCGACCACAGGAAGCGTCAGCAGTCACCAGGAGTCCCCCCCTTGCTACCCGCCTACATCACCCACGCAGACTGCACCCGCCATGAAATGGGAAGGGACCATCCCGAATGCCCCGAGCGCCTGGGCGCCATCAATGACATGCTGCTGACCAAGGGCCTGCTGGACTACATGAGCAGCTACGACGCGCCAATGGCCACCGATGCCCAACTGGTGCGCGCACATGGTCCGGAATACGTCCACAGCATTCTGAATTCCTCCCCCGATGAAGGTTACTTCCGGGTCGACCCCGACACCAGCATGAATCCCCATACCGCCCTGGCCGCCTTGCGCGCCGCCGGTGCTGTGGTGCAGGCCACCGATCTGGTGATTGCCGGTGGCGTGCCCGCCGCCTTTTGCAGCGTGCGCCCGCCCGGCCACCATGCCGAGCGCAACAGCGCCATGGGGTTTTGCTTTTTCAACAACGTGGCCGTGGGCATCATGCATGCGCTGGAGCACCATGGCCTGCAGCGCGTGGCGCTGATCGACTTCGATGTACACCACGGCAACGGCAGCGAAGACATTCTGCAAGACGACCCGCGCATCCTGATGTGCTCGATTTTCGAGACCGGCCTGTACCCCTTCTCGGGCGAAAACAGCAAAGCCACCAACATGGTCAACGTGGGTCTGCCCTCGCGCTCGGGCTCGGAAAAATTCCGCGAAGCCGTCACCACCCACTGGATACCGGCACTCGACCGCTTCGAGCCCCAGCTGATTTACATCTCAGCCGGTTTTGACGGCCACCGTGAAGACGATATGGGCAACCTCGGTCTGGTGGAAGCCGATTACGCCTGGGTGACCCAGCAGCTCATGGCCGTGGCCAAACGCCACTGCCTGGGTCGCATGATTTCCTGCCTTGAAGGCGGTTATGTCTTGAGTCCGCTTGCACGCAGCGCCACCGCGCACGTCAAGGTGCTCATAGGCGCAGATTGAACTTATGGACAAACATTACCTCTCCCCCCTCTTCGCCCCCCAATCCATTCTGGTATTCGCGGGCCCCACCGACAGCGACGAGACCCACACGCCACAAGCCAAACTGCTGACAGCCAACCTGAAGGCGCAAAACTACAAGGGCGAGTTGCACTTTCTGGATATCAACAGCAGCGGCACCTTGGCCGAACTGGCACAAACCCGCGCCGACCTGGCCATCATCGCCCTGCCGCCGCAGGATGTGCTGGCTGCGCTGGAAGTGGCCGGGCGCATGACCTGCCGCTCCGCCCTCATCATCTCCAGCGGCATCAGCGCCGAACTGGCGGCGGACCTGAAAAAAGTGGCCAAACGGGAAAACGTGCAGTTGCTGGGCCCCAATTGCCTGGGTTTTCAGAACCCGCTGCTGCAGCTCAACGCCAGCGTGGCCGGGCCTCTGGCCAAGGCCGGCTCGCTCGCACTGGTGTCGCAATCCGGCGCACTGACGGCCTCCATGCTGGACTGGGCCAGCAAAAATGCGGTGAGCTTTTCCTCGGTGGTGTCGCTAGGGCCCAATACCGCGGTGGACATCGCCCAGGTGCTGGACTTCCTGGCCAATGATGCGCGCACACAAAGCATCATCGTGTACCTGGAGGGCATCTCCAACGCCCGGCGCTTCATGAGCGCACTGCGCTCGGCCGCCAATGCCAAACCGGTGATTGTGCTCAAGGCCGGACGCAAACCCGCAGGCAATGAAGCCGCACAAACCCATAGCGGCACCATTGTCGGCAGCGACGATGTATTTGATGCCGCCCTGCGCCGCGCCGGCGCCGTGCGCGTCACCTCGTTTGTGGAATTGTTTTCCGCCGCCAAATGCCTGGCTTCGCGCTACCGCCCGGTCGGGCAGCGCCTGGCCATCGTCACCAACGGGGGCGGCCCCGGCGTGCTGGCGGCAGATTGGGTCAACGAAATCCACCTGCACCTGGGCAAGCTCTCGCCCAAAGCCGCAGCCGAGCTCAAGCCGCTGTTGCCGCCGCTGGCCTCTCTCTCGGACCTGATCGACCTGTCAGAAGACGCCACGGCCGAACACTACAAGGCCGCGATTGTGGCGGCCGACCACGACGCGTCGATCGACGGTGTGCTGGTGATTTTTTCGCCCAAGGCCGACATCGATTCCGCAGCCATCGCCAAGACGCTGTCAGAGATCAAGCGCTCCATGGGCAAACCGCTGCTGTCCTGCTGGATGGGCGAAGCCACGGTGGTCGAAGCGCGCGAGCTCCTCAATGAGGCCGCCATACCCACCTTCCGCACGCCCGAAGCCGCCGTGGGTGCCTTCGGCAATATCGCCACTTTTTACCAAAACCAGCGGCTGTTGCAGCAAACGCCACCGCCCCTGTCGGCCCTGGGCAAGCCCGATATCGAAGGCGCACGCCTGATTATCGAAAGTGTGCTGGCCGAGCGGCGCAAGGTGCTGACCGAGATGGAATCCAAGACCCTGCTGTCCTGCTTCCACATCCCGGTAACGCACACCATCCTGGCGCGCAATGCCACCGAAGCGATGATGATTTCGGCGCAACTGGGTTTCCCGGTGGCACTCAAGATCGACTCGCCCGATATCAGCCACAAGTCGGATGTGCAGGGCGTGGCCCTCAACATCATGAACGCGGCCAGTGCCCGCGACAACTACAACGATATGGTGGAGCGCGTCAAACGCATCATGCCCTCGGCCCGCATCAACGGCGTCACGGTGCAGAAGATGGCGCACGCCCGGCGCGGCCGCGAGATCTATGTCGGCCTGGTCACAGACGACCCGTTCGGCCCGGTCATCGTGTTTGGTGCCGGTGGCACCATGATCGAGTTGCTCAACGACCGGGCCATGGAGTTGCCCCCCCTGAATCAATTCCTGGCGCACCGCCTGATTGACCGCTCGCGCGTGTCAGAAACCCTGGGCGAGTGGCGCGGTGCCAGTGCCGTCGATATGGACGCGCTGGAGCAGGTGCTGCTGCGCGTCTCGGAAATGGTGTGCGAGTTGCCCCACCTGCGCGAGATGGACATCAACCCCATCATCGTGGACGAGTCCGGCGCCGTGGCCGTGGATGCGCGCATCGTCATCGACAGCGCACCGCAAGCCACCAGCGGCCGCGCCAGCGACTACCACCACCTGTCCATCCTGCCTTATCCGGCCCGCTACGAGAAGACCTTGCCGATGCGCGGCGGCGGCGAATACACCATTCGCCCGATCCACCCGGATGATGCGCACATGCTGAAGAAGCTGGTGAGCGAACTCTCGCCGGAAAGCCGTTACTTCCGCTTTGTCTCCAGCATGGCCGAGTTGCCACCCTCCATGCTGGCGCGCTTCACGCTGATCGATTACGACCGCGAAATGGCCTTGGTGGCCGTGGTCAAGGAACGCACAGCCTCACCCGACGGCCAAATCACCGAAACCGAACGCATTGTGGGTGTGTCGCGCTATGTCACCAACCCCGACCAGTCGAGTTGCGAGTTTGCCCTGGTGGTGGCCGATGATTTCAACGGCAAGGGCATGGGCTCGCGCCTGATGGAAAGCATCATGGACGTGGCCCGCGACAAGGGCCTGGCCGAGATCGAGGGCCTGGTGCTGGCCAACAACGCCGGCATGCTCAAGCTCATGCGCGGCCTGGGCTACCAGGTCAAGAGCTATGCGGAAGATCCGGACTTCAAACTGGTGACACACAGCTTGTAAGCCGGTCGATCGGGGGTGCTCTGTCAGTGCCCCGCTTTCGGATACTCTAGAGGGTGCGCATGGCCCAGGCAGGGCAGCGCACTTCAATCGCATCAAACTTATAAGGAAAAAAACATGCGCATACCTCTCTGGACGTCCCTCTTGTTTGTGCCCACCCTGGTGCTGGCTCAAGCCGGAATCAGCCAGCCCTCCGGCGGCACACGGGTGATGGCCATAACATCCACCCAGACCGTGGAGTTTGAAGGCAGCTTGCAGCAGTTGCGCGCGCGCCTGCAAGTGACCGGCACACAGCAGGCGGCATGGACAGACTACGAGCGCAGCGTGCAGGCCTACAGCGATTTGTTTTTTGCGGAAAAGCCGTTAGCGGCAAGCTCTGCGGAAGCGGCACCGCGCCAGGTGGAGTTATTGACTGAACGCATGCAAAGCCGTGTGAACGCCATGCAGGACATCGCACGCGCGGCCAAAACAATGTATGCCTTGTTGAATGTGCAGCAGCAAAAAATTGCAGACCGGTACCTGATGGCATCCATACCGGCGTTTGGCAATCCGCCCCCCGGGCTCTGATCCCACAAAAAAAGGGGCGCCACGCGCCCCTTTTTACTTTCAAACCCGCTGCCTGTTATTTGCTGCAGGCCTTGCCTTTGACGGCATGGTAGCCCTTGGATTTGGCATCGGCTTCGGTCATGTAAGAGCCGTTTTTGGTCTTGCCATAAAACTTGGAGCCTTCGCAATGGTAGGTCTTGGAACTGGCGTTGACCCAGACCTTGCCGGCGCCGCCTGCCACTGCCGCCTTGGCGGGAGTCGCCGCAGGTACTGCGGCGGACGCAGGAGCGGCAGCCGGGGCCGCAGCAGGGGGATTGACCTTGGCGGCCACAGCGGCGGCTGCAGTGGTCTTGGCTGTATTGGCGGCATTTGTCGCCGCAGTGGTGGCTGCGGTGGTTGCCGCACTCATTGCATTGGTAGCCGCAGTCTGGGCAAAGCCGGACACCGCGCAGAACATTCCAGTAGCAATAACCAACGCACGAATTTGAGTTTTCATGGAAATTCTTTCTAAGGTGTTTATGGCGATTCACAACAGTCTGTGAAGCCTTTACACACAACGGACAGAACAACATTCGGTTTACATGCCCTTTTTCAACTCAAGCAAACAAGCCATGTAAATACCAGCGCAAAGCCATGTCTCGTACACCTTCTTTTTGCGGGGCCGGCGGCAAGCGCTCGCGGTAGATCCACACCAGTCCGGCATGTGCACTGCGGGCTACAAAGTAGTCGCGCAACGCCGCATCACCGGCCAGCCAACCGGTCTCCAGACGCTGCGGACCGGCCAGCAGGGTTAAGGGGCCGTGGTACTGCGGTGCCTGCTGCTTGACCACCAGTTGCTGCGGCACCGCCAGCAGCCAGGTGGGCAAGCGTGCCGCATGGGCAACTTGCATGGCGGCATGGTCCGGCACGCGTTTGTCCTGCTGCGGTTTCCAGGCTTGCCAGGTTTGCATGTCTTCCGGCGCATGCCGGGCTTGTGGCTGCACGCACAGGATGTGCTCGCGCCCCAGGCGCGCGCCCAGACGCTCCAGCATCTGGTGCAGGCTGTCGCCCTTGCGCTGGTCTTCGGGCAGCAGGCTGAGCGACTCCCCGCCCAGGGCCTGGGTTTGCAAGGTACGCATGCGCAGGTACAGAACGGGTGCGGGCAAGGTCACCTGCGCCAGTTGCTCGGCCAGTAGGCGCTGCAGGTGCTGCATGTCTTGCGTGGCCTGTGCGGTGCGCAACTCCATGCGCCCCTGTGCGCCTCCCTGGTGGTGGGCATCCACATGCAGGGCGTTGGAGCGCCGCGCATCCAGCTCCCACAGCAGTTCCAGGGCCAGCACACCCTGCTGGCGTGCGCGCAACCAGACCAGCAACTGTGCCAGCAAACGCCGCGCCCCAAAGAGCAAGGCGGATGCGTTCTCCACCGCAGCGGACAACTCCAGTGGCGCATCAAACACCTCGGGCAGGGTGAGCCAGGGATAAAGCTCTGCGCGCGTGCCGTAGGCCTGGTCCAGCGCATCGACCAACCCGGCACCAAAGCGTCGCGCCAGACCGCCGCGAGGCAAGGTGCGCAATTGCCCCCAGGTGTTGCAACCCAGGCGCATCAGGGTGGGCAGGTGCGCGCGGGCGGCTTGCAGGCTGTGCAAAGGCAAGGAGTGGATGGGCGCATCCGGCGCCTGTACCCACAGGCGTGCCAGCGCCAGCATCGAAGTGCTGCCCTGGGCATGGTCCAGCGCCACGCCCGGTGGCCAGGCTTCAAAGAGGCGCTGCAGCAGTGCGGCGCGCCCGCCAAACAGCCGCTCGCTACCGGACACCTCCAGCACCAGCGCGGCCTCCACCCGCGCCACCATCGGAGTAAACCGCAAGGCCCACCAGGCCAGCGCGGTGTCGACATCGACCAGCGCAGCGGCATCTTCAGTAGCCACGCCAGGCGACTTAGGCGCGGCTTGTACTGCGATCCAGTGCATACCGGGCTGCCAAGAGCAGACTCAGGTGGGCCGGTTGGGCCTGCATCTGCACAGGCTGCTCCAAGGGCGGCCCCCGGCGCTTGAGCAGATGGATATACAGACTGTCCGTATCCGGCATCGCAGACGCGTGCCCCGAAGTGCAAGGGTAAGGTTGGATGTGCAGGCGCAGCACGGCAGGCGATGCCTCATCCCGGGCGGCTTCCGGCCGCATCACAAACAGCAGCTTGCTGTATTCGGCAGCGGCCATTTGCAGTCGCCGCAATTGGTCACTGCGCGCCTGCGGCAGCCAGGCCAGCACGGCTTGGACCTCGGCACAGCGCAGCGCCTGCTCGCAAGACCATAACCGCGAGGCCGCACTTTGCGCCGTGACCCACAGCATGCGCCGCGCCGCCAGACCCCGGGCCGATAGCGCTGGTGCAAACGGCAGATGGGGCGCTCCCACCAGCAGCACCGGGCCCAGGCCGGCGCGGGCCAGCGCGGGCAACAGCAAACGCCACTCGCTGTGCACGCCGGGCGGCTGCAAAATTTCAGTCAGCGCCCCGACCGGCCAGCCCCCGCCGGGCAACTGCGCATCCAGCGCAGCGTCGCCCGTGGACAGCACCGGAAGCGCTGCCGTTGAAAGCGCATGCGCGTGCCAGACATCGGCATGGATGGCATCCAAAAAATCCGCAGAGGTACGCGCTAAGGCAGGCATGGCAAGGGTTTGGCTTTTATACTGTTGTTTTGAACAGTATAAACACAGATGCCTTTTTTTGACCAGTCGGACAGAGGGTCAACGCCTGTAAAGCCGGTACGCGGGATGCGCAGTGCAAACGCCTTGGCACGCCCACGCAAGGCCTATTCGGCCTTACGGGGATGCGAGCTTGCAGCGCGCCCTTTGGAGGAGTTGGCGCTTGCCGCTGCCCAGGTGCTGCAGCCAGCATTGGCCGTCCTGCAGCTGCAGTTGGAAGCGCTGTGGCATTTCCAGATCGCGGCCCTGCAGCAACTCACCCTTGCCATCGCGCTGGTGCTTTCTTTCAACCACCAACGCACTGCTTTGGGTCAGATCAGTCTCAGACAACGACACACTGGCAAACCCACTCAGTGCCACGATGGCCTGGCTCAGCTCCTGCCGGACTGCGGCGTCCGGGCCCACCAGCAGCGCAGGCTTTGCCATTTGCGCGGATGTCACCTGGCAGGCCGACAGCACCAGGACACCCACCGAAACGCCACGTTTGAACACGAACTTCATAAACTGGGCCTTTCCGTCAGAATGCGCATTTCCTGCGTGAGTGGACGCACCAATTCGAAGCTCTGCGGCGCATTGCCAGACAACAGTGGTGCAGCGGGGCTGGTTGCAACGGCACTGGCGGGACAGACACCGGTTTGCCGATAACTCAGGGCAGTGCTCAGCAGGGTCTCGGCGGTATCGCCGCGCGCGTGCGCGAAATCATCCGCTGCAGGGCAAGTAGGCGCAAAGCCATCGGCATAGTCACCAAACCCCTTTTGGTTAACGCCCTTGAACTGAATCGCAAAGTAGGTATAGCCACAGTTATCCTGGGGCACGAAGCCATAGGGCTTGCCACGCGTGGTCGCACCAATTAAATCCACGGCGACATCCACACCCCGCAAGCTGTTGATCACGGATTCGCTGGCCGAAGCCGTGCTGCGGGTCACCAGAATCGTCACGTGCGACAAGTCCAGATGGGGCAAGGGCGAATTGGAGGCACCGAAAGAATAAAACGGGTAGGCACGGTTCTTTGACGTTAATTTGTCGTTGTAAGTCAGTTGTTCAAAGGTCTTACCCACAGTCATGGCAGGCTTTGACACCATATAAGCCAACTCACTGGCGATGTACAAGAGGCCGCCACCGTTGTAGCGCATGTCAATCACCAGATCCGTCACATTGGCAGCTTTGAGTTGGTTGATGGCGGCAACCAACTCGGCCTCTGACTTGGCGATATGGCTGTCAAACGTAAAGTAGCCCACAGTGCCGCTCGCGGTGGGAATGGTCTTGACGTTTTGAACCGTCACCACATCGTACTTTGCAGGTGTCATGGTGAATTCAGCGTTGCCGTTCAGACCCAGTGTGTGCGGCAGCAATAGCGTCGGGAAAAGTGCCTCTTCGTAAATGGCCAAAGCCGCGGACGTGTTGTTGTTGACAAAATCCACGCCATCAACCGAAGTGAGTCTGTCGCCCCGCCGAACATTCGCCAAATCGGCGGGAGATCCCGGCACCACTTCGGCAACGATCCAGTTGCGTGGCGTTGAAATAGACTGGGTAACCCACTGAATTCCATAGTCTTCGGCAATTCCCGAAGAGGCAGCGTTCCAGGAAGCGGTGGTCTGAGACCAGTGAAACTGGTCCACCAGTTTTCCAGAAGCTGTTCGGGCCGGTGTTTTCAGAACATCAAAATAAGCCTGGGGCGTGGCGTAATTAGCAGCCACCAGATTGGACGGAACGTCCCCGTACCAAAGATACGTTTCATCCACAAAGGAACGCAAATAGGACTTTTCGTTATCCAGCGTACCTTGACTGTCCAAGGTATTGGCGCGTGGGCTGGCGCACAGGTTGGCCAGCATTGCGGATGGAGCCAGAACACCACTACCAGTCATGCCGCCACCGCTGATTGCGGTAGCGGCGCCACCACCTCCACCTCCGCCTCCTCCGCAGGCAGCCAATAGTGTCAACACGCCCAGCCCCCAAAGCACGCCCGCAAGAATGCGTTTGGCCAGTTTAAAGGTCAGCTTTTTCATGATTTTTTTGCTTTTATAAGCTATTTTTAAAAATGGAAAGCGACTGCGCAAACAGTCCGCCGGAGCAGCCCGCAAGCAATCCCATTTATGCAAACGGGGACCTGGCCTGCATCTGATTCGGAAACTATGCGCTTTGTTGCCCTGAAGCCAGGATGATTCTGTCCAGCGACAGACAGTCAATACCCAAGAGAAGACACCCCGGGTAATCCGTTTATGAAAATCTGGCCTACTGCTTGTCTGTGAGGCAAGTCCTGCCGCCGTACCACAGGCGCCTCGGCATTTGCCGCCCAGGCAATGCCGGGCGACTCTAGCGACTGAAAGAATCCGCCGTCATCTATCCATCAGGCACTGTTTGAGCGTACGCAGGCCACGTCCCTGAAACGCTTACGGCTGCTTGGGCGGCAATTCCAGCCGCAGGCCTACCGGCGCCTTGGCGTCTGCGGCCAGGGCAATGCGGCGCGGCTCTACCGACTGCAGCATCCAACCCTCTTCGAGTTGGCTGCCCTCGTGGTAGGGCTTGGGCGGCTTGCCGTCTATAGAGACCAGGGCCACGCCCCGGCCTGCGCCCCAGGCAACGATGCCGGTCAAGCGATAGCGGCTGGCGGCGTCAGGGGCAGCGGCGGCTTCGAGCGGGGCAGCAGAAACGCCCAGCAAGCGGGCCACGGCACCCGCGTTGGTCACAGGCATATCGTCCCGGACCTCGGGCAGTGGCAAGGCGGGCCCGGCATCACGCTGAGGCCAGCGCATGACCCAGAACACCACACTGGCAGCCAGCAGCAGCGCCAGTAGAAACGCCGCCAGGCGCGGCATCCAGTTTTTCGATCGGGTCAGTTGCATATTCGCGATTATCATGGTGTCGCCTTAGTCTCTATGGGTTGTCTTCATGAATTTTGTTTCTGCGCTTCGCCGCCATACGTCCCGCGGCTTCACCCTGATCGAGCTGATGGTGGTGCTGGTCATCATTGGCGTACTGGCTGCGCTGATCGTGCCCAATGTGCTGGACCGGGCCGATGACGCCCGCGTGACCGCCGCCAAGACCGATGTGGGCAACCTGATGCAAGCCCTCAAGCTCTACAAACTGGACAACCAGCGTTACCCCACCGCAGCACAGGGTTTACAGGCCCTGGTGGCCAAGCCCACAGTCGATCCGGTGCCCGCCAACTGGAAGCCTTATCTGGACAAACTGCCCTCCGACCCCTGGGGCGGCGCCTACCAGTACCTGAACCCGGGCATCAAGGCCGAGGTGGACGTGTTGTCGCTGGGTGCCGACGGCAAGCCCGGCGGCGAAGGCAAAGATGCAGATATCGGCAGCTGGCAGTAATTCGCAGCGCACCCGAAATCCCGCAGCTGACCAGCGCGGCTTTACGCTGCTGGAGTTGCTGGTGGTGGTCAGCATCATCGCCCTGGGCACCGTTGGCGTGGCTTTTTCCATGCGTGACAGCGCCCAGACCCAGATTGAACGTGAGGCGCAGCGTCTGTCTGCCCTGCTGGAGTCGGCCCGCGCACAGTCGCGCACCCTGGGTGTAGCCGTGGTCTGGCGCAGCACGGCGCAAGGCTTTCAATTTGATGGACTGCCGCCCGGCACCTTGCCCGGCAACTGGCTGGACCGCAACACCACAGTCCCCACCGGCAGCAGCCTGGAGCTGGGGCCCGACCCCATCGTCGCAGCCCAGGCGGTAACCCTGAGCAGTTCACAGCAGGCCAGTGTCTCCTGGCAGGTGGTGACCGACGGCTTGCGCCCCTTCAGCGTGCAGTTGGCGACTGGCCAAGCCAGCGGCACCTCGGCAGGGTCTGCGCCATGAACCGCCGTCCGGGGATGACCGCACGCGGTAACAAGCAGGCCGGCTTCACCCTGATTGAAGTGCTGGTGGCACTGGGCATTGTGGCCATTGCGCTCAGTGCAGGACTCAAAGCCACTGCCTCGCTGGGCCGCAACGCGCAGCGCCAGTCCGATGTCTGGCTGGCGCAGATGTGCGCCGAAAACGAACTCATCAAGCTGCGGCTTGCGCGCCAGATGCCCGGCGTGGGCGACTCCAGCAGCGACTGCCCGCAGGCCGGTGAGACCCTGCAAGTGCAGACATCGGTGCGCCCCACACCCAACCCCAACTTCCTGCGTGTGGACGCCCAGGTGTTCAAAAACGCCGAGGCCCAGTTTCTGCTCACCACCGTGATGGGACGCAACTGATGGCAACTGCCCCACCACGCGCTGACCGGGCCCACGCCCACGGTTTCACCCTGGTGGAATTGCTGGTTGCCCTGATGGTGATGGCCTTGCTCAGCCTGATGAGCTGGCGTGGATTGGACGCCATGGGCCGTGCCCAAAGCCAGACCCAGGCGCGTGCCGACGACCTGATGGCACTGCAAAGCGGCCTGGCCCAATGGAGCGCGGACCTGGATGCCATGGCCAACGAACTCGGAAATTCCGTTAACAACCCGGCCCTGCCCAGCCCGCTGGACTGGAATGGACTGGTGTTGCGCATCACGCGCTACAGCAGCGGTGCGGGCGAGCCCGGCCTGCGCGTGGTGGCCTGGAGCAGCGGCACCGACCGGGGGCGCAAGGTCTGGCTGCGCTGGCAGTCGCCCGTTCTGCGCACGCGCACTGCCCTGCAAGACGCCTGGCTGCAGGCTGCCGTCTGGGGCCAGAGCCCCAACGAGGACAGCCGGGCACACCAGGTCAGCATCACGCCGCTGACTGAATGGGATCTCTTTTACTACCGGGGCGGCGCCTGGAGCAACCCGGGCTCCAGCAGTGACACGACCAACGCCACCCCGGAGGGCGTGCGCCTGTTGCTGACCTTGCCGGAAGGCCAACCCCTGGTTGGGACTATCAGCCGCGACTGGATGCGCCCCAACGTGGTGGCGACCAAGTCATGAAGCTGCGCGCGCAACATGGCGTAGCCCTGCTGACGGCCATGCTGACGGTCACCCTGGTGGCCACGATGGCCTCGGCTGCCTTGTGGCAGCAGTGGCGCAGCGTGGAGATCGAGGCCGCCGAACGCAGTCGCACGCAAATGCAATGGATCTTGAACGGCACGCTGGACTGGGCACGCCTGATCCTGCAGGAAGATGCGCGCGACGGCCAGGTGGACCACCTGTCCGAACCCTGGTCCCTGCCCTTGCAGGAGGCGCGGCTGTCGAGCTTTCTGGCGCTGGACAAAAACAACACCGACGATGCGATGGAAGCCTTTTTGTCAGGCCGGATAAGCGACCAACAGGGCCTGCTGAACGTGCGCAACCTGGTGACACTGCAAAACGGCAAACCCGCAGCCTCTGAGACCGCCATCAAGCCCTTTGAGCGCCTGTTTGCCATGCTCGGCCTGCCCCGGGCCCAATTGAAGTTGCTGGTGGACGGCCTCATCGCCACCGACGATGCCACCACCAATGCCAAGCCCGACAGCAAAGCCAACGGCACTGAGCTGTCCCTGCTCAAGCCCTACCGTATGGAGCAATTGGTCTGGCTGGGCTTGTCAGCCACCACGGTGCGGGCACTGCTGCCCTACGCCACGCTGCTGCCTGCGCCCACACCGCTGAATGTGAATACGGCCAGTGCCGAAGTACTGCACGTGGCGCTACCGGACTTGGACATGGCCCGTGCCCGCCAACTGGTGGTGACCCGCGCCACCACACATTTCAAAAGCGTATCCGAAGCGTTCAAGGCCGCCGGCCTGAGCGAGGGCGTGATTGGCCAGGCCGACAGCAAGGACTTCAGCGTTGCCACGCGCTACTTTGCTGTGCGCGGGCGCTTGCGCCTGGGTAACAACAGCGTGCAGGAGGTTTCTCTGGTGGAACGCGACAACACATTGGTCAAGGTGATCTGGCGGCAGCGTGAGGCGTTGAATAACGCACTCACAGCTTCCCTACAATGAGCAAGCTCAGCCCATGTCTACATTAGTACTTAAGCTTCCCCTCCACAGTTCCGGCACTGCCGCGCCCGAGTACGACTATGTGCTCAGCCCCGATGGCCTGCAACTGGCGGCCCACGGGCGGGCACCAGCCTCCCTGTTGCCCGCGCAGACCCAACGCGGCGCGCATGTTGTGGCCGTCATACCGGCGCGGGCACTGTCCTGGCATTGCATCACCCTGCCCGAGCGCGTGTTGCGCAGCCTGCTGGCCGGACGCATGGAGCCAGCCCGGGCGCGCGGGGTGCTGACCGGGGTACTGGAAGAACAACTGCTGGACGATGCCGAACACCTGCACTTTGCCGTATTTGCCGCACCGGCAGAGGGCACGGATGCCCCCAAAGCCTGGGTGACGGTCTGCGACCGGACCTGGCTACAAGCCGGTCTGCAAGCACTGGAGGCAAGCGGTCACAGCGTGGGCCGAATAGTGGCGGAGGTCACCCCGACCCAGGCCGGCACAGCACGGTTGCTCCTCAGCGACGAAATGCAACCGGCACAAATGCTGCTGTGCACACCCCAGGGTGTCAGCCTGCTGCCCTTGTTACCCAACACGCTGGCCCTGGCACAGGCCCAGACCGGGCTGGACGTGCTGGCCGAACCGGCCGTCGTGGCAATCGCCGAAATGCATTTTGGCAACCAGGCAGCCGTGCAGACGAGCGCGCAGCGCCTGCTGCAAGCAGCGCAGTCGCCCTGGAACCTGGCACAACTCGAACTCAGCGCGTCGCCAGGCGGGCGCTTGCTCAAACGGCTGTCGGAAGGCTGGCAACACATGCGGCACAGCCCGCAGTGGCGCCCGGCTCGCTGGAGCCTGGTGGCATTGGTCGTGGTGCAACTCGTAGCGCTGAATACGCTGGCCTGGCAGCAGCGTGCCTTGCTGGACGAAAAGCGCAACAGCATCCAGAGCCTGCTGCAGCAAACCTTTCCGGAGGTGCTACTGGTGATCGATGCACCTCTGCAAATGCAGCGTGCGGTGGACGATCTGGCACGGGCCCGCGGTGTCGGGTCTGACGCAGAGTTGGGCCACGTCCTGTCCATCATCAGTCCAAACGCGCCCGCCGGCATGGCACTGACAGCGATCGAGCTCAGCGGCAAACAACTGCGACTGAGCGCCACCGGGCTGGAGCCGGCTGCGGCACTCAAGCTGACGGGCGCAATGGAAGAGCGCGGGCTGCACGCGCAACTGCAGGGTGGACAACTGCTTATCGAAGCCAAGGAGTCGCGCTAATGGCCTGGCAACAAACTTTGAAAGCACGCTGGGCCGCCCTGGCCCCCCGCGAACAACGCAGCCTGACTCTGGCCGCGGCTGTTCTGGGTCTGGCCCTGGTCTGGAGCGTCTTGCTGGCCCCCGCCCTGCGCACACTCAAAAGTGCGGATGCACAAAACGCATTGCTGGGCAAAGAGCTTGAACGCATGCAGGCGCTGCAAACGCGCGCCAAGACGCTGCAGGCCAAACCTGCGCTTGCAGCCAAAGAAACCTTGCAGACCTTGCAAACCGCAGCCACGGCCCTGGGCAAAAACGCGGTGCTGCAAGTGGTCGGCGAACAAGCCACCCTGACGCTCAAACAGGTCAGTGCGCCCGGTCTGGCGCAATGGCTGACACCGCAAGCCGGTACCGGCCTGAGCCCGTTGGAAGCGCACCTGCAACGCGCAGGCAGCAACACCGAACCGCTGTGGAGCGGCACCCTGGTGTTCCGCCTGCCCGCGGGTGCCAACGCGGCACCTTGAACGCCCTGGCACCCATGGCTCGCCCTGCACCACACCAAGCACCCGCCGCCCACAGCCAGGGACCATGGAAATGGGCGCTTGCCGGTGCCCTGTGCGGTGCGTTGTGGGCCACGCTGCAATTCGCACCCGCCGTCTGGGTGCAAAAAGCGTTGGCGGC
This sequence comes from Burkholderiales bacterium, assembly GCA_947446855.1. Taxonomy (GTDB): domain Bacteria; phylum Pseudomonadota; class Gammaproteobacteria; order Burkholderiales; family Burkholderiaceae_C; genus Allorhodoferax. Next base: position 16,013 of record CANFIH010000042.1, read on the forward strand.
CGCCAGCAATGGCCGCATTCTGTTGCGCGAGAGTCGCGGCACGCTCTGGCACGGTTCGGCCCAGTTTGGCCTGACGGGCGGCCCGGACAGCCGCACGGCGACCCGCTTACCCGGTCGGGTGCAATGGGATTTGCATCTGGGGCTGGGCACAGTGCATATCGCCCTGCAAGCCGACTGCTGCACCGCGCAGGCGCAGAAGCTGCAATTTATCCCCGGCCTGGACCACTGGAAGTTGCAAGTGGCTGCGGGTGAGTCGACCTGGCCTGCCGCCTTGTTAAGCGGCCTGGGCACGCCCTGGAACACCATACAACTGCAAGGCCCCCTGCTGCTAAAAACGCCGGGCCTGACCCTGGTGTCGGCGCTGGACCGGGTGCAGGTCGAGGGCAGCATGAGCCTGGAAATGCCCACTATGAGTTCCAGCCTGTCGACCCTGCGCCCGCTGGGCAGCTACCGGCTGCTGCTGCAAGGCGGTGAGCAGCCCATGCTCGATTTGCGCACCGTGGAAGGCAGCCTGCAGCTACAGGGCATGGGCCGCTGGACGGCGGCGCATCTGCGCTTTGTCGGTGAAGCCCGGGCTGACGCAGAGCACGAGGCCGAACTCTCCAATCTTCTCAACATCATGGGACAGCGCGATGGCGCGCGGTCTGTCATTACCCTGGGCTAACAGCATGCGACATTCCTTACCCCCATTGCCTGCCGGCCGCTGGCTACGCAGCAGCAGTTTTCTGGCTGCACTGTGCGTCTGCAACATGGTCTTCGCGCAAAGCGACGGTGCGGTGAATCTCAAACTCTCGCGTGGCGCACCGGTCACGCTGAACTTTGTCAACGCCGAAATCGAAGCCGTGGCACGCGCCATGGCCAGCATGACCGGCCGACAAGTGGTGCTGGATCCGCGCGTGAAGGGCACCATCAACCTGAGCAGCGACAAGCCCCTCTCACCCACCGCCGCCTACAACCAATTCCTGAGTGCGCTGCGCCTGCAGGGCTTTACCGTGGTGGAGTCTGCCGGGCTGGACAAGGTGGTGCCCGAGGCCGACGCCAAGCTGCAAAGCGGTGGCTTCAGTACCGATGGCGGGGTCAAAAGCAGCCACGGAAGTGGCGCCGTTGGCAACCAGATCGTGACGCAAATCTTCAAGCTCAACTTCGAGAGCGCGGCCAATCTGCTGCCCGTCCTGCGCCCGCTCATCAGCCCCAACAACGTCATCAACGTCAACCCGGGCAACAACTCACTGGTCATCACCGACTACGCCGACAACCTGCAGCGCATGGCCCGCATCATTGCGGCCAGCGATGTGGCCAATGGCAGCGACCTGGAGATCCTGCCGATCAAATACGCCATCGCCAGCGACCTGGGGCCCCTGGTCCTGCGTCTGGTGGAAAGCGGCAGTGCCGGCACACCAGGCGCGGGCCAGACCGACACCAGCTTCAAGACCACCATCATTGCCGAGCCGCGCAGCAACGCGCTGATCGTGCGCGCGGCCAACCCGGCCCGTGTCTCGCTGGTCAAGTCCCTGGTCGCACGGCTGGACCAGCCCAGCGTGCAAGGCGATGGCGGCACCGGCAACATCCATGTGGTGATGCTGAAAAACGCCGACGCCACCAAGCTGGCCGCCACCCTGCGCGCAGTGATGGCAGGTGAGGTGCGGGCAACTGCGCCCGGTGCAGCCGGCGGCGGCATACCGGTTGCTGCAGGCAACGCAGCCAGCACCGGCGGCCAGGTGCAAGCCGATGTGGCCACCAATTCGCTCATCATCACCGCGCCCGATCCGCAATACCGCCAGCTGCGCACGGTGATCGACCAACTCGACGCCCGCCGCGCCCAGGTGTTTGTGGAAAGCCTGATCGCCGAAGTGAATGCCGACCGCGCCGCCGAATTCGGCATCCAGTGGCAGGGCCCCATCGGCAAGGCGGGCGACTCGGCCATTGGCCTGCTGGGCACCAACTTCGGCGCGGGTGCCAAAAACATACTCGGTCTGGCCACCGGTGCGGCCACCGGCACCCTGCCTGCGGCCGGGCTGAATGTGGGCGTGGCCACACAGAACAACGGCGTCTACACGCTGGGCTTTCTGGCGCGCTTTCTGGAACAGAACGGCGACGGCAACATCCTCTCCACGCCCAATCTACTGACCCTGGACAACGAAGAGGCCAAGATCGTGATCGGCCAGAACGTGCCCTTTGTCACCGGCCAGTACACCAATGCCGGCGCCGGCAACAGCACCGGCTCGGTCAACCCGTTCCAGACGATTGAGCGCAAGGACGTGGGCCTGACGCTCAAGGTCAAGCCGCAGATCAGCGAGAACGGCACCGTCAAGCTGACCATCTTCCAGGAGGTCTCCAGCGTGCAGGCCTCCAGCGTCAACTCGGCCAGCGGTCTGATCACCAACAAGCGCTCCATCGAATCCAATGTGCTGGTGGACGACGGCTCCATCGTGGTGCTGGGCGGCCTGCTGCAGGATGAGTACTCCGGCAATGCGGACCGCGTGCCCGGCCTGGCCGACATTCCTTTCTTCGGCGCCCTGTTCCGCAGCGAGGCGCGCAGCCGCAAGAAAACCAACCTGATGGTGTTCCTGCGCCCGGTGGTGGTGCGCGATGCCGGTGCCAGCGATGCCCTGTCCAACAGCCGCTACGAGCAAATGCGCGGGGTACAGCAAAACGCACAGCCTCTGCCCAGCTCGACCATGCCCATCAACGACTCGGCCATCCTGCCGCCGGCACCGGTTGCACCGGCCAAACCAGCGGCGGCCAGCCCGGCTGCTGCAAAATAAGCCTGCAACATGGCCGCACGCTACCCCCTGCCCTACGCCTTTGCCCGCAACCAGCAGTTGCTGCTGGAGCAGGAGGGCGAGAACCTGACCCTGTGGCTGCATGCCCTCACCCCCCCGGGTGGCATCAGCGAGACCCTGCGCAAATTTGACGCGCACCAGGTGGAGATGCTGAGTGCCGAGGCCTTGCAACAGCGCATCAGCGCCGCCTATGCGCAGGGCGAGTCCAGCGCCGCCTCGGTGGTGAGCGAGGTGCAGAGCGACGCCGACCTCTCGCGCATGATGCAAGAGCTGCCCGCCGTGGAAGACCTGCTGGAAAGCGCCGGTGACGCGCCCATCATCCGCATGCTCAATGCGCTGCTGACGCAGGCCGCGCGCGACGGCGCCAGCGACATCCACATCGAACCCTACGAGCGCCACAGCAGCGTGCGCTTTCGCGTGGACGGCACGCTGCGCGAGGTGGTGCAGCCGAATCGCGCCCTGCACGCCGCCTTGATCTCGCGCCTGAAGATCATGGCCCAGCTTGATATTTCGGAGCGCCGCCTGCCGCAGGACGGACGCATCTCGCTGCGCATCGGCACGCGCGCCATGGACGTGCGCGTCTCCACCCTGCCCAGCGCACATGGCGAGCGCGCCGTGCTGCGCCTCTTGGACAAGAGCCAGGGCGCGCTGAATCTGGAGTCAGTGGGCATGCAGGGCGACATCCTGCAGCGCATGGAAGACCTGATCAGCCAGCCGCACGGCATCATCCTGGTCACCGGCCCCACCGGCTCGGGCAAGACCACCACGCTGTATGCGGCCCTGAGCCGCCTGGACGCCGGCCGCAGCAACATCATGACGGTGGAAGACCCGATTGAGTACGAGCTGGCCGGTGTGGGCCAGACCCAGGTCAACGCCAAGATCGACCTGACCTTTGCCAAGGCCCTGCGCGCCATCCTGCGCCAGGACCCGGACGTGATCATGATCGGCGAAATCCGCGATTTCGAGACCGCCCACATCGCCATCCAGGCGTCGCTCACCGGCCACCTGGTGCTGGCCACGCTGCACACCAACGATGCGGCCAGTGCCGTCACCCGCCTGATCGACATGGGCGTGGAGCCCTTTTTGCTCAGCTCCAGCCTGCTGGGGGTGCTGGCCCAGCGCCTGGTGCGCAAACTCTGCACCCATTGCCATGGAGCCGGCTGCGCCGAATGTTCGCAAAGCGGCTACCAGGGCCGCACCGGTATCTTTGAATTGCTGGTCACCAATGACCACCAGCGCGCCCTGATCCACCGCCGCGCGTCCGACGCCGAAGTGCGCCAGGCCGCTCTGGACGCTGGCATGGTGCTAATGCGCGACGACGGCGCGCGCCTGGTGCAGGCGGGTGTGACCTCGCCCGAAGAGCTGCTGCGGGTGACGCGCGATTAGCCAGTTTGGCCGGTGCGCTCGCGGCGCATGCCGACTGCAGACGGTTTGCTGCCGCGCTTCGCAGCTGCGGGAGGGTGGCCTGGCTTGGGTCAAGACCGATGCGATGACAGGCACCACAGCCGCGACCGCTATCGGACGGGACCGTCAACTTTGCGGCCCTTCGCTTGCCAACGTGTTCAACACCAGTTCTGCCATCTCACGGGACGCACCGTTGTGGTTGGACTGCAGGCCCCTGACCGTGCCGTGCCTGTCCTGTACATCCTCGTCCTGACTTGCCTTGAGCTTGCCGTCCAAACGGTCAATTGAAATTTCGATTCCAACGATTCCACGCATCAGTTTGTCAATGAAGTCCGGTGGCGCGTCGCCCACGCGCCAGGGACAGGTTTGCCGTGACTCCTGGGCATCTGTCAGCCGATTGAGCATGCCCAGCATCCAGTGCGGGTCCTCAATGACCTGTGCCGTACCGTGTGCATGGGCGACAACGTAGTTCCAGGTGGGTACAACCTTCCCATGTTCGGCCTTGCCGGGATACCACCCGGGTGTGATGTAGGACTGCGCGCCCTGAAACATCACGACGGACGGCGTGTCGCTGGCAAGCTGGCGCCAGACACTATTGGCGCGCGCCACGTGGCCCATCAGCGTGCCATGGGGGCCCCGCGTTCGGTCCAGAAAGAACGGCACATGGTTTGCCACCAGCCCTTCCTTGGATTGGCAGACCCAGGCACCCAGGGGATGGGTTTCCATGAGTGCAAAGACTGCGTCGCGGTCATTGAGTTGGTGATGCTTTGAAACGTACATGCCTATTCCCTACAAACCCGACAGCGCATGCCTGACCAGCAAAAGTGCCAGCACCCCCATGGTCAAGCCAATCAGAGTGTCCAGCACCTGCCATGCCTTGGGCCGGGCAAACCACGGTGCCAGCCAGCGCGCACCAAACCCCAACAGTCCAAACCAGAGCAGGCTGGCAAAGCTCGCACCCGCCACAAACCAGGGACGCAAGGCAAGCGGTTGCTGTGCACCGATGCTGCCAACCAGCAGCACAGTATCCAAGTAGACATGAGGGTTGAGCAAGGTAAAGGCCGCAGCCTGGGCCATCACACCGGCCAGGCGCAAGCCCGTGTCGCTTGCTTGTGCGCGCAACTGATTGGTTTGACGGGCACGGCGCAGGGCCTGCCAGCCATAGGTCGCCAGAAACATGGCGCCCGCCAAGGCCAATGCACGCGCAAATCCCTGGTGCGCACCCAAGGCCTGTGCCATGCCCAGGACACCGGCGGCAATCAGCACGGCGTCCGCCAGGGCGCAAAACAGCACCACGCTGCCCACATGTTCGCGGCGTAAACCCTGGCGCAGCACAAACGCGTTTTGCGCGCCAATGGCCACGATGAGTCCGAGGCTCAGGGCCAGGCCCTGCACAAAGACGGGGGCAATGATGGAAAAGGTTTCCGGTAGATTGTTCATGCTCCCGAGATTGCCAGCTCTGACGGATGAAGACAAACTATCATTCCTTCATCGGATTAAGGAAAACTAACTACATGCTGGACTACGCATCACTTTCCGCACTGGCCGCAGTGGTGCGCGAGGGCAGTTTCGAGAGGGCCGCTGCTGCACTGCATGTGACGCCATCGGCAGTCTCGCAGCGCATTCGCTTGCTGGAAGAGCGCATGGGTTGTGCCCTGGTGGTGCGCGGACAGCCTTGCCAGGCCACCGAGACCGGGCGGCGTCTCTGTCAGCATGTGGACCGGGTGCGCCTGCTCGAACACGAACTCAACGGCGAAGTACCCGCCCTGGGACAGAACGGAGGCACCCGTGTGCCATTTCCCATCGCGGTGAATGCCGACAGCCTGGCCACGTGGTTTGCGCCGGCAGTAGCCAGCTTCGCAGCCACGGCGCCGGTTCTGATGGCGGTCGCAGTGGACGACCAGGACTACACCTCCGAATGGTTGCGCTCCGGCCAGGTGCTGGCCGCTGTGACCGGTACTGCACGCGCGGCCACCGGTTGCAACAGCCGCTCTCTGGGCGCCATGCGCTATTTGGCGGCGGCCAATCCCGCATTTGTGGAGCGATTTTTCGCCCAGGGTGTCAACACAAACAGCCTGGCCCTTGCGCCCAGCCTCGTATTCAATACCAAGGACGAACTGCAATCGCGCTGGGTGCGGCAGCAGTATCGCCGTCACGTCGAATTGCCCCGGCACACCTTGCCCTCGCCGCAGGCCTTTGTTGCCGCAGCGCTTGCCGGAATGGGGTGGGGGTTGCATCCGGAGTTGCTCATCAGCCATCACCTGAAGAGCGGAGCCCTTCTGGAGCTGGTGCCCGACACGCCACTGGATGTCCCTTTGTATTGGCAACAGGCAAGGGCTGCTTCATCACTTTTGGAGGGTCTGAGCCGCGAAGTGCATGCGGCGGCTCGCACGGCACTCCTGCAACAGGAGCCTGGTGCTGAGCCCATGTGAATGCGAAACGTCAGGTCAACCCATGCCCCCGTCAGCCACCGAGCGCGGCAGCGAGCGAAGCGGAGCCACAGCGCGACCGCCCCGTCTTAGCGCCATAGCGCCAGCAAACTGAACGCCGCAATCAGCACCGGCTGGTGCAGCATGTAATAGCTCAGGCTCCAGCGCCCCAGCCAACCCAGGCCGCGCAGGGGCACAACTTCGGACAATGCCGCGCTCCAGCGCGCCAGCCCAGCGGCCTGATGGCTTAGCACGCACTGACCGCAGGCCAGTCCCCAGCACATCACACCAGCCCAAGGAAACAGCGGCGCATAGTCTTCGGTGATCGGCTTCCTGCTGATCAGGCCCAGCCAGTTCAAAGCGCGTCCATTCAATAGCTCGGCGGCTGGCCAGGCGGCGTGCAATTGCAGCGCCAGCCAGGGCAGCGCCAAGGCCGCAGCACCCAGCGGCCAAAGCAGCCAACCCACAGCCGAGAGCAGCCGCACCACGATCAGCATCAGCGCCATGCCATGCAGGATGCCGAAGTAGATAAAGCTGCCGGGGAACATGAAGTAAGAGCCCGCGCTCACCAACAGCGCGCAGCCGGCAATCCGGCACCAGCGTTTCCAGAATCGTGCCCAGGCTTGGCCCTGCTGCACCGCAATCGCCTGACCCAGACCGGCGCAGAACACAAACAGGCTGACGATGGCCGTGCGCTGCAGCGTCCAGAACGGGTCCCCGTAGAAGTTGGCTTGCAGATAGCCAAAGTGCTGCAGATCAAAGCTGAAGTGAAACAGCGTCATCCACACCATGGCCAGGCCGCGCAGCATATCGACGGCAGCATAGCGGGGCGTGGAAGGGCTGGGCATACCGCATTTTCCCCGAGTTCCGGCGGTTTACGGCCGGGCATCGCAGGCTTTCACCGCGCTCTGCCGGCCTGGCTTCGTGATAAGGTTGCTTCATGCCCGCCTATTCCTTCACCGCCCTGGACGACCAGGGGCAAACCCGCAAGGGCACGCTGGAGGCCGACAGTGCCAAATCTGCCCGCGCCCAATTGCGTACGCAGTCCTTTATTCCTTTATCGGTGCAGGTGCTGGCCGGACGGGCCAGCCATACGCAGGACGGCGAACCAGGCAGCAGTTGGCGCTCCCGTGTATTCAACAGCACCGCCCTGGCGATCTGGACGCGCCAGTTGGCCGAACTGGTGAGCTCCGGCCTGCCGCTGGAGCAGGCGCTGGGCTCGCTGTCGGAAGAGGCCGAGACCGAAACGCAGCGCAACCTCAATGCCGCGCTGCGCGCCTCGGTCAACGGCGGCACCAGCTTCGCCAAAGCGCTGGAACAGCACCCGCGCGAATTTGCCGCCATTTACGTGGCCGTGGTGGGCGCGGGCGAGCAAAGCGGCCACCTGGCCTTGGTGCTGGTGCGCCTGGCCGATGATCTGGAGGAGCGCCAGGTGCTCAAATCCAAGCTGGTGGGTGCGGCTTTGTATCCGGCCATTGTGTCGCTGGTGGCGGTGGTGATCGTGCTGTTTCTGGTGGGCTATGTGGTGCCGCAGGTGGCCCATGTGTTTGCCGGCAGCAAGCATGCCCTGCCCTTTTTGA
>CANFIH010000043.1 GCA_947446855.1 Burkholderiales bacterium
AAATCCGCCAAATAAGGAGCGATAAATGACGGAAGCTAAAAAATCCCTCAAGCGCACCTTGATTGGCAAGGTGGTCAGCGACAAGCGTGCCAAGACAGTCACTGTGCTGATCGAGCGTCGTGTCAAGCACGAGCTCTACGGCAAGATTGTCGGCAAATCCAGCAAGTACCACGCCCATGACGAAAAGGGCGAGTACAAGATGGGTGACATGATTGAAATCACGGAAAGCCGTCCGATTTCGAAAACCAAGAACTGGGTTGCGACCCGTCTGGTGCAAAAGGCTGCAGCGGTTTAAGTTTAAAGACTTACGTCTCTGCAGGACTTTGATGAACGGCCCACAATGTGGGCCGTTTTGCTTTTTGGCGTACCAAGCGTGCTTGGTTGGCCAGATCGCAACCGAGCACGATTGCGCATTGGTATTTACACATAGGAGATTTTCATGATTCAAGTAGGCGACACACTTCCCGCAACCACCCTGATGGAATATTCCGAAGTGGAAGGTGAAGGCTGCAGTCTGGGCCCGAACGCCGTCGACGTGACCAAGGCCAGCGCTGGCAAGACCATCGCCCTGTTCGCCTTGCCGGGCGCTTTCACGCCCACCTGTTCGGCCAAGCATGTGCCCGGCTATGTGGAGTCGTTTGATGCCTTCAAGGCGGCTGGCGTGGACGAAATCTGGTGCCTCAGCGTCAACGACGCTTTCGTCATGGGTGCCTGGGCACGTGACCAGAAGACCGGCACCAAGGTGCGCATGTTGGCCGACGGCGATGCCGCCTTTGCCAAGGCCACCGGCCTGACACTGGATCTGACCGGCAAGGGTCTGGGCCTGCGCAGCAACCGCTACTCCATGCTGGTAAAAGACGGCAAGGTCGTGACCCTCAATAACGAAGGTCCCGGCAAGTTTGAAGTGAGCGATGCCGCCACATTGCTGGCACAAGCCAAGGCCTGATAAGCCTCTATGCGCCGCAGGTGTTCGCACCCGGCGCGTAGTCTCCAGGCTGCACTTTAGGCCAGCGGTCTAGAGTTCAGCCTTGAGGTAATGGGCACCCGCAATCGGGTTGAAGCAGTAGGGCGGTATCTCTTCGAAACCCAATTCGTTGTACAGGCTGCGCGCGGCTTCCATTGCATTGAGCGTATCCAGCAGCACACACGCAAAACCGCATTGCCGTGCCTGGTCCAGAATCGCCTCGGTCAGCCTGCGCCCCAGCCCCATTCCCCGGTACTGCGGGCGTACATACAAACGTTTCATCTCGCAGGCATTGGCATAGTCAACAGCGTCGAGTGGCCGCAATGCGCAACAACCAGCGAGTTCGCCTGAAACGGTGGCAATCAACAGGCTTCCACGCGGGTGCTGGTATGCACCCGGTAAGCCGGCCAGCTCGCTATCCAACCCAGCCAAGCACTCTGCCACGTTCAGCTGGGTAGCGTACTCCTGGAACAACAAGCGTGTGCCGTTCAGGTGCTCAGCGTCCACCGCGACCGTGATCCGGATCTCCCTTTGTTCTGTCTGCACTTGTTTACTTTCCACTCGGCTGAACTCCTAACGCGATTGGCCTACGATAAAAGCACACCCGCAATACCCGGCGCCTGACCTGAGGCGTCACAATGCAAGCTGATCAAAAAAAGAAGAGGCTTTCCAATGGACAAACGCCAGTTTAATTCGATTTCCTTGCGCGCACTGACAGGCCTGGCGGCCCTCGCATGGAGCCAAGCCCGCGCGTTGACGCTGGCTGACTTGTCCACGGCCGATGCCGGCAAGGGATTGAAGACCGCACTGGAAAAAGGCGCAATGTCCGCGGTGGGGCTGTTGGGCGCCAAGGACGGTTTTTTGGGCAACGACCAGGTGCGCATACCGCTGCCCGGCTACCTCAATGACGCGGCGCAGTTGCTGCGAACTTTCGGACAGGGTGACACAGTGGATGAGTTGGTGACATCGATGAATCGTGCGGCCGAGGCCGCGGTGCCCATGTCCAAGGACTTGTTGCTCAAAGCGGTACAGAACATGTCGGTGACGGACGCCAAGGGCATTCTGAGTGGCGGCAACACGGCCGTAACGGACTTCTTTGCCAGCAAGACCCGTCCCGACCTGAGCACAAAATTTCTGCCCGTGGTCACCCAGGCCACTGCCAAGGTCGGCCTGGCTGATAAATACAACCAGGTTGCGGGCAAGGCCGCCGAGTTCGGGCTGGTGAAAAAGGAAGACGCCAATATCCAGCAATACATCACCGGCAAAACCCTGGACGGCTTGTATTTCATGATCTCGGAAGAGGAAAAAAAGATCCGGCAAAACCCGGTGGCCTATGGCAGCTCCATCCTGAGCAAAGTGTTCGGCGCCTTGCAGTGACGCGGGCGCAACTCCTGCAGGCGGCGGCCCTGCTACTCGGTTTGCTCAGTCTGCCGGCCTGCTCACCGGGTTTGAACTGGCGCACCGTCCAATTGGGCCACTTGAGCGCCTTATTACCCTGCAAGCCCGATCACGCCAGCCGTCCGGTGACGCTGGCCGGCCAGACCGTGGAGATGGAGATGGCCGGTTGCGAGACGGCCGGCATGCTGTTTGCCATCAGTCGCACCCGGGCTGCGGATGCCACGCAGGCAGCGCAGCTGATGGCGGCGCTGCGCCAGGCCACGCTGGCCCAAGTTCAGGCCGCGGCCGTTCACCCCATGCCCAACAGCGGCGACGCGCAAACCAGCTTTGACGTGCGGCTTGACGGCAAACGTTCGGATGGAACGGGCTTGCAGGCGCGCGTGCAATGGCGGACCCAGGGCGCCGAGGTCTACCAGATCGCAGCCTACGGAACACACTTGGATAGCGCGCAAACCGAACCCCTGTTTGGCGAAGCGCACCTCCAATGAAGCTGCTGCCACGCCGCAAGGCCATCGCTGTTTTTGCGGTGCTGGCCCTGGCCTACTTTTTGTCGGCGCTGATTCGTGCCATCACGGCCACCCTGGCACCCACGCTGGTGCAGGAACTGTCACTTAACGCGGCTGACCTGGGGCTGCTGGCGGGCGCCTACTTTCTGGGCTTCTCCCTGACCCAGTTGCCATTGGGGGCCTGGCTGGACCGGATGGGCCCCAAACGCGTGGAGAGCACCTTTCTGCTGGCAGCCCTGGCCGGCTGTGTGGCCTTCTCCTTGGCCGGTAGTTTTGCCGGCTTGATGTTGGCGCGCGTACTGTGCGGCGTCGGCCTGAGCGCCTGCCTGATGGCACCCCTGACCGGTTATCGCCGCTGGTATGCACCCGCTACGCTGATGCGCGCCAACTCGTGGATGCTGATGCTGGGGGCCTTGGGCACGGTGGCCTCCACCTTGCCGGTGCAGTGGCTGCTGCCCCTGACAGGCTGGCGGCCCATCTTTCTGATGCTGGCGGCGGCCCTCGCCCTGTCCGTGCTGCTGATCGTCTGGCAACTGCCGTCCTGGGCAGCGCCTGCCAGTACTCCACCGGCACCGGGGCTGCCTGCCGCCGCACCGCCCGGTTACGGGGAAATCTGGCGCCACGCCTATTTTCAAAGCTTGGTGCCGTTGGGCTTTTTTGGCTACGGCGGTTTGATTGCCATCCAGACACTCTGGGCGGCCCCTTGGATGGTGCGCGTGGCCGGTTTCAGCCCCGCACAAGCCACTTCCGGTCTGTTCTGGATCAGCATTGCCATGCTGCTGGTCTACTGGCTGTGGGGGATGGTCACTCCCTGGTTTGCCCGCAAGGGCGTGGGCGCCAACCGGCTGCTTCAGTTAGGGGTGCCTTTGAGTTTCCTGCCGTTGCTGGGGTTGGCCGCCAGCGGTGCGGCCTGGCCCGCCGCTGCGCCTTGGGCACTGGGTCTCTTCTGCGCCCTGGCCACGGTGTGCACGGGGGCTCAACCGGCGGTGGGCATGGCGTTTCGCGCAGCACTCGCCGGGCGCGCCTTGTCGGCCTATAACCTGGTGGTTTTCTGTGGCGTGTTTGCCATCCAATGGGGCATGGGGCTGGTGATTGATGCCCTGCGCGCGCACGGCTGGAGCGAGGTCGTGGCCTACCAGGGTGCACTCAGCCTCTATGCCCTGTGCTACCTGCTGTCCTATCTGTATTTCCTCTTGGCAAAAAAGCCATAATCAACGCACTACCATCGCCCACCCATGAACACTGGCATCCTGATCATCGCCCACGCCCCGCTGGCCAGTGCCTTGCGCGCAGGGGTGCTGCATGTGTTTCCGGACGTGGAACAGGGCATTCTTGCGCTGGACGTACCGCCCAGCGAAGCGCCGGACCTCACACGGGCACAAGCCTTGCGCATGTTGGCCCAGCTGGGAACGCCCAACACCCTGGTGTTGACGGATGTGTTTGGCGCCACACCCTGCAATATTGCGCAGAAGGTGGTGGACGGGGTGCAGTCCAAACTGGTTGCGGGTGTCAACCTGCCGATGTTGTTGCGCACCGTCAACTACCGCCACGAACCGTTGGATGTGCTGGTGGCGCGTGCCCTGGCAGGCGGCACCCAAAGCATCATGCAAGTGGCGGTGACCGCGCCACAGAATCAGCAGAGAAAAATCAATGATCAACAGCACCACGACCATAGTCAATAAACTGGGATTGCACGCCCGCGCATCGGCCAAGCTGACCAAGCTGGCCGGTTCTTTCCCCTGCGAAGTCTGGATGACGCGCGGTGAGCGCCGCGTCAATGCCAAAAGCATCATGGGTGTGATGATGTTGGCTGCGGGCATTGGCTCCGAGGTCCAGCTCGAAACCAGCGGCGAGCGCGAGCAGGAAGCCATGGACGCCCTGCTGGCCCTGATAGCCGACAAATTCGGAGAGGGCGAATGAGGGCAGGCAGCGCAGGAGGCGCCGAGTGACCTTCGCCATCCACGGCCTGGCCGTGTCCCGTGGTATTGCGATCGGGCGTGCGGTGCTGGTCGCTTCCAGCCGCGTCGATGTGGCGCACTACTTTATCCAGTCACCGCAAATCGAGGCAGAAATCGAACGCGTGCGTGCCGGACGCGATGCCGTAGCGGAGGAAATCCGTCGCCTGCAGGAGAGCATCATCCGCATGGGCCCCAAGGAGGCGCCGCATGAGCTCGGCGCCCTGCTGGAGGTGCACCTCATGCTGCTGCAGGACGTGGAGTTGATCAGCGGCGTCAAACACTGGATTACCGAGCGCCTCTACAACGCCGAATGGGCGTTGACCACGCAACTCGAAGTCATTGCCCGCCAGTTCGATGAAATGGAAGATGCCTATCTGCGTGAGCGCAAGGCCGATCTGGAGCAGATCGTGGAGCGCGTGCTGCGCGCCATGAAGGGCGCCGATTCGCCGATTGCAACCCACAGCCAGCGCCCCCTGCGCAAACAGTCGCAACAGGATTTGCTGCTGGACGACACCGTCGACGTGCCCCTGGTGCTGGTGGCGCATGACCTGTCACCGGCCGACATGCTGCAGTTCAAGCAAAGCGTGTTTGCCGGCTTTATCACCGATGTCGGTGGGCGCACCTCGCACACCGCCATTGTGGCCCGCAGCATGGACATTCCGGCGGTCGTCGGCGCGCGCACCAGCAGCCAGTTGGTGCGCCAGGACGACTGGGTCATCATCGACGGCGACGCCGGCGTGATCATTGTCGACCCCTCACCCATCATCCTGGCCGAGTACGGCTTCAAGCAGCGCCAGGGCGAACTGGAGCGCGGTCGGCTGCAACGCCTGTTGCACACCCCCGCCATCACCATGGACGGCGAGCGCGTGCAATTGCTGGCCAATATCGAAATGCCGGAAGACGCGGAACTGGCGCTCAAGGCCGGTGCCCTGGGCGTAGGTTTGTTTCGTAGCGAATTCCTGTTCATGGGCCGCCAGGGCAAGTTGCCCAATGAGGAAGAGCAGTACCAGGCCTACAAGCGGGCAGTCGAGGGCATGAAGGGCCTGCCGGTCACTATCCGCACGGTGGATGTGGGCGCCGACAAGCCACTGGACGATTCGCCGCGCGACGAAGCGCACCTGAATCCGGCGCTGGGTCTGCGTGCCATTCGCTGGAGTCTGGCCGACCCGGCCATGTTCTTGACCCAGCTGCGCGCCATCCTGCGTGCTGCGGCGCACGGACAGGTGCACCTGCTGGTGCCCATGCTGGCCCATGCGCGTGAAATCCGCCAGACCCTGGCGCACATCGACCACGCCCGCGCCATGCTGGACAACCGGGGCGTGGTCTACGGCCCGGTCAAGCTGGGCGCCATGATCGAGATCCCGGCCGCAGCGCTAAGCCTCAAGCTGTTCCTCAAGCATTTCGACTTCCTCTCGATTGGCACCAACGACCTGATCCAGTACACCCTGGCCATAGACCGTGCGGACGAGTCGGTGGCCCATTTGTACGATCCGCTGCACCCGGCCGTGCTGCAGCTGGTGGCCAACACCATTGCCGAATGCCGCGCGCAGGGTAAGGATGTGAGTGTGTGCGGCGAGATGGCGGGTGACACCACGCTGACGCGCTTGTTGCTGGGCTTGGGCTTGCGTAGTTTCTCCATGCACCCGGCGCAGATCCTGGCCGTCAAGCAGGAGGTGCTGCGCTCCGACGTCAGTCGCCTCGCACCCTGGGCCCAAACGGTGCTGGAGTCTGAAGACCCGGCGCTTCAACTGCGCCGCGGCTGATCAGAGGTGCCGGCCACGGCGTCAGACCGTGGCTAATCCGGGCGCTGGTCCGTCGAGGGTTTTTGCCACAGGTTGATGCCGCCTTCCACCGCATGCTGGTCAATCGCAGCCAACTCGGCAGCGGTGAAGTCCAGCTTCTGCATGGCGCCCGCCAGATCGACGATTTGCGCCGGTTTGCTGGCACCGATCAGCGCGGTGGTCACGCGCGCATCCCGCAGCACCCAGGCAATCGCCATCTGTGCCAGCGTCTGGCCGCGTGCCTGCGCAATCTCGTTGAGGGCGCCCACATGCTTGAGGTTTTGCGCGCTCAGGTGGTCGGCCGTAAACGAGCCGCCGCCGGGGCGGTTGATGCGCGCATCGGCCGGCACGCCATTCAGGTACTTATCCGTCAGCAGGCCTTGTGCCAGCGCGCTAAAGGCAATGCAGCCCATGCCATTTTCTTCCAGCGCGTTGAGCAGGTCTTCTTCAATCCAGCGGTTCAGCAGGCTGTAGGACGGCTGGTGAATCAGCGCCGGCACGCCCATGCTTTTCAGGATGGCCGCCGCCTCACGCGTCTTGCCGGCAGAGTAGCTGCTGATGCCCACATACAAGGCCTTGCCCTGCTGCACGGCCGTGGCCAGCGCACCCATGGTTTCTTCCAGTGGGGTGTCCGGGTCAAAGCGGTGCGAGTAGAAGATGTCCACATAGTCCAGGCCCATGCGCTTGAGGCTTTGGTCCAGGCTGGCCAGCACGTACTTGCGTGAACCGCCACCCTGGCCATAGGGGCCGGGCCACATGTCCCAACCCGCCTTGCTGGAAATGATCAGCTCGTCGCGGTAGGGTTTGAAGTCACGGCGCAGATGCTCACCAAAATTGGTTTCTGAACTGCCCGCAGGCGGGCCGTAGTTGTTGGCCAAATCGAAGTGGGTAATGCCCAGATCAAAGGCGGTGCGCAACATGTCGCGCTGGGTTTGAAAGGGCGTGGCATCGCCAAAGTTGTGCCACAGGCCCAGGGAAACCGCCGGCAGTTTGAGCCCGCTTTTGCCGCAGGTGCGGTAGGGCATGCGGCCGTCATAGCGTTGCGGATGGGCTTGGTAATGCATAAGAGTCTCGTATGTTTTGGGTCTGGCGCGCAGTCTACCGTGACACCGGTTTGCGTGAAACCGGCAGGCCGCAAGCCCCTGTCCTAGCACCGGCCGCCGCGCCGGGCATTGCCCATGCGTTTCCGTCGTATCCTCTGGCGCATGAAAGCAGATCTACTGGCCCTGGCCGCCATTGCGTTGTGGGGCTCACTGGCTCCGCTGGGTGTCAAACTCGCCCACATTCCCCCTTTTTTGCTGACCGGACTGGGCTTGCTGGTGGGCAGCGTCATCGCCTTGCCGCTGGCGCAGTTTCGCCTCTCGCGTTGGCAGGTGCCTCTGCCCACTTTGCTGGTGGGCATCTACGGGCTGTTCGGGTTCCACTTTTTACTCTTCATGGCACTGCGCAATGCACCGGCCGTGGAGGCCAATCTCATCAACTACCTCTGGCCGCTGGGCATGGTGGTGATGGCGCCCCTGTTTCTCAAAGGCGTCGCCTTGCATGCGCGCCATATCGTGGCCGCGCTGATTGGCTTTGCCGGTGCTGCCATCGCCATTCTGGGGCGCGGTGGTCCGGTCGCTGCGGAGGGCGGCTTTCATGCGGGCTACGTCATCGCACTGGCCTCTGCTTTTGTCTGGGCCAGCTATTCACTGCTCACACGCCGGCTGCCCACCTTTCCGACTGCGGCCGTGGGGGGCTTTGCTGCTGCTTCGGGGCTCTTGTCGCTGCTATGCCACGCGCTGCTGGAGCCGTCCGCCGCACTGAGTCAGCAGGACTGGCTCTTGATTGCCATCCTGGGTCTGGGGCCGCTGGGCGGTGCGTTCTTTCTCTGGGATGCCGCCATCAAGATCGGCGACACAAGGCGCATCGGGCTGCTGGCCTTCGCCACCCCCATTTTGTCTACCGTCATGCTGTTGCTCACAACGGGGCAGCCCTTGCAATGGAACGTGGCCGTTGCCGCCGTCTTGGTGGTGGGCGCTGCGTTCTGGGGTAGCCGCTAAGTCGCCCGGAGTCCCAGCACATCACGGGCCGGATGTTTTTTCCGGTGAAGGATGGGGTGCCACGCTGTCGCGCGCCACCAGGTTGGCGCCCACCAGAATCTTGACGGCCGGTTGCTTTTCCTCGGCATTGATCAAGTCGTCGAGCAGGCGGATCGCCAGGTAACCGATCTTGGTCTTGGATACATCCACCGTGGTGAGCGGGGGCTCCATGGTGGCGCTCATGGGCAGGTTGTCAAAGCCGATGACCGAAATGTCCTGCGGTATGCGCACATTGAACTCCCGCAGTGCCTTGATGCAGCCGTAGGTGATGATGTCGTTGGTGCAAAAGTAACATTCCGGCACGACCAGGCCATTGTGGAGTTTGCCCAGCATGTCCTGGTAGGCGCCGTCGTAGGTAGAGTCCACGGTGACGATATCGCGGTTGCTAAAGCCCAGGCCAAAGGCCTTCATGCCTTCGACAAAGGCCTCCTTGCGCAACTGGAAATTCACGGTTTGCACATTGCTGGCAATAAAGCCGATGTTCTTGAAGCCGCGTTCCACAAAGTAGGCAATGATTTTGTACACCGCATCTTTGTTGTTCATGTTGACAAAGTTGCACTCCAGCACATCGAAGAAGGAGTCGATCACCACCAGCGGCGTGGGCAGTGCTTGCAGCAGCTCGATGTCCTGCCCGGTGAGCTCGGTGCCCAGCACGACCAGGCCGTCCACCTGTGTGCCTTTGAGCGAGGCCACGATGCTCTCGATCGGCTCGCCTTCAAAGCTCACGATTTCCAGCTTGTAGCCCGAGGCGCTGGCCTCGCGCGACATGCCGTCGATGTAGTCCGAGATAAAGGTGTTGTGGTCCCGGTTGACCGTGTGGCCGTGTTTGGCGATTTTCAAAAACCGCAGCGTGCCACTGCCGCTGCCTTTGGCTGCGCGGGCACCGCGTTGGCTGTATTGCAGCGTCGCCGCCGCCTGCATCACCCGGGTGCGCGTGTCCTGCGAGATGCCCGACTTGCCATTCATCACCAGCGACACCGTTGTGGGTGACACGCCGGCCAGCTGGGCTACATCCTTAACTGTTGATGCCATGGTTTCCGATCCGTTGGTTGGTCACAAATTATCCGTGCAGCTCTGCATGGCTTGCCGCGCCCCGAAACCGCAGAGGTGAAAAAACACAAACCCTTGCATCCACGCGCCGATGCGGCGTCGGGTGCTGCAGTTTGTGACTATTATTTTACTAAACGTTTCATCGCCAACCAAGAATATTCACGCGCCCCACGGGTTTGTACCGGGTGCGGTGCAACACGCCATGACCCTGCAAAAAATCAGGTAATGCCTCTGAAAAAAATTCAAAGATGGCAAGGGTATTCACTTATTTCTAAGCCTCCTCAATGCACTAAAGTTGCGAACAAGTATTGAAAATATCACTAAACGTTTAGTAAGCAACACGTGTTGAAACAGTTCCAAGCACCCTACCGCCATGCCACGCGAACTTCCGCGTGCGGGCTGAACTGAGCGCGCCATGCAGTCCAAAGCAGACCCCCAACTGGTATTCCTGATCGGCATCAACCTGCTGGTGCTGCTGAGTGCATCGGTCTTGTCCAAGGGCGCCTTCATTGACCCCTACAACCTGCAGTCGATGGCTTCGCAATTGCCCGAACTGGGCTTGCTGGCCATCGGCGTGATGCTGGCCATGAGCTCGGGCAATGGCGGCATCGACCTGTCCGGCATCGCGCTGGCCAACCTGTCCGGCGTGTTCTCGGCCACTGTGGTCGCCGCCTTTGTCAATGTGGAGGAGGCACCGCTGTTGTTCACCCTGGCCTTTGCCGGTGTGGCCATCTGCACCGGGCTGGTCGGCGGCGTGGTCAACGGGCTGCTGATTGCCCGCCTGGGGCTCACCCCCATTCTCTGCACCCTGGGCACCCAACTGCTGTTCACCGGCCTGGCCGTGGTGCTGTCGGGCGGGCCGTCGGTGCGCGTGGGCAACGCCGACCTCTTGATGGAAATCGGCAACGGTCTGTGGCTGGGCGTGCCAATCTCCTTCCTGATCTTCCTGCTGATTGCGTTGCTGGTAGGTGCCGTGCTCAAGTACAGCCCGTTTGGCATTCGCCTTTTCCTGATGGGCACCAACCCCAAGGCGGCGCGCTTCGCCGGTTTCGCCCAGGAGCGCCTGCTGATCACGACCTACGCCCTGTGCGGCACCATGGCCGGCGTGGCTGCCGTGCTGATTGCCTCGCGCAACGTCAATGTGAAATGGGACTACGGCCAGTCGTATCTGCTGATTGCCATCCTCATCACGGTGATGGCCGGCGTCAAGCCCGAGGGCGGCTATGGCCGCATGACCTGCCTGTTCCTCTCCACCACCGCATTGCAACTGCTCAGCAGCATGCTGAATTTTCTGGATGTGTCGAACTTCTTTCGCGATTGCGCCTGGGGCGCACTGCTGCTCATCTTCCTGGCCTTTGGCCGCTACGAACTGTTTGCCAAGGCGCGCGAAAAGGGCCTGCAATTCATCTCTTGGGTGCGGCCCCCTCCCGCGCCCAAGAGCCATTCCTGAGGGTTAACTACGTGGAGACTCCAATGAGAATCAAACCTGTCAACGCAGCCATCGCGGCCGTCTTGCTCGCCGCTTCAGTCGGTGCCCTGTATGCGCAAGAGAAACCGACGATTTCGACCGTGGTCAAAATCAGCGGCATCCCGTGGTTTAACCGCATGGAAGTGGGCGTGAAAGAGTACGCATCCACCACCCCTGCAGTGAACGCCAGCCAGAGTGGCCCGGCCACCGCCGATGCCGCCCAGCAACTCAAGATCATCGACGACCTGATCGCCCGCAAGGTCAGCGCCCTGGCTGTGGTGCCCATGGACCCCACCGTGATTGAAGGCGCACTCAAGCGCGCCATGGACCGCGGCATTGTGGTCGTGACCCATGAGGCCGATACGCAAAAGAACACGCATGCCGACATCGAAGCCTTTGACAACGCCGCCTACGGTGTGGCCTTGAACGAGAAGCTGTCTTCCTGCATGGGCAACAAGGGCAAGTGGACATCGTTTGTCGGCTCGCTGGGCAGCCGCACCCACATCCAGTGGGTGGAAGCCGGTGCCGCCAATGCCAAGAAGCACGCCGGCATGACGCTGGTGGACGCCAAGAACGAGTCCTTTGACGATGCCAACAAGACCTATGAGAAGGCCAAGGAAATCCTGCGCAAGCACCCCGACATCGCGGGCTTTCAGGGCTCTGCCGGTAACGACGTGATCGGCATCGGCCGCGCGGTGGAAGAGGCCGGTCTGGCCGGCAAGGTCTGCGTGGTCGGCACCGGCCTGGCCACACCCTCGGCCAAGCTCATTGAGTCGGGCGCCATCACGGCTATCGGTTTCTGGGATCCCAAGGACGCCGGCCTGGCCATGAACAAGACCGCCAAGCTGCTGCTGGATAAGCAACCGCTGACCAACGGCATGAGCCTGGGCGTCAAGGGCTATGAAAAGGTCTCGGTCACCAAGGGTCCGGGCACTGGCGTGCTGATCGTGGGCAATGCCATGGTGATTGCCGACAAGTCCACCTACAAAAACTACCTGTTCTAAAGCGTCACTGACCCCGGGGCTGCCGCCCTAAGCGGTGGCCCCCGGGCAGGCGCACCAGTCACCCACCCAAAGGCATCCCATGTTCGTCGACCAGAGCACAGACGCAAGCCGCTCTGAACCCGGTTCCCCGGTGTTCCTGGAAGTCACCGGTATTCACAAACGGTTTGGTGGCGTGCACGCACTGCGGGGTGTGGGCTTCGTGATTGAGCGCGGCCAGATCTACCACCTGCTGGGTGAAAACGGCTGCGGCAAAAGTACCCTGATCAAGATTATTTCGGGCGCACAGCCGCCCGATGAGGGCGAGATTCGCATCGAAGGGCGTGCCTACACGGCGTTGACCCCGATCGCGTCGCTGGCTGCCGGCATTGAAACCGTGTACCAGGACCTGTCGCTGATCCCCAACCTGACGGTGGCCGAAAACGTGGGCCTGACCGAACAGCTGGTCACAGCCCGGGGCAGCCTGATGCGCCCCCTGCGACAAACCGAATTGAATGCCACGGCCGCGCGTGCCCTGGCCGTGGTCAAGCTGCCAACCACCGCAGAGTTTCTGGCCACGCCCGTGGCCAACCTGCCGCTGGCGCTGCGCCAACTGGTAGCCATTGCCCGGGCCATTGCCACCCAGGCCAAGCTGGTCATCATGGACGAGCCCACCACGTCGCTGACAAGGCGCGAAGTCGACAACCTGATCCGTGTGGTGGCCGACCTGCGGCGCGACAAGGTGGCGGTGCTGTTTGTGACGCACAAGCTCGACGAGTGCTACAGCATTGGCGGCCAGGCCATCGTGTTTCGCGACGGCCAGTGCGTGGCGCAGGGCCCGATAGAAAACTACAGCAAAACCCAGCTCGGCCATTTGATGACCGGACGCGACATCGACGCCAGCCGCTACCGCCATGCCGCTGCCTCCGACGAGACCCTGCTGCAGTTGCAGGGCCTGTGCTGCCGCAGCTATTTCCGGGATGTGAGTTTCACCCTCAACAAGGGCGAAATTTTGGGCATTACCGGCCTGATGGACTCGGGGCGCAACGAGCTGGCCAAGACCCTTGCCGGTGTCATGGCCGCCAGTGCCGGAACCCTGAGCCTGCGCGGCCAGCCGCTCAAGTTGAGCTGCCCGGCGGACTCCATCCGCAACGGCATCGGCTATGTGCCGGAAGACCGTCTGGGCGAAGGCCTGTTTCTGGACAAGCCCATTCTGTCCAACATGGTGGCTGCCATTCTGGACAAGCTGCGCACGGCGTTTGGCACGCTGGACCACCCCAAGGCGCGCAGCGTGGCGCAGGACTTGGTTGACGAACTGCACATCGCCACGCCCAATGTCGATCTGCCGGTGCAGTCGCTCTCGGGTGGCAACCAGCAGCGCGTGCTGATCGCGCGCTGGCTCACCATCCAGCCGCAACTGCTGGTGCTGCACGGCCCTACCGTGGGGGTGGACGTGGGCTCCAAGGACACGATTTACAAAGCCATCCAGGCGCTGGCCGGTCGCGGCCTGGGGGTGATCCTGATCAGCGATGACCTGCCCGAGTTGCTGCAAAACGCCGACCGCATTCTGGTCATGCGCGACGGCCTGGTGCAACACGAATTTTCCGCGGATGTCGCGCAAGAAGACGATCTGTACCGCGCCATGCTCGGTACCGAGAAAGGGACCCGCAGTGTTTAACGTGATTGACTCCACCAGCCCGTCCCCGGCGACCGCCAGCCTGGGCAACCGCCTGCGCGACAAGCTGGAGCGCCGCCCCGAGTTCTTTACGCTGTTCCTGCTGTTTGCGCTGTCGGCCTTTGTGGGCACGGTCAACCCCGGTTTTTGGCAGCTCTCCACGCTGTTTGATATTGCCCGCTCCAGCACCGTGATCGGGCTGTTCGCGCTGGGCGTGTTCGTCATCCTGGCGGCCGGCGGCATTGATGTGTCGTTCACGGCGATTGCGGCGCTGGCGATGTACTCGGTCACCAAGCTGGTGGCGGTGTACCTGCCGGGCACGCCCATCCTGCTGGTGTTCCTGCTCTCGACCCTGGGCGGCGGCGCGCTGGGCATGGTCAATGGCGTGCTGGTGCAGTCGCTCAAGGCACCTTCGCTGATCGTCACCATCGGCACGCAATACCTGTTCCGCGGCCTGCTGCTGACCTTTGTCGGCACGGTCTGGATCATCGACCTGCCCGCGCAGATGGACGCCTTCGGCAAGATGGCCCTGCTCAGTCTGCAGACGGCGCGCGGCAACACCATCATCCTGCCGGCCTTTGTGCTGGTGCTGCTGGCGGTCTCTCTGCTGACCTGGTGGATCCTGAACCGCACGCTCATGGGCCGGGCCGTGTTTGCCGTGGGCGGCAGCCCGGTGATTGCCGAGCGCCTGGGCTACAACCTGCGCGCCGTGCACTTCTTCATCTTCAGCTACACCGGCGCCCTGGCGGGCCTGGCGGGAATGATCCATGTCTGCAGCAACCGCCTGGCCAACCCCTTTGACCTGGTGGGCATAGAGATCGATGTGATTGCCGCCGTGGTGCTGGGCGGCGCCCGCATCACCGGGGGCACCGGCACCGTGATGGGCACGCTGCTGGGCGTGTTTCTGGTGGTGATGATCAACAGCGTGCTGATCATGGCCGGTGTGCCCAGCACCTGGCAGCGCGTGGTGGTGGGCTCTTTCATCCTGGTAGCCGGGGCATTTTTTGTGGTGCGCAGCAAGCGCTAGGGCGGTTGCCACGCAGGCTGGCGTGGCGTTTTTTTTAACAGCGGAGTACACAGACTCCCAAGTGCAGCAAAAGGAAATCCTATGAAAAAATTCTTGAACGCTCCCGAAGATTTTGTCGATGAAATGCTGGATGGCATTTACCGTGCCCACCCCAAACAGCTGAGCTATGTGGCCGACGACCGGCGCTGCATGGTGGCGGCCCGGCGGGTGCCTGGCAAGGTGGGCCTGGCCACCGGCGGCGGCTCCGGTCACCTGCCGCTCTTTCTGGGTTATGTCGGGGCTGGCTTGCTGGACGGTGCGGCCGTGGGGGGCGTGTTCCAGTCGCCCAGCGGTGACCAGATGTTCGAGGTCACCAAGGCGATCAACCAGGGTGCCGGTGTGCTCTACATCTATGGCAATTACAGCGGCGATATTCTGAACTTCGACATGGCCACCGAGATGGCCGAGATCGAAGACATCCGCGTGCTGTCCGTGGTGGGCAATGACGACGTGGCCTCCTCGCCGCTGGGCCAGGAGCACAAGCGCCGCGGCGTGGCCGGTATCTTCTTTGTCTTCAAGGCGGCGGGTGCTGCAGCCACTGAGGGCATGTCGCTGGATGAGGTGAAACGCGTGGCCGACAAGGCCAAGGCCAACACCCGCACCATGGGGGTGGCGTTGACGCCCTGCATCGTGCCCGAGGTGGGGCACGCCACCTTCAGCATCGGCGAGCGCGAGATGGAAATCGGCATGGGCATCCATGGCGAGCCCGGCATACGCCGTGGTGAATTGCTGAAAGCCGATGCGGTGGTGGATGAAATGATGAAGCCCCTGCTGGCCGAGCGCGCCCTGCAGGCCGGTGACGAAGTGGCGGTGCTGATCAACGGCCTGGGTGCCACGCCCAAGGAAGAGCTGTATGTGCTGTTCCGCCGCGTCTCGGCCATCCTCACGGAGCGCGGCGTGTCCATTTTCCATGTCTACATCGGCGAGTTCGCCACCTCCATGGAAATGGCCGGTGCCTCCATTTCGCTGCTGTACCTGGATGACGAGCTCAAGCGCCTGGTGGCTGCACCGGCTGCCTCGCCGTTTTTTGAGCAGGCCCAGCTCTAAGGCCGCCATGGACCGCATTGAAAAAGAAAACCTGCCGGCCCTGTTTGAGGCCTTGCGCGATGTCTTCACCGCACAGCGCGAGGCGCTGATCGCGCTGGACGGCAAGGTGGGCGACAGCGACCTGGGCATCACCATGAACAAGGCCTTTATCGCAGCCTTCGAATCGGTGCGCAACAACGCCAACGATCCGGTTGGCAAGACCCTGCAACTCGCCGGCATGGCGGTGGCCAAGGCCGCCCCGTCCACCATGGGCACCCTGGTGGCCACCGGCTTGATGCGCGGGGGCAAGGCGCTGGAAGGCGCGCAGGCCTGGGGCACCGCGGAGATGAGTGCCTTCTGGGCCGCCTTCTTCAAAGGCGTGGCCGACCGTGGCAAGGCGCAGCTGGGTGACAAGACCCTGCTGGATGTGCTGAGCCCTATTGCGGTGTCGCTGGAAACTTCCAGCGCCAACGGCGTCTCGCTGGCCCTTGCCTTGCAGCACGCCGCACAAGCTGCGCGGGACGGGCTGGAAGCCACCAAAGCCATGATGGCCCAACACGGCAAGGCCGCCTGTTTTCAGGAAAAAACCGTAGGCCTGCAGGACGCGGGCGCTACGGTGGGCGTATTGATGATCGAAACCCTGCACGCCTATGTCGTGCAATCCAGGAGCACCACGTGAATATTGCAATCATCGGAACCGGCGTCATGGGCATAGGCGTGGGCCAGACCCTGTTGGCCAAGGGCTACAGCGTGCGCTGCTACAACCGCACGCCCGAAAACGCCGCCCCGCTGGTGCAGGCCGGCGCCGTGTTCTGCGCCACGCCGCAGGAAGCGGCGCAGGGCGCCAGCCACGTGATCATTCTGGTCTGGAACGAAGCCGCGCTGCATGCCGTGCTGCAAGGCCCCAACGGGCTGCTGGCCCATGCGGCGCCCGGCCAGGTGTTCATTGACATGAGCACGCAACTGCCGCAAACCGCCAAGGACAGTGCCGCCGCCTTTGCTGCCCGGGGCGCGCTGTTTCTGGATGCGCCGGTGCACGGTACCAGGGGCGAGGCCCATTCAGGTGGCCTGTGGATCATGTGCGGAGCAGACCAGGCCGCCTGGGATGCGGCCCTGCCGGTGCTCAATGCGGTAGGTGCCACGGTGCACCACATGGGCGCGGTGGGCGCGGGTTGCGTGGCCAAGCTGTGTGGCAACCACCTGGTGTCGGCCATTCTGGCCTCGCTGGCCGAGTCGCTGGCCATGGCCAAGAAGTCGGGTCTGGACTGTGCGGAACTCATCAAGCTGTGGGGTGAGTCGGACTTCCGCTCGCCCATCATCGAGGGCGCGGGCCACTCCATGATCAACCACGATTTTGCTGTCTCCTTCCACCTGCGCACCATGGTCAAGGACACCGAACTCATCCGCAATTACTCGGAATCCATCGGCGTGCCGGTGATGCTGTCCAACCAGGTGCACGAGCTCAACAAGGTAGCGCAGAACATGGGCTGGGGCGAGGAAAATGCCTCGGCCATCTTCAAGGTGTTTGAGGTCATGGCCGGTATGGCGCCCGAGGCCGGTGCCGCCAAATCCGCGGTCTGATTGTGTTGCCTTTGCGGGCCTTGGTGTGACCATGAAAACCCACCTGCTGGGCATCGATGTAGGCACCTACAGCAGCAAGGCGGTGCTGACCGATCTGCTCGGACATGTCGTGCACACGGCGGTGATGCCGCACGGCCTGTCCATGCCGCAGCCCGGCCATGTGGAGCAGGATGCCGACCAGGTCTGGTGGGCCGATGTGTGCCAACTCAGCCGCCAACTGCTGGCCGAGAGTGGCGTGCACCCCGACCACATTGCCGCCCTGGCCGTCAGCGCCATAGGCCCCTGTCTGCTGCCGCTGGATGCGGCCATGCGGCCCCTGCGCCCGGCCATCCTCTATGGTGTCGATGTGCGTGCCGCTGCGGAGATTGACGAACTGGAGCAGGAGCTGGGTGCGCAGGCGATTGCCGACTTCTCCCTGATGGGGCTGACCAGCCAGGCCATAGGCCCCAAGATCCGCTGGCTGCAAAAGAACGAACCGCAGGTCTGGCAGGCCACCGCCAAGCTCACCTCGGCCACGGCTTATCTGGTGTACCGGCTGACCGGCCTGCACCGCATGGACCGCCATAGTGCCAGCCATTTCATGCCCCTGTTCAACCCACGCACGGGTGCATGGGACGCGCGCTATGCACCGGCGATTGCCCCCCTGGCCTGGCTGCCCGAGCTGGGCTGGGCCCACGAACTGGCCGGCCATCTGCACGCCGAGGCCGCTGCGGCCACCGGTCTCGCCGTTGGTACACCGGTGGCCTTTGGCACCATCGACGCGCTGAGCGAGGCCATCAGCGTGGGCGTGGTTGCGCCCGGTGACCTGATGCTGATGTACGGCAGCACCACTTTCTTTGTGCTGGTGCAGGACCGGCCCACACCCGATACCCGGGTCTGGACGGTAAGCGGCGCCCAAGCCGGCCAGTTCAACCTGGCTGCGGGCATGGGCACCACCGGCAGCCTGACCCGCTGGTTCAAGGACGCCTTCGCGCGCGACCTGGATGCCGGCACGGCCTACGCCAGTCTGTTTGACGCAGCCGCCGCAGTGCGTGCCGGCAGCGAGGGCCTGTTGGTGTTGCCCTACTTCAGCGGCGAGCGCACCCCCATCAACGACACGCAGGCCAGTGGCGTCATTGCCGGGCTCACGCTGTCCCATACGCGCGCACAGATGTTCCGTGCCGTGCTCGAGGGCGTGGGCTTTGGCGTGCGCCACAACCTCGAAACGTTTGCCGACATCGGTGCCGATGTGCGGCGCATGGTGGCCGTGGGCGGTGGCGCACAAACCCGGACCTGGTTGCAGATCGTCTCGGACATCACGGGCGTGACCCAGGTCCTGCCCGAGGTCACCGTGGGTGCGGCTTATGGCGATGCCTTTCTGGCCGGGCGCGCGGCCGGGTTGCTGCAGCCGCAGGACATTCAGGACTGGGTCCGCGTGGAGAGCGAAATTGCACCGCAGCCGCAGAACCGTGCCATTTACGATGCCCTGTATGCTGAGTACTTGCGCCTGTATCAGGGCAGCAAGGATGTGGTGCACCGCCTCAAGGCGATCACTGCAGGCCAGTTTTAATGGACATCGAGATAAAGGAACACGCCCCATGCTGAAGAACATTGACCCCCTCCTGAGCCCCTGCCTGCTGGAGGCCTTGCGTGCCATGGGCCATGGCGATGAGGTGTGTCTGGTGGACGCCAACTTTCCGGCGGAGGCGGTGGCCGGGACAAGACCCGTGATCCGGCTCGACGGCATTTCCATCAACCAGGCGGCCAACGCCATTTTTTCCGTGTTGCCGCTGGACACCTTTGTGGAACAACCCATTCTGCGCATGGAGGTGGTGGGTCAGCCGCAGGAATTGCCACCTGTGCAACTGGAAGTGCTGGCACTGGCGCGCCAGCACGATGACCCGGCGCTGGCCATGGGCTCGTTGGAACGTTTTGCCTTTTACGAAGCGGCGCGCAAAGCTTTCGTCGTGGTCGCCACCGGGGACCGCCGGGGATATGGCTGTTTCTTGATCAAAAAGGGTGTCATCTTTGGTTGACTTTCGTAAGATCAGCCATGTACAAAATTTACTGGACGGATGGCGACAACCAAGCCTGCTCGCACGATGAGGCCGTGCTGACACAGGCGCTGGAATATGTGAAGGCCCGGCGCGACGCGGGGCACTCCTTTGTCACCATGGTCGCAGAGGACCCGCACCAGGTCGGCAAGCCCGGCGTGGACGCCGTAGTCGGTGGAAAAACACCCGACGGCCAGGATTACGAATGGTCCAAGGCGGGGCGCGCCGGCAAGCCGCGCAAAAACGAAAAGACCGTGGCCCGCAAAGAGCACTGACAGGCGCCAGCCTGGCTTGCAGGCCCAGCCATCGCAGCTTTTCAACGAATTTTCAACTCAGCACACACAACCATGACAACACGCGAACAAGACCAGTACCGACAAAAACTCGTTTCCGCCGACCAGGCCGCTGCAGTGGTCCAGTCGGGGGACACCGTTTTCATGGGCGAATTTGCCCAGAATGTGGAAGCCCTGGACGCGGCGCTGGCCTTGCGCAAGCACGAACTCAGGGATGTGATCCTGGTCACCACCACGCGCGCCAAACCGCTGAAGTGCGTGGAAGCCGATCCGCTGCGGGAATCCTTCATCTGGAACGACTGGCATTTCTCCGGTCTGGGCCGCAAGAACGGCGAGAAGGGCCTGGCCAGCTACGTGCCCCTGTGCTACCACCAGGGGCCGCAGAACGTCGAGTTGTACGAGGAGCCGGATGTGGTCATCGTGCAAGTGGCACCCATGGACGCCAACGGCTTCTTCAACTTCTCGACCAGTTGCTCCATGACGCCGTCTTACTGCCGCAAGGCCAAGAAGATCATTGTGGAGGTGAACACCAAGACCCCGCGCTGCCTGGGCGGCCTGGACGAAGCCATCCACATCTCGCGGGTGGACATGGTGGTTGAAGGCCCCAACAGCCCGCTGTTGCAGCTGGGCGAATCGCAGTCCAGCGAAGCCGACCGCCAGATCGCGGCCCACGTGATGGCTTTGCTGGAAGACGGCTCGACCATCCAGCTCGGCATCGGGGCCTTGCCCAATATCGTGGGCAACATGATTGCGCAAAGTGACCTGAAAGACCTGGGCGTGCATACCGAAATGCTGGCCGACTCCTATGTCGATATGTACGAGGCCGGGCGCATTACCGGCAAGCGCAAATCGATTGACCGCGGCAAGATGGTCTACACCTTTGCCATGGGTTCGCAAAAGCTCTATGACTTTCTGGACAACAACCCGGCGGCGGCCATCTTCCCGGCGTCGTACACCAATGACCCCGCCGTGATCGGCCGCAACCCCAAAGTGGTCGCGATCAACAACGCCATCGAGATTGACCTGTTTACACAGGTGGCCAGCGAGTCTGCGGGTCCGCGCCAGATATCAGGCACCGGAGGGCAGCTCGACTTCATCATGGGGGCTTATAAGTCCGAAGGCGGCAAGGGTCTGATTTGCATCAACTCGACCTTCAAGAAGAAGGACGGCACGATTGGCTCGCGCATTGTGCCCACGCTCTCGTCCGGCACCATCGTCACCTGCCCGCGTTCGGTGGTGCATTACGTGGTGACCGAATTCGGCGTGGCCCAGATGAAGGCCAAGTCGACCTGGCAGCGCACGGAGGCGTTGATCAACATCGCGCACCCCGATTTCCGCGAACAATTGGTCAAGGAAGCAGAAGTCCTGGGCATCTGGCGCCGGTCCAACAAGGTCTTGTAAGCACTTTGCTACGATGCAGTCTGGCGGCACACGTTGCCAGGCTGCGTCCGGTCCCTCTCGGCGCTTAGTGCCAGACTGCAGGGATTGAGGACACGACCACCATGGATACCCAGGAGGCCTACCAGGAACTAGGCCTGGACCCCAGCGCCACGGATGCGCAGCTCAAAGCCAGTTGGCGGCGGCTGGTCGCGACCTGGCACCCGGACCGCAACGCCGCGGCCGATGCGGGGCGACGGATGCAGAGCATCAACAAGGCCTACCAGCACATCCGTCAACTGCGCGATGGCAGCCTCGATGGCGATGCCGAAGATCCCGAAGCCGGCGCGGCGCCCCCTGAGGCCGCACAAGCGCCCGAACCCGACGCCCACGCCAAAACCCATGTGCGCAAAGTGCGGCTCTCGCTGGAAGACGCCATTCTGGGGTGCACCCGCACCCTGCGCGGCCACTTCACCCACACCTGCACGGCCTGCCTGGGCAAGGGGCAGCGTGTCCTGGCCAAGGCGTGCAGCACCTGCCGTGGCAGCGGTGCGGTGCGCACAGCCGCCCTGTTCGGCTGGTTGTGGAACGAAGAGGCATGTGCCGACTGCGGCGGTGACGGACGCCAGCGCGAACGCTGCGGCCCGTGCGAAGGCAGCGGTGAGCGCGCCGTTGCCTACCGGCGCCAGGTGCGTTTTCCGGCTGGCGTGCGCGCCGGCCATGTGCTGAGCGTGCCCTCTTCGCGCCATGGCGATCTGGACATCGGTCTGGAGTTGCAGGTGGAAATCGAGCCCCACCCGTTGTTCGTGCTGGACGACGAAGGGGTGCTGCGCTGTGACATGCCAGTGAACGGTTACGCCTGGATGGCGGGGCGCTGGGTGGATGTGCCCACCCCCGGTGGACTGCAGCAGATGCGGCTGAACCGGGATGCGCTGGTGTACCGGATGAGCGGGCAGGGCTTTCCTACGGCACCTCGCGGGCCCCGCGGCGACTACATCATCAAGGTGGTGCCGGTATTTCCCGCGCAGGACGATGCGGCGCAGGACGCGCTGCTGGAGCAATTGATCGAGAGCTCCACCCGTGCGACGGCGGCCGACCGCAGCCAGCCCGTGGGGCAATGGC
Organism: Burkholderiales bacterium; assembly: GCA_947446855.1. Taxonomy (GTDB): domain Bacteria; phylum Pseudomonadota; class Gammaproteobacteria; order Burkholderiales; family Burkholderiaceae_C; genus Allorhodoferax. The sequence continues at coordinate 22,360 of CANFIH010000043.1, forward strand.
AGCAGCGCATGAAGCGCTGGAACAACAGCCAGAAAGAGCCGGCGCGGGACGAGTGAGTGCGGGCCTGGTGCAGCAGTTCAGTCCAACGCGATGATCTGCCGCCAGGGCAGGTCGGGGTCGGCTACATAGTCGGCCACGACCCAGCTGCGGCGGGTGTGTTCGGCCATGTCCTGCAGAAAAGCGCGAATCACCCGGATGGATGCCAGGTCCAGCGCCGCGTAGGGCTGGTCCAGGCAGGTGATGGTGGCACCACAGGCCAGCAGGCCTGCCAGCGCGACCTTGCGCCGGCTCCCCGTGGAGAGCATGAAGAGTTTCTTTTCTGCATGGGGCAGCATGCCCAGGGCTTCCACCAGATCCCGGTGCAGTGCGGCATTCCAGCGCGGGCTGCGCGCCTGCAAGGTCTGCCACACCTGCAGCGCAGTGTGTTCATCCTGTGCGGGCAAGCCCGGATCCAGCCATTGCGCATCCGGCTGTGCGGCGGCCGCGGGCAGGGCAGGGAGGTCGCCACTCAGGCGCCGTAACCAGCTGGTTTTGCCGGACTGCTCACCGCCGGTGACGGCAATGAGGCCAGGGGGAAGCGAATGGAGTTCGGTCATAGGGTGGCCCGATTATCGACAAGCCGCAGCCTAAAATGGCGGATGCCCACCATAGAAAACTGCCTCTTTCACGGACTGCCTGCGGTGCGCCTGCGCGCCCAGGATGGCTCTACCGCCACCGTCACTTTGCACGGTGCCCATGTGGTGTCGTGGAAAACGCCGACGGGCGTGGAGCAGCTGTACCTCAGTCCCAACACGCGCTTTGAGTCGGGCCAGGCCATACGGGGTGGCGTGCCGGTGGTGTTTCCCCAGTTCAACACGCGCGGTGTGTTGCCGCGCCACGGTTTTGCCCGCACCTGCCGCTGGGCGCTGGTGGACGATGCACCGCCCGCTGAAGACGCTGCATGCAGCGTGACCCTGGCGCTGCAAAGCCACAAGGTGATCAAGGCGCTCTGGCCGTATGCGTTTGGCTGCACCCTGACGGTTGCGTTGGACGACGACAGCCTGGTGATGACACTGACGGTCAGCAACAAGGGGCCGGAGTCCTTCAGCTTCCAGGCTGCGCTGCACACCTATCTGGCCATTGGCGCCATTGACTCCATCCGCCTCAGCGGCCTGGAGCACTGCGATTTTGAAGACTGCACCCAAGCCCCGCCGGTGATGAAGCCGCACGCGGACCTGCAGCCGTTTGAGGCCATAGACCGCATTTACTTCAACGCGCCGGATGCGCTGCAGCTGCAATCCGCACAGGGGCTGGTGCAATTGCAGCAGAGCGGCTTTTGCGATGTGGTGGTGTGGAACCCGGGTGGCGCGGCTGCCGCCAGCCCTGCAGACCTGCCCAAGGACGGCTTTCGCCAGTTTTTGTGCGTCGAGGCGGCTTGCATCGGGCAGCCCGCGGTGCTGGATCCGGCGCAGGTATGGCGCGGGTCGCAGCGCATCAGCGCCGCCCGCTAAAGTCTTTGTCGCTGCCGGAGTTGCGCGTTCTGCCGTGAAGTGGGGGCGCAATCAGCCCTTGGGCGCGAGGGCCTTTTGCACGATGGCCAGCACGGTGTTCAGGTCTTCCATCGGCACCTGACCCGGTGCGGA
>CANFIH010000044.1 GCA_947446855.1 Burkholderiales bacterium
GCAGGACGAACTGATGCCGGTGGTGCTGGGTGTGTTGGCCAGCGCCTTTACCGAAACCGACGACAACTGGAGCGGTCGCCTGAAGACGCAACTGCTGTCACTGGGCGCTTTTGCCCTGGTGGTGAGCGCCGTCTGGGCCGCCCTGCCCTCGTTTGTGACGCTGGCCGCCGTGCTGGCGCTATCGGCCTTTGTGCTCACCATGCTGGGCGCGTTGGGCGAGCGGTACCGGGCTATTGCCTTTGGCGCACTGGTGCTGTTCATCTACACCGCGCTGTCGGCGCAAAACAACCGCGACCACGCGCTGGATGTCGCACCGTATTTACTGGGGGGTGCGGCCTGGTACGGACTGGTGTCGCTGTGCTGGGCCGCCGCCTGGCCACGACCCACCGTGCGCCATCGCATGTCCCGACTCTATGCGCTGCTGGGGGAATACCTGCGCCTGAAATCGCAGCTGCTGGAGCCGGTCAGCGACCTGGATCTGGCCGGCCGCCGCCTGCAACTCGCGCTGCACAACGGCCGCGTGGTCGATGCCCTGAACGCCACCAAGGACAGCCTGTTCAGCCGCCTGGGAACTGCCCTGCCACCGGCCTGGATGCAGGAGGCCATGCGCCAGTACCTGGCCGCGCAGGACATCCACGAGCGCGTCAGCTCCTCACACGAGAGCTATGCCGTGCTGGCCGCAGCCTTTCCCCGTTCCGACGCGCTGTACCGCTGCCAGCGTGTGCTGAGCGTGCTGGGGGAGCAGGCGCAGAAGTTCGCGCGGGCCATACGGGAGCGCACCCGCGCGCAACACGCCGGCACCACGGCCCGGGCGATTGAAGACATGCAAGCTGCCATGCGCTTTCTGGATGCATCGCAAGCGGCACCCGCCTTGCAAAGCCCCCTGCGCGCCCTGCATGCACTGGGCAACAACCTGACCCGCCTGGCCAGCGTATTTGCCAACGCCATGGTGCATGGCGGCCCGGCTCCCGACCTGTCGCTGATTGACCGCCAGCCCCAGACCCTGCGCGAGGCCTGGGCGCGCGTGCGTGCCCAGCTCAACCTGCGCTCGGCCCTGATGCGCCATGCACTGCGCCTGTCGCTGGCGCTGGTAGTAGCCTTTGCGGTGATGCGCGCCACCCATGATCCGCACGGCTACTGGATTTTGCTGACGGTGGTGTTCACCAGCCAACCCCACTTTGCCGCCACCTTGAGTCGCATGGTGCAGCGGGCCCTCGGCACCGTGGCCGGCCTGGCCGTGGGCTGGGCGTTGATCCGGCTGTTTCCCGGAGCCATGCTGCAGTCCGTCTGCATGGTGCTGGCCGGGGCCCTGTTCATCGGTAAGCGCCAGACCGATCTGCGCACCGCCACCGCGGCCATCACGGCGCTGGTGCTGCTGAGCTTTCACCAGATGGGCATGTCGCAGGGTGTGATTCCGGCCCGGCTGCTGGACGCGGCCCTCGGCAGTGCCATCTCGGCCCTGGCCGCCTGGCTGGTGCTGCCCAACTGGCAGGCGCGGCACTTTCCACATTTGGCGGCAGCAGCTTTGCGCGCGCAGGCGGGCTATCTGCATGAAATCCTGCTGCAGTACCAGGACGGCAAGCAGGACCACCTGGCCTACCGACTGGCGCGCCGCAATGCCCACAACGCCGACGCCGCACTGGCCAACGCCTATGGCGCGATGCGCAAAGAGCCCCGCAGCACACGCCTGAACGAGGCGGCCTGCGGCCAGTTTGTGGTGCTGTCGCACATGCTGCTGAACTTCCTCTCGGCACTGGGAGCGCATCGCGGCGAGATGGAGCTTGGCGCGCTGGACGCGCAGTCACGCCAGGCTGCCGAACAACTGCAAAAGGGGCTGCAAAGCCTGTCTCAACTGCTGGACCAACCGTTGCATCGTCTGCCTGTGGTGTATCGCAGCGAACCTGCTACCGACCCGACCCCGGTCGGACCTTCTCCCGAGGTTCAAAGTCTGCTGCTCTCGCAACTGCGACTGGCCGGCCGCCTGTTGCCTGAGTTGGGTCAGCAGGCGTTGCTATTCAAGGCACCGCGCTGAAGAGACCATGTGAAGTGATCACTTGGTCCCAACAACAGGAATCGAACCTGTATCTGAGTCTTAGGAGGACCCCGTTCTATCCATTGAACTATGTCGGGCGGCTTTGCATTGTAGCGAGGCGCACGACGCGGGGCCTGCAGTGAAGTACCGCGCTTAGCGCCGGTCGCCGTAACCACCGCGGTCACCACCATGGCCCCAACCGTGCGGTGCTATGCAGCAACCCGCCAGGTACGAGCCCATCACCACCAACAGAGCCAACTTGGCCAGACGACGCAGCATAGTCACAATAAAACTCCTCAACAGCACAAGCGCTGAAGCGTGTTTAACGCGCTGCGGACGGCCGCGCCTACCGGTACAAATGCTTACAGCGGTAAAGCACCGTAAAGCATAAAAAATGCGCGCCCACAACCGGCGCTGCGGGATGTGCGAAGGACAGTGCGTCGCGGTGGCAAATCGGGAACGGTGGCCACCCGGGTGCTGCGGGTGATTACGCCACCGCACTATTGACCTGCGGCAGACGGGCCTGAAGCGGGCGGCCGGAGCCTGGCTATTTCGTCCACAATGGAGGCCTTGCATGCCCTGTGCCGCGCACCTTTTGTCGCGAAGGCAACCCAGGGCCCAAGCAAGAACAAAATAAAGGAATGCCCATGGCCACGTCATTTGCCTCGGAAAAGGAAAAACGCAACAGCAGCTCCAGCAACAGCATGTTCGAACTTCTGCTGTTCCGGCTGGGCGAGCCCAATGGCACCAGCAAACACGAGTTGTTTGGCATCAATGTCTTCAAGGTGCGCGAGATCATGGTCATGCCGGAGATCACCGCCATGGTCAACGCCGCGCCCGCCGTCATGGGCATTGCCAATGTGCGCGGCCAGCTGATTCCGGTGGTGAACCTGCCGCTCATCGTGGGTTGCACGCCATCCAAAGGACTGGGCATTCTGCTGGTGACCGAGTTTGCCCGCACCACGCAAGCGTTTGCGGTCGAAGAAGTCGTGGAAATCGTGCGCCTGGACTGGAAGCAGGCGCTCTCCGCTGAAGGCACCGGGGGCGGCCTGGTAACCAGCCTGGCGCGTCTGGACGGCGACAAGGAGGGCAGCCGTCTGGCGCAGGTGCTGGATGTGGAGCAGATTCTGCGTGACGTGTTCCCCGACCAGCACCACACCTTCCGCGAAGACACGGTCATGCCCAAGGGCTCCATACCACCGGGCTCCGTGATCCTGGCTGCGGACGATTCGGCCGTGGCACGCATGATGATTGAACAGGCGCTCAAGGCCATGAACATTCCCGTCGTCATGACCAAAAGCGGCAAAGAAGCCTGGGACAAACTGGACTCCATGCAGGCCCAGGCCGTGGCGCAGGGCATACCGATCCGCGACAAGGTGGCGCTGGTGCTGACCGATCTGGAAATGCCCGAGATGGACGGCTTTACCCTGACACGCAACATCAAGGACGACCCGCGGTTTGCCGGCATCCCGGTGATGATCCATTCATCGCTGTCTGGCACCGCCACCGAAAACCACGCCAAGAGCGCCGGGGCCGATGCCTATGTGGCCAAGTTTGTGGCCGAAGAGCTAGGCAGCAACATCCTCAAGGTGATTGCCGACGCCCGTTGAAACCTGGCCCGCGCCGACTTAGCCCCCGGCGCTGGCCGCAATCTCGCGGGCCAGCGCTGCAATGCCGGCGGCCGACAAGTCGTCGGTGACAAAGCTGCTGTGGGCTGCGCCTTCGGCATGCTTGTTCATGGAGCGCAGGTAAAAACGGTCGTAATGCTGGGTCAGCAACTCGGCCACCAGCGTCACAAAGTCTTTGCTTTGTGCCAGGCCTTTCCAGCGTGTCACCGTCTCACCGCCACAGGATTCCTTCAGGCGCTCCAGCTGCTGCTCCAGCTCCGGGCCGCTCAGGAAGTAGTCGTAGTCGCGCAGCAAAAACTGCACGCGCTGCTCCATGCTGGCCTGCACGCGCAGCCAGTTGCCTTCCTGGATGCCCTGAAACACGGCGTCGGGCACGCGCAACTGGCCTATGCGCTTGCTTTCAGACTCCACATACACAGGCCGTGCCGGGTCGAACCGGGAAATGGCCTCCAGCACCAAAGTCTCAAAACCTTTTTGCGAGGGCTGGGGCTGGCCCGGCAAGTCACCCAGCACCGAGCCTTTGTGTGCGGCTAACGCCTCCAGGTTCAGCACCTGCTGGCCCTGGGCCTGCATGGCCTCCAGGATGCGCGTCTTGGCGCTGCCGGTGGGCCCGGCCACGACGGTAAAGCGCAGCGGTTTGGGCACGATATTGAGCTGCTCGATGACATGGCCGCGCCAGCTCTTGTAGCCGCCCTGCAGACGCTTGGCCGACCAGCCCACTTCGCGCAGGATGTGGGTGAAAGCACCGCTGCGCTGGCCGCCGCGCCAGCAATACACCAGCGGCTGCCAGGTCTTGGGCTTGTCGGCAAACAGGGTTTCGATATGGTTGGCCACATTGCGCGCCACCATCACGGCGCCGAGCTTGCGCGCGTCAAAGGGCGAGACCTGCTTGTATAGCGTGCCAATGGTGATGCGCTGCTGGTCGTCCAGCACCGGGCAATTGATGGCGCCGGGAATATGGTCTTCGGCAAACTCGGAAGGGGACCTCGCGTCGAGGATGGCGTCGAACTGCGCGAGCTGATCCACAGTCGCACGGGTATGATCAATTGAAGTCAATGGGGTTCCCGTTGCATGTTGAATCTAGAGCGCAATTTTATGTCGAACACCACACCCCCCTCCCCTGCCATTTCACCTGTGATTCGTCTCACCGAATTCAGCCATGGCGGCGGCTGCGGCTGCAAGATTGCTCCGGCCGTGCTGACGCGCCTGCTGGCCAACGCAAATTTGCCGCTGCTGCCGCCCGATCTGCTGGTGGGCACCGAAACCAGCGACGATGCCGCCGTCTATCGCCTGAACGACCAGCAGGCCATCATCGCCACCACCGACTTTTTCACCCCCATCGTCGACGACCCCTATGACTTCGGCCGCATCGCCGCCACCAACGCCCTGTCGGACGTGTACGCCATGGGCGGCACGCCGCTGTTTGCGCTGGCCCTGGTCGGCATGCCGCTGGGCAAGATTCCCGAAGAATCCATCCGCCTGATCCTGGCCGGCGGCCAGGACGTGTGCAAGGCGGCCGGCATCCCGATCGCCGGCGGCCACAGCATCGACACGCTGGAGCCCATCTACGGCCTGGTCGGCATCGGCCTGGTGCATCCGGACCGGGTCAAACGCAACAACCTGGCGCAAGCCGGCGATGTGCTGATCCTGAGCAAACCGCTGGGCGTGGGCATGCTGTCTGCCGCGCTGAAAAAAGGCACGCTGTCCGCTGAAGGCTATGCCGACATGGTGCGCTGGACCACCAAGCTCAACACGCCGGGTATTGCGCTATCTGCCATGCCCGAGGTGCACGCCATGACCGACGTCACCGGCTTCGGCCTGGCCGGGCACTTGCTGGAAATCTGCCGTGGCTCTTCGCTCGCAGCGCAGGTCAACTTTGACACCGTGCCGCTGATCCCGCTGGCCGCCGAAATTGCCCAAAGCGGCACCGCCACCGGCGCCTCGGCCCGCAACTGGGATGGCTACGGCAGCAGCATGGTGCTGCCCGAAGGCTTTGCCAAGTGGAAGCAGAACCTACTGTCCGACCCGCAGACCAGTGGCGGCTTGTTGATTGCCTGTGCGCCCGAAGCGGCGGAGCGGGTGCTGGAGTTGCTGCGTGGCCAAGACTTTGGCGCGGCCGCCATTGTTGGCGACCTGACAGCCGGTGCGGCCGAGGTGAACGTCCGCTAAAGAGGCGGACGGGGCCCCTTCGGTCACTGCGACACAAGGGATATGCCGGGCTCTTCAGGGAGGCTGACCACAAATCGTAGCCCGACACACCCCTTGCGTCGCAGGTGTGGGTTAGCCACTATTCAAGTGCCAGGACGTGCCCTGAAATTGACGGGCGTGGGCCACGCGCAACAAGCATTGACCCGGAAGGGCCCATTGCCGTCAAACGTCCAATTCGGCCCTTTTCAGTGAAACAATGCGTGTCTCAGTTGTTTGCTGCGCCGGCATGACCAACCTTCCGCGTCAGCCCACCATTTCGGAACAAAGCCAGCATCAACTCGGCCAGGGCCAAAGCCAAGACCAGTGCCAAACACCACCCCGTGCCCATGTGCACAATGATCCACCCTCCCAGTATCGGGAAACCAAAAATACCAACGAAGTAGGCCAGTACAAACCACGTCAATGCAGCGTGGCGCAGTTCAGGTGGTGCGTCGTTGATCACCTGCGTCTGGATAACCGAATACACCAGGCCATAACCCAGTCCCAGCAAGACCGCACTTCCCACCTGAACTGCCACACCCAGGGTCATGAAGTTGGCCACGAGCACGCCCAGGGTCATCAGCACCAGCAAGGACACGGCCAGGCGGTCGGCCTGTACCCGCGCCAGAAAGGAGGCCAGTGTCAGGCGCGCTACGACCACGGTCACGGCATAGACAGCAAAAAAGGTGCCGGCGTGCAGGTTCGTGTCGCGCACCAGTGAGGTCTGAAAGGTCATCAGTCCCGTGAACACACAGGCTCCCAGCCCCACCATCATGATGGGGAAACGGGCTCGGGTAGCCAGCACCTGTGGCAAGGCGCGCAGCCACCCCTTGTTGACCGTGGCAGCTGCCGTCTTGGGGCGCTTTGATACCGCTTCAAACGTGGCAAGGTGGACGCTGGCCAGCAGACAGGCGCAGGCCACCGCGCTCAGGGCAGTGGCGGTTGAAAAATGCAGTTGCTGGATGAGGGCAGTAGCGGCAATCGGACTCAGGCCGATACCTGCCATCTGAAAGGCACCAAAGCGTGCAAACCAGAAGGCACGGTCAGCATCGGTCACACGCGCCGACAGTGACAAAGGAGCCGCCAGGTAAAAGATGCCCCAACCCAGTCCGATCAGCAAACCGGCCAACAAGGTCCACAGGTTCACCGCCCCCAGAGTGGCCAGGCTTTGGTAACCCACAGCCAGCAAGAATGCACCCAAAGCCGCCATGCGCGCCGCACCCAGGCGCTCCGCAAACCAGCCTACCAAGGGCACCCCCAGAAAGGTGCCCACCATGGCACCGGCCAGTGTGAGCCCGGTGCTGACCTCACTGCCGCCCAACGCGCGAAAGTGTTCCGTCAGTAGAAATGTGGCGCCGTAGCCCAGCGCGGTGAGCAGGGTGCCGATGAACAAAAGAGACGAGTGCAAAGATCGCATGATTAAAGAATCTTTCGGTACTGGACGAAGCCGCTCTTGTCGGCGATATGGTCGTACAACCGCATTACTTGCGCGTTGGTTTCGTGGGTAAGCCACCAGACGCGCGATGCCGGTGCTTGTGCCGCTTTGGCGTACACATGTTCGATCAAGGCGCGCCCCACGCCTTTGCCGCGCCATTGCGGCAGGGGTTCAGTCGGATCCAGAAAGCGTGCCCAAGTCTTGGCCGTCACCGCGTCTGCGATCTGCGTTTTGTCAATGGTCTGGCAAGACTGCCCCAGGGGCAACCATTGTGCGAAGTCGGCATCGCATGCCATTCGGATGTCCATATCAGATCCATGGGGTAGGAGTGCCTACAGCTTAAAAGACATGTGGCACCATAGATAGACCCACAGCCTCTTAAAAAATAGAACCAGATGCCCCTTCAAACCTTGTTGAACGATCTGGGAGGCGCCGGAAAAAAGGCCGGTCGCTCGCGCCAGCAACGCCTTTATGACTTGTTGCGGCGTGCCATTCTGGATGGCGTGCTGCCTCAGGGCTGGAATTTGCCCGGGAGCCGTGAAATGGCGAGGGAATATGGCCTGTCACGCAATACCGTCATCTACGCCTATGAGTTATTGCGTGCGGAGGGTTTTGTGCTGTCCGACCGGCGCGGTACCCGCGTGGCCACGCTGACATTGGCGGCACCGCAGGAAAGCACCGGGGATGGCACAGAGCCATTGAAGTTATCCGTTCGAGGGCAGCACATGGGCCTGGAGCGCCACGGCGGGGAGCACCTGCCGTTTGCTGCCGGTGTGCCGGATGTGAACCTCTTCCCCTGGCGCCAGTGGTTCAAGCACCTGGAGCACGCCTGGAAGTCTGCGGGTGCACGCCACCTGGCCTATGCCCCCATCGGTGGCGAGCGCCGACTGCGCGAAGCCATAGCCATGCAACTGGGCATCACCCGAGGGATTTCCTGCACGGCAGATCAGGTGCTGGTGACCTCGGGGGCGCAGACGGCCATCGATGTGTGCGGGCGATTATTGGCAGACCAGGGCGATGTAGCCTGGATAGAAGCACCCGGCTACCCCAGCGCACGTGCCATTCTGGGCGCCTCCGGCCTGAAGCTGGTCGATGTGCCCGTGGATGCGCATGGAATGGCTGCTTCGCCCGCACTGTGGCGGCGCCATCCACCCAAATTGATTCTCGTGACCCCTTCGCACCAATACCCTATGGGCGGAGTGATGCCGCTGGAGCGCCGCATGGAATTGCTGGGCCATGCCCAAAGACACCAGAGCTGGATTGTGGAGGACGATTACGACAGCGATTTGCAGCACAGCGGCGCTGTGATTCCCGCCATACAGAGCCTGGCGGCGCAATCAGCTGTGGTCTATGTGGGCACCTTCAGCAAGTCCTTGTACCCTGGTTTGCGCATTGGCTATCTGGTGTTGCCTGCCTGGATCAGCAAACGCTTTTCTGAAGCGGTGCAGCCGCTCTTCACGCCGGGTCAGGCGTTGGAGCAACTGGCCTTAGCGCGCTTCATGGAGTCTGGCGACTTGGCACGCCATCTGCGGCATATGCGTGGCGTCTACCGGGAGCGCCAGCAGTGCATGCGCGAGCAACTGGAACAGCAATTTGGTGACCGGGTGCGCATCCTCGGGGGCAAAGCGGGCGTGCATCTGACCTGCGTGTTTGCGCCCGGTACAGATGACGTAGCCATAGCGCGTAAGGCGGCTGCGTTGGGTGTAACCGCCCGTCCCCTCAGTGGGTATGGTTCGCAAGGAGTAAACCGCACGACCATTCCAGGGCTGGTACTGGGGTACGGCGTGGCGGATGCGCAGCAAATTTGCCAGCTGATTCCTCGCCTGAGACAGGCGTATGACGATGTCATACACCCATAAGCAGCAATGCGCTAAACCTCCCTGAGAGATCTCCTCGGTGAAAGGCAACTACCCGGAATCGGGTGTGCCGTGGCCCTACAGCTACTTCTGATCGAATGACAGGTCGCGCTCGATCCGGTGCCCACTTTGGCGGTAAGCGCGCCATGTGGCCGTCACTTACTCCTCAGATCCTATTGTCTGCAGTGAAGAAGGCAGATCGCAAAACTGCAATTCCGATCCCGCTGCACCGGCGACGCGCATGTTAGTTCTACGGCGGTCGCCCCTCATACACAGGCGCGCTGGCCCTATGCATTGACTGCCAATCACCCCGTCCACCCGCAAGACGGGTGAACCGGGAGTCGCGATGAAGCTGGCGCTTCGCGGTACCTACGCCGTGATTTCCTTGGCACTGATGGTGTAGCGGAAGCTGTCCGGCGCCAGCTCGTCAAAGCGGCCGGCGGCGTTCTCGCCTTGCGGGTACATCAGGAAAGGCAGCGTGCCCGGGCGCGAATAGTGGGGCAGCTTCAGATCGTGCGCCGTATTCCAGCCCACCCAGTTGCCTTCCCAGCCACCGAACAGGGCCTTGTTCACCGGTGCGGCCACCGGGTTGGTCTTGTCCTTGATCCAGTCCGGGGTTTCCTGGCGCATCACCTTGAGCACATCGGCCGGGTCCATGGCCACCCAGCCGTAGGCGGTAAGGAACACTTCGGCACGGCAATGCTGCGCACCCTTCAGGCTGGTGGAGTTGCCGCCAAGTTCCTTGTAGCCAAAGGCCGAGGGCGCCACGCGGATGCCATAGATGTCGCGTGCCGGCACGCCGACCGAGCGGCACAGGCCGACAAAGATGGCGTTCAGGTCCGCGCACTTGCCACCCAGGTTGCCGCTCTCCAGCATGGCCTTGATATCCCCCATGCCGCAGCCACGCGTCTTGGGTTCGCGGTAGGCGTTGTCCACCACCCATTGGTAAATGGCACGCACCTTGTCCACGTCCGTGACGGCGCCCTGGGTTGCACTCTTCGCGGTTTCCAGCACCACGCCATCAATAGGCAGCAGTTCGGTGGCGGCCAGATTGGCCTTGAGCACGGCCGGGTCTTCGTGCACTACGCGCTTGTGCGACCAGTCGAGTGCGCGGTTGCGCGTTTGCACCGTGCTGGTGAGCGAGAGGGTGGGCGCAGCCACATCGGCGGCAAATTCAACGTACAGCATGCGGGCGCTGTGTGTTGCATCGGCTTCCAGACGGGCGGCGCTGGCGTTGCCGGTCCAAGCATGGCCCAGCGTCAGCTGGAAGTCGGTGTTCAAGTCGGGCACCGGCAGCCACAGGCGGGTCGCGCCTTTGGCGTCGGCCACATTGACGGTGGTGGTGACTTCAAACGTGCGCCAGCCCTCGACCTGGGGTTCAAAGCGGCGCTCGGCGGCAAAGGCACGCTGCAACATAGCCGGTGCGGCAAGGGCTGCGCCTGCGGCTTGGAGAAGGTGTCGGCGTGAGAGGGTCATAGTGAGGCTTTAAAAAAAGAAAAATGCGGTGGATTACAAATATGTTTGCAGTCGGCGTTGGACGGCAGCACTGCCCCAGTCCAGCTCGCCCTGGATGGTGAGCGCGACGCGGCCAGCGGGGTTTATAACAAATGTCGTGGGGAAGCTGCGCACCCCCCAGGCGCGGGCTGCTTCGCCATAGGAATCGCGCACATACGACAGGGCGGGCGCATGGGCATCCCGAAAGCGCAGCACGCTGTCACGCGACTCCTTGAAGTTGACCGCCACCACCTTCAGGCGGCTGGATCTGAAGCGCTCTTGCAGCGCCTCGAACGAAGGCATTTCGGCACGGCAGGGTTCGCACCAGGTGGCCCAGAAGTTCAACAGCACCGGCAGGCCCTGCTCCTGCGCCAGATCCCAGGGCTGGCCATCCAGATCGGGCAGACGCAGCAGCGGCGTGGGGCGACCGGCGGGCCAGGGCAGCCAGCGTGCAGCGTCGGTTTCGGCAGCATGCACGCGCAGCGCCACGGTCATCGCCGCCAGACACTGGCATATCTGGCGCCGGGTCAGGCCGCTCATCTCAGGCAGCCAGCTTGCGGCTGGCAGCGTTCTGGCGCAGGTAGAGCCACAACAAGGCCGCGCCCATGAGCAGCACCGGCAGGATGGAGCCAATGTTGAGCCAGCCCCAGCCCTGTGTGGTCACCAGCGCGCCGGAGGCAAACGACGTCAGGGCCATGATGGCAAAGACGCAGAAGTTGATGAGCGCCTGGGCCCGGTTCTTTTCTTGCGGCAAATAGCCTTGCATGGACAGCGTGGTGCTGCCGGTAAACAAAAAGTTCCAGCCCACGCCCAGCATGAACAAGGCCACGAGAAATTGCGTGGGCTCCTGGCCCGTCAGTGCCACCCCGATGCAGGCCAGGTTCAGCAACACACCCACGCCCATCACCGGCAGGGCACCAAAACGTTTGATCAGGCTGCCGGTCACAAAGCCCGGGGCGAACATGCCAATCACATGCCACTCCAGCACCCAGGCCGTGCTGGAAAAAGGCAGTCCGCAGGTTTGCATGGCCAGCGGTACAGCCGCCATCAACAGATTCATCACGCCATAACCCAATGCCGCGGTCAGCAGCGCGATAAAGAACACCGGTTGGCGCAGCAGTGATCCGATTGACCGGCCTGGTGAAGCCGCAGGATTGTGTGGCGGTAGCGGCGCAAAGCGGATGAACGAAATCGTCAGCAAGGACAGCAAGGCCACCACCACCAGGGCCACATAGGCACCGGCAAAGTCCACCGCCAGCAGGCTCTTGGTGCGCATGGCCAGATTGGGGCCAATGACGGCGCCCATCAGGCCACCGGCCAGCACCAGCGACACGGCCTTTTCGCGGTATTCCACGGTGCAGAGCTCCACGGCGGCAAAACGGTAGAGCTGCGCATTGGCGCTGTAGTAGCCGGCCACCACGGTGGCCGACACCAGCATCCAAAAGGACTTATCCAGCACCGCCCAGGCCCCCAGCGCGGCCGTTACCAGCGCCACCAGCAGACCCAGTTGAAACGACACTTTGCGCCCAAAGCGTGCCTGCGTGCGCGCCACCAGCCCGGTGCTTAAAGCGCCGCCCACCACATAGCCCACTACCGGCAGCGTGGCCATCCAGGCCACCGGTGCCAAAGCCAGGCCGACCAGCCCGTTAATGGCGATAAAGGTGACGTTATTGGTGAGAAAAAGGCCTTGCGCCAGGGCCAGCAGCCAGAGATTACGGTTCATGCAGACTTATAGCGCAGTTGCCAGGCCTTGGGTGCAGGAAAGGGAATGCATTCGGTTTCACCTGCAACCGCAGGAAAGCGCCGTGCAATCCAGTCTTCTCTGGCCTGCAGCAGCCGCGCTTGGCTGCTGGAGACAAAGTTCCAAACGCTAAAGCGGTGACCTAAGGGCTCGCCACCGATCAGGATGACACGGGCCGGGTGCGCCGCGTGCAAGCGGGGTTCGCTGCCACTGGGCAACAGCCGACGCACGACGAAACCGCCGCCCAGATCGTGCTGGCGTGGCAGAAGGATTGGTGCTGTTTGCTTGGGTGATCGGTTGGTTCTGTGCCTAGTCACCGATAGTGAAAAAGTCTATCGATTGCTGCAATTGTTCGGCCTGGGCCGACAGTTCTTCGCTGGTGGCCGCCAGTTCTTCCGCGGCGGAGGCGTTTTGCTGCGTGGCCTTGTTGAGTTGGCCCATGGCACCGCTGATCATTTCCACCGAGGCACTTTGTTCGCTGCTGGCAGCGGCAATCTCCTGCACCAATTCGCTGGTCTTGCGGATGCCGGGCACGATCTCATCAATCAGCCGGCCGGCGCGCTCGGCGGTGGCCACGCTGTTACCAGCCAGTTCACCGATTTCACGCGCAGACAGTTGGCTGCGTTCGGCCAGCTTGCGTACCTCAGCGGCCACCACGGCAAAGCCCCTGCCATGCTCGCCAGCGCGGGCCGCTTCAATCGCCGCGTTCAACGCCAGCAAATTGGTCTGGTAGGCAATGTCATCAACGATGCCGATCTTGGACGCGATCTGCTTCATGGCCTGCACGGTGTGCGACACCGCCTCGCCGCCATCGCTGGCCTCCTTGCTGGCCTTGGTCGCCATGCCGTTGGTGACGCGCGCGTTGTCGCTGTTCTGGCCTATGGAGACCGACATGGTGCTTATGGAATCCGAGGTCTGTTCCACGCTGGCGGCCTGTTGGCTGGCCGCTTGCGACAGCGCGCTGGCAGTGGCGCTGACTTGGGCTGCGGCATCGGTCAGGGCATCGGTGGCGGCACGCACCTCACCCAGCACACGGGCCAAGGTCTCGGCGGTGGCATTGGCGCTGTCCTTGACCTGGCCGAACAGACCGGAATAGTTGCGTGCAATGCGCTGGGTCAGGTCCCCGCGGGCAAACGCAGCCAGCAGTTGGGCCACGTCCTGCAGCCCCTGCTCGCTGGTGTCCATCAGCTGGTTCATGCCCGAGGACATGGTGGCAAAAAACCCCTGCTTGCCGTCCAGGCGCAGGCGCTTGCTGAAGTCGCCCTGCTCGGCCGCGCCCACCATGTGCGACAACTCCTGCTCGGAGGCGATCTCTTCGCTGCGGTCCAGCCAATGCGTGGCCCAGCCGATGGGTTCGCCCGCTTCAGCGCGTATCGGCTTGGCCAACAAGCGGATGTGGCGCCCGCTGATTTCCATATCCACCACTTCGCCACTGGCCACGGCCTGGTCAAAGCGCGCAGCCAGTGCAGCGCCGGCAAACAGCTGGCTGATCGGGTGGCCAAACAATGCCTCGACCTGGAAGCCGGGCCCGCCCAGCTTTTGCAGCAGCAGCCAGGCCGCCGGCGTGGCATGCACCAGCTGCGCTTGCGCATTGGAGACGGTGACGTTTTCGGGCAGGCTGTCCAGCGCCATCTTGATACGCAGGTTCTGGCTGGCAACCCGCTGTTCGCGCTCTTGCGCAGCCTGTTTTTCGGCAGCGGCCTTTTGCTCCTGCCGCACTTTTTCCTCCATGCGGGCCAGCGAAGCGTTGGTCGCCACCTGCGAGGCATGAAAGCCGCCACGCAAGCCGGTGGTCTGCGCCCGGCGTGCGAAATTACCTTGGGCTGCCTGGGCCAGGGCGGTGGCCTGCTCGCGAAAGCAGGTTTCGATCTGGTCCAGCATGTCGTTCATGTTCCAGCACAGCGCACCGAGTTCGCCGCGCTGCGTGATATGGGTCATGCGCCCCTCAAACTTGCCCTGTGCTACTTGCGCGGCCACCTGGCTCAGGCGCGCCAGCACCACGGCCTGCTGCTGCAGGCGTTGACCCCACCACAGCAGCACGATCAAGCAGGGCAAGAAAGCCAGCAAGGCCAGCGGTGCAACACCCAGCAGGCTGACCAGCGCGACCAGCCCCAGCAGCAGCGAGGCCACTGCCGCCAGCGCGAAGCGGCCGGACTCAGATTGAAAGAATGAAGGACTCATAGCTCACTCCGTGTTGGGCCAAGGTGGTAGTCAAAAGCGCCAACGAAGCAGCGCAGGCATCGCGCGGGCCGGCGCGCTGCTCCACTTCGAGCATCTGGCGGTATAGCCCGCTCACGGCGGCAACGCCCGAGGCCCGCGGCTTGCGGCGCACCGAGAAGTAGCCTTCCAGTGAACCGTCAGCGTGAAACGAGGGAGTGACGTTGGCAAACACCCAGTAAAAACCGCCGTCCTTGGAGCGGTTCTTGACGTAGGCAAAGCATTCCTGGCGCGCCTCCAGGGTGTCCCAGAGAAACTTGAAGACACCGCGGGGCATGTCCGGGTGGCGCACGATGTTGTGCTGCTTGCCCAGCAGCTCGGCTTCGCTGTAGCCGGAGTATTCAATGAAGATGCGGTTGCCGTAGGTGATGCGGCCCTTGAGGTCGGTCTTGGAGACCAGAAAGTCGTCTTCCCGCATCACCCGTTCGCGCAGAACGGGGTCAATTTCTGTTTCATTCATGTAGGCCTCACCTGTGGACTGCGGATGAATCGGGCACCCGTTGCATCGCGACTGTATCCGCGCGCTTGACAAGCATCAACGTGTTTCCTCCGAAGCCGGCAAGGTTCCGGTCGGACTCTGCAGCAAGGTTGACATGCGTCAAACCGGAACCTCGCGCCCCGCGCCAGGCCTGCGAACCGGCTACCACACTGATCAGGCATTCCCCGGGGGAGCGCATGCCGTGGTTCCCGGTAGTAATATGGGCCAAGAGAAAAATGATGGTTGCTTCCGATACCCACCCCCCAGCCCCGCCGCGAACTACCGGCGACGCCCCGTTTCGCAACCGCGTGCTGGAACTGCTGGTGCAAGGTGCGCCCCTTTCCCAGGTACTGGAAACCTTGCTGACCGGCCTGGAGGAAATTCGTCCCGGCGCCCTGTGCAGCCTGATGCTGCTGGATCCCCGCGGTGCGCATCTGGTGCAAACCTTTGGTCCAAGTCTGCCCGCTTTCTACAAGGCCGCACTGCAGGGCCTGGCCATTGGCCCCGGCGTCGGCTGCTGCGGAACCGCCGCCTATACCGGTGAGCGTGTGATAGTGGAAGACATCGCCAGCCATCCCTATTGGGAGCCCTTCCAGGAGCTCGCGGCCCAGGCTGGTCTGGCGGCCTGCTGGTCGCAGCCGGTTGTGTCCTCCTCGGGTCAGATGCTGGGCACCTTTGCCATTTACTACCGCACGCGCCAGGCACCGGACGCGGCCGACCTGGAGCAGATACAGCAGTCCGCAGCGCTGGCCTGCATTGCCATCGAAAAAGATGCCGAGGCGCACAAACTGCGCGATAGCGAGGAGCGCTACCGTACGCTGGTGGAGTGGTCGCCTGACCCGGTGCTGGTACACCGCCTGGGCACCATTCTGTACGTCAACCCCTCGGCCGTGCGCATCTTTGGCGCCAAAACGGCCAGTGAGCTGGTGGGGCGGCATACCCGCGAACTGATCCACCCGGACTACCAGGAGCAGCAGTCCACGCGCATGGACGCCATTGTGAACAAGCTCGCCATCAAGCCCTTGACCGAGTCGCGGTTCTTGCGTCTGGACGGCAGCGCTTTTGATGTGGAGGTGCAAGGCACCTCCATTGTTTACGAGGGCAAACCCGCCATCCATGTGGTGCTGCGCGACATTACCGAGCGCAAGCAGGCCAAGGACAAGCTCAAGCTGGCGGCCAGCGTGTTCAGCCACGCGCGCGAAGGCATTGTGATTACCGATGCCGAAACCCTGATCGTGGATGTGAACCATTCCTTCAGCGCGATCACCGGCTACACCCGTGAGGAAGTGTTGGGCACGCAGCCTGGCATGTTCCGCCCGGGTGACTATTCACAAGCGTATTTCCATGCCCTGTGGCAGGGCCTGAGAGAAGACGGGCACTGGAGCGGCGAGATCTGGAGCCGGCGCAAGAATGGCGAAGACTACGCAGAGCTGATCACCATCAGTGCCGTGACCGATGCACTGGGCGTGGTGACCAACTATGTGATGCTGTTCGTGGACATCACGCCCATGAAGACCTACCAGAGGCAGCTGGAAAACATGGCCCATTTCGATGCCCTGACCCATTTGCCCAACCGCCTGCTGCTGGCCGACCGGTTGCACCACGCCATGAGCCAAAGCCAGCGTCGCAAGAAGGCCCTGGCCGTGGTGTTTCTGGATCTGGATGGCTTCAAGGCCGTGAACGACCAGTATGGCCACGGCACAGGCGACGAGCTGCTCGTCGTCGTGTCACAGCGCATGAAAGGCGCCCTGCGTGACGGCGACACCCTGGCGCGCGTGGGCGGTGACGAGTTTGTGGCAGTGCTGGTGGACCTGGACCAGGCACAAGACGCCGAGCCGGTGCTGGAGCGCTTGCTGCAGGCGGCCGCCAACCCGGTCAAGCTGGGTGAAGCGGTGGCACAGGTCTCCGCCAGCATGGGGATTGCCGTCTATCCGCGCGACGGCACCCACACCGATTTGCTGCTGCGCCGGGCCGACCAGTCCATGTACCTGGCCAAACAGACCGGACGCAACCGCTACGCCTTTTTCAAGGAAGCCTAGCTTGTGCTGTCGAAGGCGAGCTGGCCGCCCACCACCGTAGCGCGCACCTGTCCCGGCAATTCGTAGCCGCCAAACGGCGTGTGCTTGCCCTGGCTGCGCAGCGCGTCAGGCTGCACCACCCAGTGTGCCGCCGCATCAAAGACGCAGAGGTCGGCCACGGCGCCCGCAGTCAGCGTACCAAGCTGGCCCGCCATTGCACCCACCGATGCGCCCAGCACCCCGGCGGGCCGGCGCGTAATCGTGGCCAGCGCGTCGGACAGGTTGACGCCGCTGTCCTGCGCCCATTTCAGGGTCAGGCTCAAGAGCAGCTCCAGGCCGGTCGCACCGGATTCACTTTCGGCAAAGGGCAGCGCCTTGGCGTCTTCGTCGACCGGCGTGTGGTCCGACACCAGCGCGTCAATCGTGCCGTCGGCCAGGGCGGCGCGCAAAGCGTCGCGGTCACGCTGCTGGCGCAGCACCGGGGTCACGCGCATGCGGCTGTCAAAGAAGCCAATGTCCAGATCGGTCAGGTGCAGCGAGTTGATGCTCACATCGCAGGTGACGGGCAGGCCCTCGGCCTTGGCCTGGCGCACCAGCTCCACACCGGCGGCGCTGCTGATGCGGCACAGGTGCACGCGGGCTTTGGTTGCGCGCACCAGTTCAAAAATGGTGTGCAAGGCAATGGTTTCTGCCGCTACCGGCACGCCGCTCAGGCCCAGGCGCGTGGCCAGCGGACCGCTGGCCGCCACGCCCTTGCCCAGATGCAGCTCCTGCGGGCGCAGCCAGACGGTAAATCCAAAGGTGCTGGCGTACTGCAGGGCGCGCTGCATCACCTGGGTGTTGGCCAGGGGCACTTCGGCCTGGCTGAAGCCCACACAACCGGCCTCGGTCAGGCCCACCATTTCGGCCAACACTTCGCCTTCGAGCTTGCGCGTCAGGGCCCCCAGCGGAAACACGCGCGCCAGGTTGAGTTGCTGCGAGCGGTAGTGCAGCATTTCCACCAGGCCCGGCACGTCGAGCACCGGCTGGGTGTCGGGCGGGCAAACCACGCTGGTGACACCGCCGGCCACCGCGGCGGCCAGCTCAGAAGCCAGCCCGCCGCCCAGGCGCACCGACAAGTCCACCAGACCAGGGGCCACGATGCAGCCGGTAGCGTCCACTGTCTGGTCGGGTGCGAAGCCCGCGGGCAAGGCGCCGATGGCGAGGATTTTTCCGTCGGCAATGGCCACATCGGCCATCCGGTCAAAGGCACTGGCGGGGTCTATGACGCGGCCACCCTGGATCAGGAGTTTCATACGGATGCCTCTACGGTGGGTGCGTTGTCCAGAGACAGGATCTGCTGCAGGGCAGCCACCAGCGCCTCACATTCCTGCTGCGTGCCGATCGAGATGCGCAAGTGGTCGTCAATACGCGGTTTGGCAAAGTAGCGCACCAGAATCTTCTTGTCGCGCAAGCGCGCCAACAAGCCGGCCGCCGGATGCTGCGGGTGCCGGGTAAAGATGAAGTTGGCGCTGGACGGCAGGGTCTCAAAACCCAGCCGGGCCAGCTCGGTGGTCAGCCAGTCGCGGCTGTGGATCACAGCCTGGGTGATTTTTTCGAAGTACGTGTTGTCTTCTATCGCCACCTGGGCCCCGGCCAGGGCCAGCCGGTCCAGCGGGTAGGAGTTGAAACTGTCCTTGACCCGCGCCAGCGCTTCGATCAGGGCCGGGTGGCCCAGCGCGTAGCCCACGCGCAAACCGGCCAGGGCACGCGATTTGGACAGTGTGTGCACCACCAGCAGGTTGTCGAATTCAGGGATGAGCTTGACCGCACTCTCGGCGCCAAAGTCCACATAGGCCTCGTCGATGATGACGACGGACCCGCGGTTGTGTTCCAGCAGCTCGCGCAGCTGGGCCAACGGCAAGGCGATGCCGGTAGGCGCATTGGGGTTGGGCAACACGATGCCGCCGTTAGGCATCTGATAGTCCGCCACATCCACTTCAAAGCCTGCGGTCAAGGGCACCTGGGTGAAGTCAATGCCGTACAGACCGCACCACACCGGATAAAAGCTGTAGCTGATGTCCGGGTACAGAATCGGCAGCGCGTGCTTGAGCAGGCCCATGAAGGCATGGCCCAGCACCTCGTCGGAACCATTACCCAGAAACACCTGGTCGACATCCAGGCCGAAGTGGGTGGCAATCGCGCCCTTCAGTGCCGTGCCGTTCGGGTCCGGGTACAGGCGCAGCTTTTCAGTCACGCCATCCCGTATGGCCTGCAGCGCCCGCAGCGAAGGGGGATAGGGGCACTCGTTGGTGTTGAGCTTGACCCAGCCATCGCTTTGCGGCTGCTCGCCCGGCACATAGGCCTTGAGCTGGTCGATACCCGTGCTCCAGAAAGGAGATGTTGTCATATTACTCATGCTTCGTTACCCGCAACAATGCTCATAACCGCCATGCGTACGGCGATACCAAAAGTGACCTGGGGCAGGATCACGCTCTGCTTGCCATCCACCACGGCCGAGTCAATTTCCACCCCGCGGTTGATAGGCCCCGGGTGCATCACGATGGCATCCGGTTTGGCCAGTTGCAGCTTCTCGGGTGTCAGGCCAAAGCTCTTGAAAAATTCATTCGTGCTGGGCAGCAGCGCGCCGCTCATGCGCTCGTTCTGCAGGCGCAGCATGATGACCACGTCGCAGTCTTTGATGCCTTCTTCCAGCGTGTGGCAGACCCGCACCCCCATTTGCGCCATGTCGCTGGGCACTAGCGTTTTGGGGCCGACCACGCGCACCTCGGCACAGCCGAGCGTGGTGAGGGCATGGATGTCGGAGCGCGCCACGCGCGAATGCAGCACGTCACCGACGATGGCCACCGTGAGGTTGGCAAAGTCTTTCTTGAAGTGCCGGATGGTGTACATGTCCAGCAGGCCCTGTGTCGGGTGGGCATGGCGGCCGTCCCCGGCGTTGATCACATGCACATGGGGCGCCACATGCTGGGCAATCAGGTAAGGCGCGCCCGACTCACTGTGGCGCACCACAAACATATCGGCCGCCATGGCGGAGAGATTGGCGATGGTGTCCAGCAGCGACTCGCCCTTGGCCGCGCTGGAGCGCGCGATGTCCAGGTTGATGACGTCGGCCGAAAGCCGCTTGGCGGCAATCTCAAAGGTGGTGCGGGTGCGGGTGCTGTTCTCGAAGAACAGGTTGAACACACTTTTGCCGCGCAAGAGAGGCACCTTCTTCACCTCGCGGTCGTTCATCGAGACAAAGTTGGTGGCGGTGTCCAGGATGTGGGTCAGGATGGACTTGGGCAGCCCTTCCACCGACAGCAGGTGGATCAGCTCGCCGTTCTTGTTGAGTTGGGGGTTTCGTTTGTACAACATGGCTAGCCGGCTTTCACTTCAAAACTAAACACGCCCGCGTCGCTGCGCGCCAAGGCCAGCGACTGCTGCTCGCCCAGTGCCACGCGTGCGGCGGCAAAGTCGGCCTGCACCGGCAGTTGGCGTCCGCCCCGGTCCACCAGCACCGCCAGCTTGACGCTGGCCGGGCGGCCGTAGTCAAACAGCTCGTTGATCACGGCGCGCAGCGTGCGGCCGGTGTAGAGCACATCGTCCAGGATCAGGATGTGCGCGCCGTTCACATCAAACGGCAACTGGGTCTGCGCGCTGCTGGCCAGGCCGCGCTTGGCAAAGTCGTCACGGTGCATGGCCGAGGAAATCACGCCCGGTTTGCCGCTCAGGTTCAGGTCGCGCTGCAAGCGCTCCACCAACCAGGCGCCGCCGGAGGTAATGCCCACCAGTCTGGTATCGGCCCGGCACAGCATCTGCACGCCGCGCAGCAGCTCTTGGTAGAGCGCCTCGGCATCTAAAAACAAAGCGCCGGTTGTCGCGGCGCCGGGAGGTGCGTCCTTGTCCATTACAGACTCCTTAAAAATTGTTCGAGGATGATGCAGGCCGATGCCGCATCGGCATCCTTGGCGCCGCTGGCCAGGGCCTCGGTGGTGCTGTAGCGCTCGTCCACCTCAAACACCGGCAGCTTGAAGCGGCCATGCAACTGGCGGCCAAACTTCCTGGCGCGCGCGGTGTTTTCGTGGGCGGCTCCGTCCGGGTGGTAGGGCACGCCGATGACGATGGCATCGGGCTGCCACTCTTTGATCTGCTTTTCAATCTGCACAAAGCGTGCATCGCCCTGCGCGTGCACCGAGCCCTGCGGCTGCGCCGTGCCCATCAGGCGGTTGCCCACGGCGACGCCGGTGCGCTTTTCACCATAGTCAAAAGCGATGAAGGTGGTCAGCGTAGCGGGAACGGTCACGGGCGCGCTGTCGCCAGCTGCGGCACTCATGCGTGCCCGATCTGGCTGGAAATCATCCAGGACTGCAGGCCCAGCAGACCCAGGGCGCGCTCGTAACGTTCGGCCACCGGGGTGTCGAAAATCACTTCGCGCGTGGCGTCCACCGTCAGCCAGCTGTTTTCGCCCAGTTCGGACTCCAGTTGCCCCTCGCCCCAGGCCGCGTAGCCCAGCGTGATCAACACCTTTTGCGGGCCACCGCCGCCGGCCAGGGCTTCGAGCACGTCTTTGGAGGTGGTCATTTCCAGCCCGCCGGGAATG
Organism: Burkholderiales bacterium; assembly: GCA_947446855.1. GTDB lineage: Bacteria > Pseudomonadota > Gammaproteobacteria > Burkholderiales > Burkholderiaceae_C > Allorhodoferax. Next base: position 21,669 of record CANFIH010000044.1, read on the forward strand.
CACATGCTGGAGGCATACAGCGCCTCGCTCTGGTTGTCAGCGCCGATAAACATGGACTCGTGCAGCACAAAGCCGCGCTCGGTCTGCACCGGCCCCCCCTGAAACACCGGCGTATCGGTCAGGTCGGCGCGCTTGAGGCCCAACTCCACCTTGCCAAACAGAGCGGGCAGCAGCATGTCGGCCGGTTTGTTGATCACCAGGCCCAGGGCGCCGCGCGGCGTGTGCTCGCACACATAGACCACGCTTTTGCCGAACAGGGCATCTTCCAGACCCGGCATGGCGATCAGAAAGTGGTTGGTGAGATTGATGGGTGCAGAATCGCCGGTCATGTCTTCATTTTAGCGGCTCGTATGCAATCAACTTATTCACTCGGACTGGTCTGGCTGCGGCGCGACCTGCGCCTGCAAGACAACCCGGCTTTGGCCGCCGCGCTGGCGCAATGCACACGCGTTCTGTGCGTTTTTGTGTACGACAAGGCGATTCTGGACACCCTGCCGCGCCAGGACCGGCGCGTGGAATTCATCCACGCCTCCCTGCTGGAAGTGGACGCCGGCCTGCGCGCTGCGGCCGGTGATGCGGCAGCAGGCCTGATCGTGCGCCACGGACTGGCCCAAGACGAGATTCCCGCACTGGCACAAGCGCTCGGAGTGCAGGCCGTATTTGCCGCCAAAGACTATGAGCCACAGGCAGTGCAGCGCGATGATGCGGTGCGCCAGGCCCTGCAAGCCCAGGGCATGGCCTGGGTGCAAATGAAGGACCATGTGATTCTGGAGGAGCGCGAGCTGCTCACGCAGACCGGCAAGCCCTATGGCGTGTTCACGCCCTATCTGCGGGCCTGGCTGGCCAAGCTGGGGCCCTCGCCGCTGCCGGTGCACACATTGCCTGCGCACTGCCCGCAACTGGCCGCACGTCCGGCACCCTACGCCGCTGGCCTGCCCACGCTGCAGGACATTGGCTTCGAGCCCACCAACCTCAAGACCCTGGCCATTCCCACCGGCATGTCGGGGGCGGCCGCGCTACTGGATGACTTTGTGGCGCGCATGGATCGCTATGACGAAACGCGCAACTTCCCCGCCGTCAAAGGCCCGAGCTACCTGGGCGTGCATTTGCGCTTTGGCACCGTGTCCATCCGCCACCTGGTGAACCTGGCGCATCAACATGTGGCGCAGGGCAGCGCAGGCGCGCAGACCTGGCTGGCCGAGCTGGTGTGGCGCGACTTTTATGTGCAGATTCTGGCCAACTTCCCGCGCGTGGCCAGCGGCGCCTTCAAGCCGGAATATGACGCCATTCAATGGGAAGAAGGCGACACCGCCGAAGACCTGTTTGACGCCTGGTGCCAGGGGCGCACCGGTTACCCGCTGGTGGACGCCGCCATGGCCCAGCTGAACCAGACCGGCTATATGCACAACCGCCTGCGCATGGTGGCCGGCAGTTTTCTGGTCAAACACCTGGGGCTGGACTGGCGCTGGGGCGAGCGCTACTTTGCCCAGCAGCTGAACGACTTTGACCTGTCAGCCAACAACGGCGGCTGGCAGTGGGTGAGCTCCAGCGGCTGCGATGCCCAGCCCTACTTCCGCATCTTCAACCCCATCACCCAGAGCGAAAAGTTCGACGCCCAGGGCAAGTTCATCAAGCGCTACCTGCCGGCCCTCAAGGGCTTGGGCGACAAGTCCATCCACGCGCCCTGGGCGGCCAAGCCGCTGGAGTTGCAGGCCGCCGGCATCACACTGGGGGTGGACTACCCGCTGCCGGTGGTCGACCATGCCAGGGCGCGGGCGCGGACCTTGTTGCGTTACGGGGTGGTGAAGAAGTAAGCTGCGATTCAACACTGCGCCCCGGCGCCGCCCTGCTACTGCATCCGCGATCCAATCACCGCACATTGCAACGCCGCACCGGCCACCACATAGCTTGCGGGGATGGTGACCGAGTTGGTCGTGGAACTGGCCAAAACAATCGGCGGCAGGGGGTTGGTGGATACGGACGCATTGGTATCCGTGCAGCGGATGCTGGCAATCTTCCAACCGGCCTCCGTAGTGGGCACTGCCACCGACAGCGTGGTTGCCACGTTCAGCGCCGTCAGGGTTTGGCGGGCGCCTGTGGTCACCACATTGAGTACCGTGCTGCTGTTTTGCTGCAGCGACCAGCCGTTGGTGCCGGTGTAGCTGAACTTCACCGGCGGGTTGAAGGTGGCAGGTGCCGTCACAATGGTTTTTTGCGTCACC
>CANFIH010000045.1 GCA_947446855.1 Burkholderiales bacterium
AACCACCCCTCCAATACCATTCCCGGTTTTTATGAGCGCCTCACCGCGCTGCTGCCCGGACTGATCGAGCACGAATGCAGCCCCGGCGTACGGGGCGGCTTTCTGCAACGGCTGCAGGAAGGCACGTGGGCGGCTCACATCCTGGAGCACGTCTGCCTGGAGATGCAAAACCTGGCGGGCATGCGCACCGGCTTTGGCAAGGCGCGCAGCACCTCCACCCCCGGTGTCTACAAGATTGCCTTTCGCACCCGCCATGAAGACGTGGGCCGCGCGGCGCTGGCCGCAGGTCGCGAGTTGCTGCTCAGCGCCATACAGGGCACGCCGTTTGATTTGGCCAAGACCATCGAGGACATGACCGAACTGGTCGACGACCTCTGCCTGGGCCCGAGTACCGCGCACATTGTCGACGCAGCCACTGCCCGACGTATCCCGTCCATCCGCCTGACCAGTGGCAACCTGGTGCAACTGGGTTACGGCACGGCCCAGCGCCGCATCTGGACCGCAGAAACGGACCAGACCTCGGCCATCGCCGAGGAAATTGCCAGCGACAAGGACCTGACCAAATCCCTGCTCAAGTCCTGCGGCGTGCCGGTGCCCGAAGGCGAACTGGTGCGCAGCGCCGAAGCCGCCTGGGAAGCCGCGCAAGAGGTGGGCGTGCCCGTGGTGCTCAAACCCTATGACGGCAACCACGGCCGCGGTGTCTCGCTGGACCTGCGCACCGAGGCTGACGTCCATGCGGCATTCGAGCTGGCCTTCCGCAAGGGCAATGGCAGCGCCGTGATTGTGGAAAAGTACATCCCGGGCAATGAGCACCGCCTGCTGGTGGTGGGCAAGAAGATGGTGGCGGCGGCTGCCGGTGAAACCCTGTGGGTCACCGGTGACGGCGCGCACAACATTGACGAGCTGACCGACCTGCAGATCAACACCGACCCGCGCCGCGGCTCGGGTGAAGACTCGCCGCTCAATGCCCTCATGCCCAGCAAGAGCGGCGAAATCATTCTGGAACTGGAGCGCGCCGGGTTCACCGCCGCCTCAGTGCCGGCTGCGGGCCAGAAGGTGCTGATCCAGCGCAACGGCAACGTCAAGTTCGACGTGACCGACCAGGTGCACCCCAGCATTGCCGCAGCGGCGGCCCTGGCGGCGCGCGTGGTCGGGCTGGACATTGCCGGTGTGGACATGGTGATGGAAGACATTACCAAGCCGCTTTCCAGCCAGCGCGGCGCGGTGATCGAGGTGAACGCCAGCCCCGGTCTGCTGGCGCACATCAAGCCATCCAACGGCTCCGGCCAACCGGTGGGGCGCGCCATCATCGACCACCTGTTCAGCGAAGGCCACGACGGGCGTATCCCCATCGTCGGCATCACCGGCACCCAGCACACCGGGCGCATTGCGCGCCTGGTGGCCTGGCTGGTGCATATCAGCGGCAAGCACGTGGGCCTGGCCTGCAGCGAAGGCCTGTACCTGGACGGCCGCCAGATCGACGCGGCCGACTGCGCCCATTGGGAGGCCGGTCAGCGCGTGCTGATCAACCGCTCGGTGCAGGCTGCGGTGTTCGAAAATCCGGGCACGGTCATCCTGGGCGAAGGACTGGCCTATGACAAATGCACCGTGGGCGTGGTGACCGATGTGGCCTGGTTTGAGGGGCTCAAGCACTACGACATCCAGGATGACGAGCAGACCTACAAGGTGGCACGCACCCAGGTCGACGTGGTGCTGCCCAGCGGCACCGCCGTACTCAATGCCGACGACCACCAGGCCGTGGAAATGGCCGAGCTGTGCGACGGCAAAGTCATCTTCTACAGTCTGCATGCCGACAATGCAGCGATTGCGGTACACCGCGAAGCCGGTGAACGCGTGGTGGTGCTGCAGGGTGAGGCCATTGTGCTGGCCCAGGGCGCGCAAGTGGCAGCCAGTCTGCCGCTGGCCAGCCTCAAGCCATCCAAGGCGTCACGCCCGGAGATGGTGATGGCCGCCGTGGCCGCCGCCTGGGCCCTGAACATCCCGGTCGAATTGATAGGCGCCGGACTGCGCACCTTCGAGTCCGCTGCCAAGAAAACCCCTTACTGAGCACGCCATGGAAGTTACCCGCATTCGCGCCCTGCGCGGCCCCAATCTCTGGAGCCACCACACGGCCATCCAATCCATCGTGTCCTGCCTGCCACCGGAAAACTGCATTGCCAGCCTGAGCGGCTTTGAAGCAAGGCTGCGCGAACGCTTTCCGGAACTGGGTTCCCTGCAACCCACCGGCCATGACGACACGATTGCCATGGCCCATGTACTGGAACTGGTGGCCCTGGGGCTGCAGGCCCAGGCCGGCTGCCCCGTCACCTTCAGCTGCACCACGCCCACGGTGGATGCCAATGTGTACCAGGTGGTGGTGGAGTACAGCGAAGAGGCCGTGGGCCGCAAGGCACTGGAGATGGCGCAAGCCCTTTGCGAAGCCGCGCTGAACGACACCCCTTTTGACCTGGCAGCCGCCCTGACCGAACTGCGCGATCTGGATGAAGACGTACGCTTGGGCCCCAGCACCGGCTGCATCGTGGACGCCGCCGTGGCGCGTGGCATACCGTTTAGCCGCATGACCGAGGGCAGCATGGTGCGCTTCGGCTGGGGCAGCCAGCAACGGCGCATACAGGCCGCCGAGATCGACTCCACCAGCGCCATTTCCGAGGCCATTGCCCAGGACAAGCAGCTCACCAAAAAACTACTGGCAGCAGCCGGTGTGCCGGTGCCTGCCGGGCGCGAAGTCCGCGACGCCGATGACGCTTGGAAGGCCGCCTGCGAAATCGGCCTGCCGGTGGTGGTGAAGCCGCTGGACGGCAACCAGGGCAAGGGCGTCACGGTCAACATCACCAGCGAAGAGCAATTGCGCAAGGCCTACGAAGTGGCTGCCACCTTCAGCGACGACATTCTGGTGGAGCGCTTCATGCCGGGCAACGACTTCCGTCTGCTGGTCGTGGGCGATAAGTTGATAGCCGCCGCACGCCGCGACCCGCCCAAGGTGGTAGGCGATGGTGTGAGCAGCATTGCGCAACTGGTGGAACAGGTCAACAAGGACCCGCGCCGCGGCGCCGGACATTCCACCTCGCTGACGAAAATCCGTTTTGACGACATCGCCAAAGAGACGCTGGCCAACCAGGGCTTTACGGCGGAATCCGTACCCCTCAAGGGCCAACGCGTCAATCTGCGTAACAACGCCAATTTATCGACCGGCGGCTCGGCCACAGACGTCACCGACGACGTGCATCCCGACGTAGCAGCCCGCGCCATCGCGGCGGCCCACATGGTGGGCCTGGACATCTGCGGCGTGGACGTGGTGAGCGACAGCATTCTGCGCCCGCTCGAAGAGCAAGGCGGCGGTATGGTGGAAGTGAACGCCGCACCGGGCCTGCGCATGCACCTGGCGCCCTCGTTCGGCAAGGGTCGCCCGGTCGGTGAAGCGATTATTTCGATGCTGTTCAAGAACGGTCAGAGCGGGCGCATCCCGCTGGTGGCTGTGACCGGCACCAACGGCAAAACCACGACGGTACGCCTGATCTCCCACCTGCTCAAGGCCAAAGGCCTGCGCGTGGGCATGACCAACACCGATGGCGTGTATGTGGACGGCCAGTGCATAGACACCGGCGACTGCAGCGGGCCCAAGAGCGCGCGCAGCGTGCTGCTGCACCCGGATGTGGATGCCGCCGTGCTGGAAACAGCGCGTGGCGGCGTGCTGCGCGAAGGTCTGGCCTTTGACCGCTGCGATGTGGCCGTCGTGACCAACGTGGGCAGTGGCGACCATCTGGGCCTGAACTACATCACCACGGTGCAGGATTTGGCCGTGCTCAAGCGCGTGATTGTTCAAAACGTCTCTGCCAAGGGCGTTGCAGTGCTGAATGCCGCCGACCCCAACGTGGCCTCCATGGCCAACAAGACCAAAGGTGCGGTCACCTTTTTCGCACAGGACAGGCACCATCCCGTGATGGCCACACACCGCGCCCAGGGCCATGCCGTGGTCTATGTGGAAGAAGGCAATCTGGTCGCTGCCAAGGGTGATTTCAAACACCACATCCCCTTGAGCAAGATCCCGGTCACGCTGGGTGGCGCCATCGGCTTCCAGGTGGAGAATGCCATGGCCTCGGTGGCCGCAGTGTGGGCTCTGAAGGTGGACTGGGCCACGATCGAAGAGGGACTGGCCAGTTTCTCCAACGACAACGATAACGCTGCAGGGCGCTTCAACCTGTTCCAGTACCACGGTGCCACCGTGATTGCCGACTACGGCCACAACCCGGATGCCATGGCGGCGCTGGTGCAGGCGGTGGAGGCCATGCCGGCCACGCGCCGCAGTGTAGTCATCAGCGGTGCCGGTGACCGGCGCGACCAGGACATCCGCCAACAGACCGAGATTCTGGGCGCGGCCTTTGACGAGGTGGTGTTGTTTGAAGACCAGTGCCAGCGTGGCCGCAAGGACGGCGAAGTGATCGCCCTGCTGCGCCAGGGCCTGGCGGGTGCCACCCGCACCACCGAGTCCTCAGAAATTTACGGTGAGTTTCTGGCGATTGACACGGCCATGGACAAGCTCAAAGCGGGCGAGCTGTGCCTGATTCTGGTGGACCAGGTGGAAGAGGCACTGGCGCACATTGCGGCCAAAGTCGCAGCAGCCTAAACAGACCGCTGGCCCGGAACAAACGCAGGCTCAGGCCTGCGCCACCTCAGTTCCCGGCTCGCGGCCCATCAGTCGGGCCACGGCTTGCGCGGGTTGAATACGCCCGTCCAGCAGCTCCACCACACATTCGGTGATCGGCATTTCCACATCCAGGCTGCGCGAGCGTTGCAGCACAGTGTGGGCGCAATACACGCCTTCGGCCACGTGGCCCAACTCGGCCACGGCTTGCTGCAGGGTTTTGCCCTGGGCCAGGGCCTGGCCAACACGGCGGTTGCGCGACAGGTCTCCCGTGGCAGTCAGCACCAGATCGCCCAGGCCACTCAGGCCCATAAAGGTCTCGGCTTTGGCATCCAGTGCCAGCCCCAGACGGGTCATTTCGGTCAGGCCGCGGGTGATGAGTGCAGCGCGGGCGTTCAAGCCGAGTTGCAGACCATCACACAGGCCGGTGGCAATGGCCAGCACGTTTTTCACGGCACCGCCCACTTCCACGCCCACCACATCGTCATTGGCATAGACGCGCAGACTGCTGCTGTGAAAAGCTGCCACCATGGCCTCGCGCACAGGGGCAAAGGCACTGGCAGCAACCAGAGCGGTTGGCTTGCCCATAGCCACCTCCTGCGCAAAGCTGGGGCCGCTCAGCACACCTGCTTGTAAGGCTGGCGCGACCTGGGCCTGCACCTCGTGGCCGAGCAGGCCGAAGTTGTCATCACGCTCCGCTTCGAAGCCCTTGCATAACCAGACCACGGGCACATCCAGAGCACGCAACTGCGTCAGCATCTCACGCAGGCCCGCCATGGGCGAGGCCACCACCAGCAGGTCCTGCTGCGCCAGTTCCTGCGCCAGGGATGAGAGACTCCCACTGGCAATTTGCAAACCGGCAGGCAAGCCAAGGCCGGGCAGGTAACGGCTGTTGCAACGATCCTGCCGCAAGGCTTGCGCCTGTGCACCATCACGCGCCCAGAGCGTGACGCGATGCCGCTCGGGCGTTTGCGCAGCATTCATGGCCAGCGCCGTACCCCAGGCACCGGCACCGAGCACAAAGATTTTCATGGAAAGCTTGACCCCTGCATGCGGGATGTGACCCGCATGCAAGCGGTTTTACTGGGCCAGGGTGCCAGCCGGTGCGCCAGCGGCTTCGGCGCGCTGCTGCTCGAACATGGCCTGGAAGTTGATCTCCGACAAGTGCACAGGCGGGAAGCCGGCGCGCTGCACCAGATCCGCCACGTTGCCACGCAGGTAGGGGTACACGATTTGCGGGCAGGCGATACCCATGATCTGGGCCATTTGCTCTTCTTCCAGATTGCGGATTTCAAAAATACCAGCCTGCTTGGCTTCCACCAGAAACACGGTTTTTTCGCCGACCTTGGTGTGCACGGTGGCGGTTACGCTCACTTCAAAAATGCCTTCGGCCACCGGAGCTGCAGCCACACCCAATTGGATGTCCACGGAGGGCTGTTCCTGCTCCAGCAGAATCGCCGGGGAATTGGGCTGCTCCAGCGAAGCCTCTTTGAGGTAAACGCGCTGGATTTGGAATACGGGTTCTTGGTCTGCCATGGGGATTTTCTTTCAAAGGTAAACAAAGCCCGCCAGTTGAAAAGGTGGCGGGCTGGAATAAGGACTTTCGGGCGGGATTATCTCAGGCGTTGAGCAGGGGCAACAGGCCACCCTGGGCGTCCAGGGCCATCAAATCATCGCAGCCACCCACGTGGGTATCACCCACAAATATTTGCGGCACGGTGCGCCGGCCGGTGAGTTCCATCATCTTGAGGCGCTCTTGCGGTTGGGCGTCCACCCGGATTTCTTCAATGTTCGCAACGCCGCGTTGCTGCAGCAGGCGTTTGGCCTGCACGCAGTAGGGGCAGACGGCGGTGGTGTACATCTTGACGACTTGCATGGCGTGCTCCTTAAGGGCTGGAAATCAGGACTTTTCAACCGGCAGATTGGCAGCCTTCCAGGCCGCCAGACCGCCGCCCAGGCTTTGCGCCTGCTCGTAGCCCAGCTTTTTGGCAATCGCCACGGCACGACCGGAACGGGCACCGGACTGGCACACCAGAATCAGCGGCAGCGTCTTGTTTTTCACGGCCGTGCCCAACTTGGCTTCCAACTCGCCCAGGGGAATATTCTTGGCACCGGTGACATGGCCGGCAGCAAACTCATTGGTTTCGCACACATCCACCACCACGGCTTTTTCGCGGTTGATCATTTGCACTGCAGTTGCCGGTGTGAGCCCCGCAGTGGCCGCCCCCTGGACAACAGGCCACAGCAGCAAGCTGCCGGAGACCAGGGCAATGGCGATCAACATCCAGTTATTAACGATAAAGCTCATAAATTTCTACTTTGTTCCTAGTTCGTACTCCCGCAACGGCGAAAGACTTAACCGCCCATTTTAGAATGACGGGCCGGTCTATTTTTTTGAGCGGGCAATTGAGCCCTGATTCTCAAGCCCCCTTGCCATGCATACGACCGTACCCGTTTGCCACGGCGAATCCATCCAGGTAAAGCTTGCGCAAAGAAAAGACCCGAATCACCATGGGCAATTGGCCACGCCATGTCCATAGGACTCTGCCGGTGTATATTGAGGCGAGACAGGAATAAATATGGGTCAAAAATTGAAAATTACCGGATGGATTGCAGTCGGTGCACTTGCAGGTGCATTGACCACTGTGTCGCTGCAAACGGTGGCGCGCAGCGCGCTGGCGCCCTTGCCGCTGGAAGAATTGCAGCAGTTGGCCGCGGTGTTTGGCATGATCAAGAGCGACTATGTGGAGCCGGTGGACGAGAAGAAGCTGATCACCGACGCCATCTCCGGCATGGTGTCCAGCCTGGACCCGCACTCCCAGTACTTTGACAAGAAGTCTTTCAAGGAATTCAAGGAAGGCACCTCCGGCAAGTTCGTCGGTGTCGGCATTGAAATCACCCAGGAAGATGGCCTGGTCAAAGTGGTGTCGCCCATTGAGGGCTCGCCGGCCTACCGTGCCGGCCTCAAGCCCAACGACCTGATCACCAAAATCGACGAGACCGCTGTCAAGGGCCTGACCTTGAATGAAGCGGTCAAGCGCATGCGCGGTGAACCCGCCACCAAGGTGCTGCTCACGATTTACCGCAAGGACGAAAACCGCACCTTCCCGGTGACGATCATCCGCGAGGAAATCAAGCAGCAATCGGTGCGCGGCAAGTTGATCGAGCCGGGCTATGCATGGGTGCGTCTGAACCAGTTTCAGGAACGCACGGTGGACGACTTCGTCAAAAAGGTGAATGAAATCTACCACCAGGACCCGAAGATCAAGGGCTTTGTGCTGGACTTGCGCAACGACCCGGGCGGCCTGCTGAACGCGGCCGTTGCCATCTCAGCCGCCTTTTTGCCGGATGACGTGACGGTGGTGTCCACCAACGGACAGACCTCGGAGAGCAAGCAAACGCTCAAGGCCAGCCTGGAAGATTTCCGTGGCGTGCCCGGTGCCGAGTCCATCAAAAGCCTGCCCAAGGATTTGAAAAAAGTGCCTCTGATCGTGTTGGTTAACGAAGGCTCTGCCTCTGCCAGTGAAATCGTGGCTGGCGCCCTGCAGGACCACAAACGCGCCACGCTGATGGGCAGCCAGACCTTTGGCAAGGGTTCGGTGCAGACCTTCCGCGCACTCGGCCCGGACACCGGGCTGAAGATCACGACCTCGCGCTACTACACGCCCAGCGGCCGATCGATCCAGGCCAAGGGCATCGTGCCAGACGTCATGGTGGATGAAACCGCCGAAGGCAGCCCCTACGCGGTGCTGCGCATGCGCGAGTCTGACTACGACAAGCACCTGACCAGTGGCCAGGGTGAAGAGAAGAAAGACCCGGAGCGTGAAAAGCTGCGCGATGAAGCCATCAAACGGCTGGAAGAAGAATCACGCAAGCCGCCGAGCGAACGCAAGGCGCCCGAATTCGGCTCGGAAAAAGACTTCCAGCTGATGCAGGCCATCAACCAGCTCAAGGGCAAGCCGGTTCTGGTGAGTAAAACCCTTGTGGAGCGCAAGGAAGAAAAGAAAGAAGAGTAGCGACAGCGCCATGCAGGACCAAGAGCTGCTGCGCTACTCGCGCCATATCCTGCTGGACGAAATAGGCATTGAGGGGCAGGAGAAGATTCTTGCCACCCATGCGCTGGTCATTGGCGCGGGGGGCCTGGGCTCCCCGGTAGCCATGTACCTGGCCGCGGCCGGTGTCGGCACCATCACCATCACCGACCACGACACCGTGGACCTGACCAACCTGCAGCGCCAGATCGCGCACCGCACCGACTCCGTTGGGCAGCCCAAGGTAGCCTCACTCCAACAAACACTGCATGCAATCAACCCCTTGGTGCAGGTCCATGCCCTGCAAGTGCGGGCTGACGGTGCAACATTGGACAGGCTGGTGCAGGACGCCGATGTGGTGCTGGACTGCTGCGACAACTTCCAGACCCGGCATGCGGTCAACGCCGCCTGCGTCAAACACGGCAAGCCCCTGGTTTCCGGCGCAGCCATTGGGTTCGATGGGCAAATCAGCGTCTACGACACGCGCATGGCCGATGCACCCTGCTATGCCTGCACCTTCCCTTGCGAGGCCACCGTCGAAGAAGTACGTTGCTCCACCATGGGGGTGTTTGCACCCCTGGTCGGCATCATTGGCTCCATGCAGGCGGCCGAGGCGCTCAAGCTGGTCATAGGAGCCGGACGCGGGCTCAACGGACGACTGCTCATGCTGGACGGCCGCGCCATGGAGTGGAACGAAATCCGCATGCCGCGCAACGACAAGTGCCCGGTCTGCGGCGTGCGCCCGACCGGCGCCGCCACCGTGGTGGCAGCGCGATAAAGTCGCCATAGCGGCCAGGCATGCTGTTAGACTTTCATTAGCGTTTTAAGAAACCATCAGTGGCATCACCTACACCAGCATCCCTCGTCGCCTTGGATCAATTACGCCTTAACGACGCCAAGGCGCTTTTGAATCGCGACGGTTTGCTGACACTGCCCGACCCATCCGGCTCCGCAACGGCCTATCTGCAGGCGATGATCGATGGTCTGTGTGAACTCTCCCTGAAAGACCCGCTGACCGGTCTGGCCAACCGGCGCCAGTTCTGCTCCGAGCTGGACCGCACCACCGACATGGTGGCGCGCTCAGGAGAACCTGCCCTTCTGTTGATGGTCGACATTGATCTGTTCAAACATGTCAACGACAGCCATGGCCATCTGGCTGGAGACCAGGTGCTACAGGCCGTGGCAGAAGCGCTGGCCGGTTGTGTGCGCCCCATGGATACGGTAGCGCGTTACGGTGGCGAAGAGTTCGCTGTGGTGCTGCCCAACTGTCCGCCCTTTTTTGGTGGCACGGTGGCCGAGCGGATTCGCCAGACCATCCAGAACATGCCGGTCACGCTGGCATCGGGCAAGGTGCTGCATATCACGGTCAGTATTGGAGGGGCTTATGCACCGGAGTGGGTGCGCTCGACCGCCGCACTCTGGACCGAACGCGCCGATGTGCAGTTGTACCGCGCCAAACGTGAAGGCCGCAACCGCGTGTCGCTGGACACGCAACAGGAGATATTTGTCAGCGCCGAAGAAAAAAACATGTTGTTCGGGCATTTGGCGCTGGGTGAACCGGCTTGGATTGAGTCTGTATCGGGTGATGCCACGGCCACCGGTGCAAGACAGAGGGTTAATTGATGTCAGATGTAGAAAATCCACCGGAAGGGGCTGAAAAAGTCCACGACGTCCCGCTCAAACCGCTAGGCAAAGTCGTGGCGGTAACCAGCGGCAAGGGCGGTGTGGGCAAGACCTTTGTGTCAGCCAATCTGGCCGCCGCACTGGCCAAGCGCGGTTTGCGCGTGCTGGTGCTGGACGCCGATCTGGGGCTGGCCAATCTGGACGTGGTGCTCAATCTCTACCCCAAGGTCACCCTGCACGATGTGTTCCAGGGCAAGGCCAAGTTGGAGGACGCCATCGTCAAGGCGCCGGGCGGCTTTTCGGTCTTGCTGGCAGGCTCTGGCATGGTGGAGTATTCCCGCCTGACGCCTGAGGTGCGCAATGAATTCATCAACATCATGTCCGGCCTGGTGCCGCGTTACGACATTGTGTTGCTGGATACGGGAGCCGGCATTTCCGACGTGGTGCTGTTTGCCGTGTCACTGGCTTCTGAAGTCATTGTGGTGGCCACACCAGAGCCAACCTCGTTGACCGATGCCTATGCGACCATCAAAGTGCTGGTGGGGCAACAAAAACGCCAGATCATCCGCATGGTGATCAACCAGACGGCCCGCCTGGGCGATGGTCGTGCCATCACGGTGCAACTGCAACAGGTGCTGGACCGCTTCGTTACCACCGAACCCGGGCGCCCCATCAAGCTGGTGCATATGGGGGACATTCCGGCGGATCTCTCCGTGCGCCAGGCGGTGATGCGCAGACAGTTGCTGGTGCAAAGCGCGCCGGGTTGCCCGGCCTCACTGGCCATCACGCAGCTGGCCCAGAAAATCGAAGAAACCGTCATTCCGCGCATCTGAAATAGGTGGCCCACGCTGGCCACTGCGTGTGCTGCGCTGCCTCCAGGATGGCCGATCGCCTGCTTCAGGCGCTGACAATCCAGCCCTCCAGCGGGTCCATGTCGGATGGCAGGCCATACAGAGGTGCGCCATCGGCGTGCTGTTGCTGCGACCAGGCTGCCTGTAGCAGGCACAACACGGCGTCCAGGCTGTCGCCGCTGGCATCTGCCACCAACGCATCATGCTGGGCATGGCTGAGCTTGAGGCGCAGGCCGAGCCGCGTACGGCCCAATTCCAGTGCCATCAGTAGGTCCTTGCGTGCAATCAGCCGCTCGGGCGTCTGCTTGGCACGCTCGTCGCTCTTGTAGCTGCGTGAGCCCAGCAGCTCGCGCGCCAGCAGGCCCGGATAGGCTTCCACAGCCACCTTGGCCTGGGCCCGTAAGGCGGGCTGCAGACCGGGCAAATAAACGCCGGCGTCCAGCAGACGGGGCACCCCGGCATGCAGCATATAGGCTACCGGCGGATTGACCCACTTCATGGACGGGCTGCTCTGGGCCGGCAGGTCCGTCGCACGGTGGGCAAATTTGCCTCCTGGCGGGCGCGCATTGCAAAAAGCGGCAAAGCGCTCGCGAATGTCGGCACGGCTCAAGCCAGCGTAGTGGCGTATGCAGGCTTCCCAATCGACAGGCCAGGACAGTGTCTCAACGAGCTCGCGCGGCAGGCCGAACGGCAGATCAAAGCCACCAATCCAGGCACCATCTCGCGCGAGGCAGGCTTCGAAGTCTTCCAGGCTTTGCAGACACTCCAGGCGCTCGAGCTGCACGCGGCCGGCACGCGCAAAGCCCCAGGCCACGACAATCGGCTTGCGTTTAGACGGACTGCTGGAGAAGTCACAACCTAGCAACTGCGTCATGCCAGACTAGCCCCAGGACAGGGCGATCACACCCAGGCCGATACAGACCGCGCCGGCCAACCGCGCCAGTCGGTCTCCCTCACCCAGCAGGTGACCGCCCAACAGCGCGGCAAACAGCATGGAGACCTCGCGCGCCGGAGCCACATGGCTCAGGGGCGCAATTTGCAAGGCGTACAAAACCATGACATAGGAAACCGGGCTGGCAGCCCCCACTAACAAGGCGTATTTCCACTGCCGTTGCCAATGCTGTACGGCGCGCTTGCGATCCCGCAAGGCCGGGGTCAACAGCAGTGCCTGGAAGCAGCAGGCCACATAGAACATCAGAATGGGCGATAGCAGCAAGACCTTGACCGAGTAACCATCCACCAGCGTGTAACTGGCAATCGCCAGACCGGTCAACAGGCCGTATTGCATACCCTTGTGCAGGCGCCCGCGCCGTTGCGGGTCCAGCGGATTGCGCCAGATGCCAGGCCCGCCGGCGATAAGAAATACGCCCAAGGCCACGGCGGCAATGCCACCAAAACCCAGGGTAGAAATGCGCTCGCCAAACAATGCGATGGCGGCCATGGAGGAGATCAGCGGACCGGAGCCGCGTGCCATCGGATAAACCACCGTCAGGTCCGCCTTGCGGTAGCCGCGCAGCAGGACAATGAAATACAGCACATGGATGGTCCCGCTGGCACCTACACAAGCCCAGTCTTCAGCACGCCAGGTGGGCAGCTGCTGCCAGCCGAGGCACAAGCCCACCGGGGCCCACACCAGAACAGTAAAAAAGGCAATGAAAAAAGCGAAGCGCACATCGCCATCGGCCTTCTTGGCCGCGATGTTCCAGCATGCGTGGATCAGGCCCGCCAGGACAACCAGGGCCAGGGCCGATAAGGGCATCTAAGGGTTCAGGCGCGACCGATGATGGAGGCTGTGGCCATCAGTTCTTCCAGCAGGGCCAGAGACACCCGCCCGGAGACCGCGTAGGGGTCCAATTCGGCTTTCTCAGCGTATTTCAGCAGGATGCTGGTATTGACCTTGGACATGTTGACCTGACCCATGGTCCAGCCGCCAAAGCGACGCTCGGAAATTTCTTCGTAATGCAGCAGCACCACATCCTTGTGGCGTGGGTCGCGCTGAATGTGGGAATACAGATCACTGACCGCCAGGCGGCCCCCTTCGATAGCCTGCAGAAAAATTCCGCCACCGTAGCAAAGAATTCCGGTGATGCCGCTGATCGGATTGAAATGGCGGCACTCCCCCAAAATTTCATCCACCGCGCTGCAGGAAGGATCAATGGCGCGGCTGGCATATAACAAACGAACCAACATGGCTTAACCTTTCCGGGGGATCAGTGACAGGAATTCACGCCGCAAATCGGGGTTTTTGAGGAAGGCTCCGCGCATGACCGAATTGATCATCTTGCTGTCCATATCCTTCACTCCGCGCCAGGACATGCAGTAGTGGCTGGCTTCCATCACGATAGCCAGGCCATCGGGCTGGGTTTTTTCCTGAATCAGGTCGGCCAGTTGCACCACCGCCTCTTCCTGAATTTGCGGGCGGCCCATGATCCACTCTGCCAGCCGCGCGTACTTGGACAAGCCGATCACATTGGTGTGTTCATTGGGCAGCACGCCAATCCATATCTTGCCGATGACCGGGCAAAAATGGTGGCTGCAGGCACTGCGTACCGTGATGGGGCCGACGATCATCAGTTCGTTCAGATGCTCGGCATTGGGGAACTCGGTAATAGCAGGCGCAGCCACGTAGCGGCCCTTGAACACCTCCTGCACATACATCTTGGCCACGCGGCGGGCGGTCTTGTCGGTGTTGTGGTCGTTTTCGGTGTCGATTACCAGGCTGCTGAGCACGCCCTTCATTTTTTCTTCGACCTCGTCGAGCAGCAACTCCAGTTCACCGGGCTCAATGAACTGTGCGATGTTGTCGTTGGCGTTAAAACGCTTGCGCGAAGCCAGGATACGCTCGCGGATTTTGACGGAAACCGGAGTCCCCTCGTCGGCATCGTTTGGGTTCATGCTGCTCTGCATTTTCATTAACATGGAATGATGTTACCAGCCTTTCCCCAATAGGGTTATAGGGCTGAACAGCCCAAAAACACAGGACTTTCCGCTATCAATTTAATAGTCATTCCCACTCAAAAACAGGGTCATCCGCATCACGCTGTAGGCCAGCCGGTCCTTCAACCGCTGCCACAAGGGACGATGGGCAAACTGCGTTTTCTCCAGTTGCAGGCTGTGTTCGCGGATCGCCGTGTTGAGCGGCTCCAGCAGGGTTTGCGCAAAGGCACTGTCGTCCACCACCACATTGGCCTCGCGCGCCAGCAGCAAGCTCAAGGGATCCAGGTTGGACGAGCCTACCGTGGCCCACTTGCCGTCGATCACGGCCACCTTGGCGTGCAAAAAGCCCGCCTGGTACTCGTAAATTTCCACCCCGGCATCCAGCAATGCGCCGTAAAACGGCTTGGCCGCGTGGTACTGCATAAAGAACTCGTAGCGCCCCTGCAGCAGCAGACGCACGCGCACCCCCCGCTGCACGGCGTGAACCAGCGCGCGACGCAGCTTGATGCCCGGCAAAAAATAGGCATTGGCAATCAGCACCTCGCTGCGGGCATGGGCAATGGCCTGGCGGTAAGCCCGCTCGATCCGCCGGCGGTTGCGCAGATTGTCACGCAGCAGCAAGGCCGCCCGCATGTCCGCCGCGCCATCCGGGGGCAGCGCAACCGGCAGGGGCTGGGGCGCTGTCAGCAAGTGTTCCAGTGCGCGCCGCACCTCCTGAAACTGGCCCTGCTCCAGTTTGCGTGTCGCCTGCAACCGGCTCCAGAACCGCTCCATGGCGCTGCCGGCATCGGCCACCAATGGCCCCTGTACCTGCACGGCAAAGTCCAGACGCGGCGACTCTTGCATGCCGTGGTTCAGCTCAAAAAAATCGTCCATCACATTGATGCCGCCGCAAAACGCGGTCGCCCCGTCGACCACGCAGAGTTTGCGGTGCAGCCGGCGCCAGCGCCCGGGAATGAACAGCCCGAAGGAGCCCAATGGAAGGAATTGCTGCCACTGCACGCCGCTGCGCTGCAGCCGCCCGACCCAGCGCTGGGGCAGTTGGGGTGTGCCGATGCCATCCACCACCAGATACACCATCACACCACGCAAAGCGGCGCGCTCCAGAGCGCCGAGTACCGCTTCGCCGGCCACATCGTCGTGAAAAATATAGGTTTCCAGCCGCACCTCCCGGCCTGCTGCATCTACCGCGGCCACCAGGGCCGGGAAAAATGCCTGCCCGGAACAGAGCAGTTGCACACGGTGGCCGGAGCGCAGGTGCAACACGTCAAACCTTCTGCGGCGCGAACTCGAACTCAGTCAGCAAGGGCAAATGATCCGACATGCGCCACCACGACCGCCCGCGCGGCACCTGTTGTGACAGCGGGATCAGACCACGCACATACACATGGTCAAACTGCACCAGCGGCAAACGTGCGGGGAAGGTGGATATCTGCACGGTCGAACTGGTCCGCAGGCCCACGCGGGCCAGGGGATTGGACAGGAGCGCACCCCAATCGTTGAAATCACCGGCGACGATCAGAGGGGCCTGCGCCGGAATTTCCCGCGCAATGAACTGCGCCAGTTGCTCCAGTTGGCGCACCCGACTGGCGCGAATCAGCCCCAGATGTACCACCACCACATGCAGGGCGAGGTCATTGATCCGAACCTCGGAGTGCAGCAGGCCGCGCTGCTCAAAGCGATGGTCCGACATATCCTCATGCTGGTGCCTCAGCACCGGCCAGCGCGACAGCATGGCGTTGCCGTGTTCACCGTGGCGTGTGATGGCGTTGGTACGGTACACGGCCTGGTAGCCTTCCGGTGCCAAAAAATCGGCTTGGGGTTGCTCGGGCCAGTGCTTGAAAAAGGACGCCTCGCCCCGGTTGAGTTTGCGCACCTCCTGCAGGCAGACGATGTCCGCCTCAAACTCCTGCACGGCCTGCGCCAGGTTGTGGATTTCCAGGCGCCGATTCGGCCCCAGGCCCTGCACACCCTTGTGGATGTTGTAAGTGGCCACCCGGATCCGCGTCATGCCACCACTCCCGCGCGCTGCGCGGCGGCAAAGCGTGGCAACAGCAGAATGGCCTCGGCATTGGACGGGGAAAAACACTGCAGGGCTGCCTGCTGGTAGGGCAGCCACTGGTACGCCGTGTGCTCGCGCGGGCTCAGTGTCACCGGGGTGCCCTGTGGCACCTGCAGCCCGAATACCCGCTCGGTATTGAGTACGGTGCCGGGGGCATAGCGATGCAACCAGCGTGCGTAAATATCGTAGACATTTTCCAGATGCCAATCCTGCAGGCCGGCATTCA
Source organism: Burkholderiales bacterium (assembly GCA_947446855.1). Taxonomy (GTDB): domain Bacteria; phylum Pseudomonadota; class Gammaproteobacteria; order Burkholderiales; family Burkholderiaceae_C; genus Allorhodoferax. Next base: position 16,394 of record CANFIH010000045.1, read on the forward strand.
ATGGGAGGCCCGCTGCGCAATCGATGCCAGTTTCCTCCTGCACCTCGCGGATGGCTGTTTCCTCAAAGCTATGCGCCTCATCATCCTTGCTACCGGTGACCGATTGCCAGAACTCGGTGTCCTGCGTATCGGCGCGCCGTATCAACAACACCTCCAGCGCCGGGGTGTAAATCACGACCAGAACAGACTGCGGGATCTTGAAGGGTTTGTCCATAAAAAAGGGCGCTGAAAAAGCGCCCTTTCATTGTGCACTACCGCAGGATCAGGCAGGTTTGGCCAGGTCCACGTTGCGCAGACGAATGTGCAACTCGCGCAACTGCTTCTCATCGACCGGGCTGGGTGCCTGCGTCAGCAAACACTGGGCGCGTTGGGTCTTGGGGAACGCAATCACATCACGGATCGATTCGGCGCCGGTCATCATGGTGACGATACGGTCCAGGCCAAAGGCCAGGCCACCGTGCGGGGGCGCACCGTATTGCAGCGCGTCGAGCAGGAAGCCGAACTTGAGCTGCGCTTCTTCGGGCGTGATCTTGAGGGCATCGAACACTTTCTGCTGCACATCGGCGCGGTGAATACGGACCGAACCGCCACCCATTTCCCAGCCGTTCAAGACCATGTCGTAGCCCTGCGAGATGCATTTCTCGGGGGCGGTGACCATCCAGTCTTCGTGCCCTTCCTTGGGCGCGGTAAAGGGATGGTGCACGGCGCTGTAGCGCGCGTTTTCCTCGTCGTACTCAAACATCGGGAAGTCGACCACCCACATCGGACGCCAACCGGCGGTGAACAGGCCGTTCTTCTTGCCGAACTCGCTGTGGCCGATCTTGAGACGCAGGGCGCCGATGGCGTCATTCACGATCTTTTCCTTGTCCGCACCAAAGAAAATCAGATCGCCGTTTTGTGCGCCACTGCGCGCCAGCACCTCGGCCAGCGCCTTGTCGTGCAGGTTCTTGACGATGGGGCTTTGCAGGCCATCGCGGCCCTTGGTGATGTCGTTGACGCGGATGTAGGCCAGGCCCTTGGCGCCGTAAATCTTGACGAACTCGGTGTAGGCGTCGATCTCGCCACGGCTGATACCGCCGCCTTCTTTGGAGCCGCCGGGCACGCGCAGGGCCACCACACGGCCACCCTTCATGGTGGCAGCACCCGAGAACACCTTGAAGTCCACATCGGCCATTACATCGGTCACTTCGGTGAATTCCAGGTTCACGCGCAGATCAGGCTTGTCGGAGCCATACAGGCGCGCGGCGTCCTGGTAGGTCATGACGGGGAACTCGCCCAAATCCACACCGATGGTGTTCTTGAACACCGTGGTGATCATGCCCTGGAACATCGCGCGGATGTCTTCTTCGCTCAGGAAGGAGGTTTCGATATCGATCTGGGTGAACTCGGGCTGGCGGTCGGCACGCAGGTCTTCGTCGCGGAAGCATTTGGTGATCTGGTAGTAACGGTCAAAGCCGGCCACCATCAGCAGCTGCTTGAACAGCTGGGGGGATTGCGGCAGGGCAAAGAAATGGCCGTCATGCACGCGGCTGGGCACCAGGTAATCGCGCGCGCCTTCGGGCGTGCTCTTGGTCAGCATCGGGGTTTCGATGTCCACGAAACCGTTGGAATCCAGGAACTTGCGCACTTCCATGGCCACGCGGTAGCGCAGCATCAGGTTGTTCTGCATGTAAGGGCGGCGCAGGTCCAGCACACGGTGCGTCAGGCGGGTCGTTTCCGACAGGTTGTCGTCGTCCAGCTGGAACGGGGGCGTGACGGACGGGTTGAGCACGGTGAACTCGTGGCACAGCACTTCGATCTTGCCGCTCTTGAGATTGTCGTTGACCGTACCTTCGGGGCGCGCACGCACCAGGCCCTTGATCTGAACACAAAACTCGTTGCGCACGTCTTCAGCCACCTTGAACATGTCGGCACGGTCGGGGTCGCATACCACCTGCACATAGCCTTCGCGGTCGCGCAGATCGACAAAGATCACGCCACCGTGGTCACGGCGGCGGTTGACCCAACCGCACAGGGTAACGGTTTGGCCCAACAGGGCTTCGGTCACAAGACCGCAATAGTGGGAACGCATGGCCATAGCTTGCTTTCTAAACACTGCACTTTCGGCAGCTGGTTGGGTAAAAATTATTTGGAAATTGCCTGGGAGTGAACCGGCGCATGCACATGCGCTGCCGGCGCCACCGAGCCCATGGAAATCACATAGGTCAACGCTTCATCCACGCTCATCTCCAGCTCAATCACCTCGGAGCGCGGCAGCATCAAAAAGAAACCACTGGTCGGGTTGGGCGTGGTGGGCACATACACACTGACCAGATCCGCACCCAGGTGCTTTTGCACCTCGCCGCCGGGCACGCCGGTCTGAAAGGCGATGGTCCAACTGCCGGCACGCGGGTATTGCACCAGCATGGCGGTGCGAAAAGCATTGCCATTGCTGGAAAACAGCGTGTCGGACACCTTCTTGACGCTGTTGTAGATCGACTTGACGATGGGAATGTTGGTAAACAAACGGTCCCATTGGCGCAGCCACCAGCGCCCGGCCACGTTGGCCACCAGCGCGCCGGTGAGCAGCAAAGCCGCCGCCACCAGCAGTACGCCCAATCCCGGAATGTGGTGCAGGCGCTCAATCAGTGGCGCCAGGTCGGTCGGCGTCACCGCCGCCAACATGGACAGCAGACCAAAGAACACGGCGTCCAGCGTACCCACCAGCCACAGCAGCACCCACAAGGTGATGGCCAATGGCAGCCAGACCATCAGGCCGGCGAGCAGGTATTTTTTGAAGGGCACGGCGACTCCGGTAGGTGGTGAGTATCAGGCTGCCGCAGCTGGCTTGGCTGCCGCAGGGGCAGCAGGCGCTGCAGTTTCAGCCTTGGTGGCGCTGGCAGGTGCAGCGCTGGCTGCAGCCGGAGCTGACTCCCCTACAGCCGGTGCGACGGCTGTGCTGGGCGCAGCGCCGGAACCCTTGAAATCCGTGGCATACCAGCCGGTACCTTTGAGTTGAAAGCCCGCAGCCGTGAGCTGCTTCTTGAAGCTGGGCTGGGCACAGCTCGGGCAATCCGTCAGCACGGGATCGGAGATTTTTTGCAAAACGTCCTTGGCAAACCCGCAGGACTCGCATTTGTAAGCGTATATAGGCATGGATTGAAGGCTCTGACAGCAGGTTGCAAAGCCTTCAATTATAGGGCTGCCTAAAAATGCCGAAGGCGCATCCAGACCAGCATCAGCACCGCACCAATGGCAAATCCAATTCCCAGACCCAGCAACCATTGCAGCATGCGGTTGGTGCGCTTTTGCTCCAGCAACAGCTCGGCCACCAGCTTGTCGGAACCGGACGCTTCGTGGCCACGCTTGAGAAAACTGTGCACCAGGGTGGGCAGCTCGGGCAGCAGCTTGGCATAGTGCGGCGCCTGGGCCTTGAGCTGTTCAAAGAATTTCTGTGGCCCCACCTGCCCCAGCATCCACTTTTCTAAAAATGGCTTGGCGGTGGACCACAGGTCCAGCTCGGGATCGAGTTCGCGGCCCAGGCCTTCAATATTGAGCAAGGTTTTTTGCAGCAGCACCAGCTGTGGCTGAATCTCGACCTGAAAGCGGCGCGACATCTGGAACAGGCGCATCAACAACAGGCCCAGCGAAATTTCCTTGAGGGGCCGGTCAAAGTACGGTTCGCAGACCGCACGCACAGCAGCCTCAAGCTCATCCACGCGGGTGTTCGCAGGTACCCAGCCGGATTCGATATGCAACTCGGCCACGCGTTTGTAATCGCGCCGGAAAAAAGCCACAAAGTTCTGTGCCAGGTACTCCTTGTCGACTTCGGTGAGCGTGCCCACGATGCCGAAGTCCAGCGAGATATAACGCCCGAAGGTCTTCGGATCCAGGCTGACCTGGATGTTGCCGGGGTGCATGTCGGCGTGAAAAAAGCCGTCGCGGAACACCTGGGTAAAGAACAGGGTCACACCGTCGCGCGCCAGTTTTTTGATGTCTACGCCGGCTGCACGCAGGCGCTCTACCTGGCTGATGGGCACACCCACCATGCGTTCCATCACCAGCACCTCGGTGGTACAAAAATCCCACAGCATTTCGGGGATCAGCACCAGTTGCAGGTCCTCCATATTGCGGCGCAGTTGCGCTGCACTGGAGGCTTCGCGGATCAGGTCCAACTCGTCATGCAGATACTTGTCAAACTCGGCCACCACCTCGCGCGGCTTCAGGCGCTTGCCATCGGCGGACAGGTCATCGACCCAGCCGGCCATCATGCGCATCAGGCTCAGATCCTTGTCAATCGTGGACAACATGCCTGGGCGCAGCACCTTGACCGCGACATCGCGCGCACGGCCGCTGCGATCTTTGATCACGGCAAAGTGCACCTGTGCAATCGAGGCACTGGCAATGGGTTCTTGGTCAAAGGAGACGAAGATGTCTTTCAGGGGGCGGCGCAAGGCACGCTCGATGATGGCCACGGCCTGTGCGGCCGGAAACGGCGGAACCTGATCCTGCAGCCGGGCCAACTCGTCCGCAATGTCTACCGGCATCAAATCGCGGCGGGTCGAGAGCACCTGTCCGAACTTGACAAAAATCGGGCCCAGGCATTCCAGCGCCTCGCGCAGACGTTGACCGCGCGGCTCGTGGCGGCGCCCGATCGACACGACACGGGCAATCCAGTGCAACCAGGGCTTCTGGAAGCTGGAGAGCACCAGTTCGTCCAGTCCGAAACGCAGGGCGATCCAGACGATATACAAGCCGCGAAACAGCCGACTCATGCAGCGTTGCCAGTGCGTGTGTCGTCAGCAGCCTTGTCATTGCCCCTTTTTCCGAGAAAATCGCGCAAGCCACCCGACACCGTGCGTGCACCCTGCGCCAGCATATGCGCAGGCGCGTCACCGATCAGGCGCGACAGGTCTTCTTCCGCGTCCCAGCGCACGTTGTCGGCCAACCAGTTGACTTCTGCAGCGAGTTGCACATCGCCTTCAATACGCACCGGGGGCTTGGCACCCTGCATCACACCTTGCGCCAGGGAGAACGGGGATTCTTCGGTCAACACCAGCGTCAAATCGGGCGTGGCGCCCTCCTCTGCCAGGTCCAGCAAGCCAGCAGGCGTGACCAGCAGCTTGAAAGTGAAGCTACGCCACTGCGTCAGAACAACCCGTCCTGATTGGCGCACCAGACGCTGCATGGCCTGAGGCTCCTGCATCAGCACGTGGTTTAGCACCAAGACGCATTTATGGTGGGTTTCGTGGACCATCCAGGCCGGTGGTGTGGGGATGGGAAGCTTTTGAAAAAAGTCTTCCAGAAAAGAAAAAGGGGACTGTGTTGCCATAGCCCCCATTATCAGCCACGCCCTACAGATTGCCCACGGCGTGTGGCCTCTTTCCCGCTCGATTGGCTTATTGCAGCGCTTGCACGCCAGCCACCAGCCAGCCCGTGCCACCGCTCTTGGGTTTGGTCATATTCCAAACTTCACGGAAAGGGCTGGGGCCGGCCGAGGGTTCTTCGCGGATCATGCCGGAGAACTCGACGCTGGCCATGTATTCGTCGGCCAGCTCCTCAATGCCGAGCAGGTGGGCTTCGATCATCACCACTTCGGTGCTGTTGGGTGCCGTTCCGGTGTGGGCCTCACGCTCGGCCAGCTGGTTGCGGATTTCACCCAGCATGGAATCGGTCATCATGGCGCGCAGGGCTGGAATGTCCGAACGATCCCAGGCCGCTTGCAGTGTCACAAAGTTGCTCTTGGCAGCGCGCAGAAAGCCTTCGCTATCAAAACCGGCGGGCACGCCCCAGGTCTGGGAGCCCATCAGTGCCGAGCCGATCATGGAGCCACCGGTGCCGTCCACCGGTGACAGGCCACTGCGTTCAAACGGTCGGGCCGAGGCGTCGTTGCCGACGTTTTCCGGCCGGTAAGACTCAGCCGCCGGCATAGAGGCGCGCCCGGCGCCCTGGAATGCAAATGGACTGTCTTGCGGGCCTGCGACCGCGCTGCGTTTGCGCATGAAAAAGCCAATCAGCATCATCACGCCCATCGCCAGCATGCCAAACAGCAGGATCTGACCGAAGGCTTCACCCATGCCCAGCGAATGGGCCAGCCAGGCCAAGCCCAAACCAGCGGCCAAGCCGCCCAACATGGCACCCCAGGGACGGCGCGCCGGAGCGGGCACCGGTGCAGCCATTGGAGCCGGCTTGGCCGCATTGTTCACACCTTGCGCCGGGGCCGCAGGTGCGGCCGGCGCGGTGCCCCGCTGGGTCACATTGCTGGACTGTTTACCGAACGACATGCCGCCGCCCATGCGCTTGGCAGCCTCGGCGTTCATACCGCCCAGTGCCATCGCCAACGTCAAAACCACCACAGACCACTTCATGATTGCTCCCAATAAACCTGGCTTAGCACTTGATTCCAACATGCAACGCGGCCACACCGCCGGTGAGGTTGTGGTAGTCCACATGGCCGAAACCACCTTTGTGCATCATGGCTTTTAGCTCCTGCTGGCCGGGGTGCATGCGGATGGACTCAGCCAGGTAGCGGTAGCTGGCGTCGTCACCCGCCACCAACTTGCCCAGGCGCGGCAGCACTTTGAAGGAGTACCAGTCATACGCTTTCTCCAGCGGCGCCGCCACTTTGGAGAACTCCAGCACCAGCAACTTGCCGCCGGGCTTGAGCACGCGGTTCATCTCGGCCAGCGCCACGTCCTTGTGTGTCATGTTGCGCAGGCCGAAGGCGACGCTGACCAGATCAAAATAATTGCTGGCAAAAGGCAGCTTCTCAGCGTCGCACACCAGGGTGGGCAAGGCAATGCCGGCATCGAGCAGGCGGTTGCGACCGGTGCTGAGCATGGCTTCGTTGATATCGGTGTGCACCACCTGTCCGCTGGCGCCCACCTTCTTGGAGAACGCCATGGCCAGGTCGCCGGTGCCGCCGGCAATGTCCAGCGCACGATCCCCTTCCTTGAGGTTGGCAACCATCAGGGTGTAAGCCTTCCATGCACGGTGCAAGCCCATGGACATGAGGTCGTTCATCAGGTCATATTTGGGTGCGACAGAGTCAAAAACGCCGCGCACTTTGCGTGCCTTTTCCGTTTCATCAACGGATTCAAAGCCGAAATGGGTAGTAGTCATGCATCGATTTTATGCACTTCACCAGGGCCCACACGACTAATGCGGCCTTGCGCACGATTCAATGGCCTGCGCGTTGCGTTTGTGCACTTAAATGTGCACAAACAAGGGTTGCACCCTAGGAGTCTGGGCGGCAGAAGGGAAACCCCCGATGCTGATTTGCTGAGTATGCGGATGATGGAGGGATGAGCACCAGCTACGTTCCCTACCAG
>CANFIH010000046.1 GCA_947446855.1 Burkholderiales bacterium
CTTGGTGGCAATGACCGGGGATAAATTCGACTCTTGCATGGTGTGCACTCTGGCCAGTTAAGTGCACACCTCCAATGGAGTGCATCTCCTGCCCATACTGCCGCCTGCCTCAGGTCTTCGCAAGAACGGTATCCGCCGAGCTATTACCGTATTGCCACTTTCACTTTGTCAAATTCGACTTTGGGTTGGGCAAAGCTGCCACGCACAAAGATAGGGCTGCGCAGTGCAAGTGGGCTGGTATTTTTAGTCCTCGGCTCCAGCACCAGGTCAAATTCCTCCTGTGCCAAGTCAATGCTGCCGGTGCCGTAGACGGTGCTGACTTCAGTGTCAAACACCAGCGCGGTAGTTTTCATTTTTCCTTTTGTCACGTCGAATGCAGCTGCAGCACAGCTTAATTTCACCATGCGGTCGCCCGACAGGCTTAGAGTCAGAATTTCCCATAGATGCAAACCCACCTTCTCCATCAACAGCTTACTGATCTGCCCGCCTTCCAAGTGTGCTACCACCTTGCCGTTCGCACTTGCCAGCATGTTGCCAACGGAGTCACCCCTGCCTTCGAGATCAAAATTGCCATTGAGGCGTCCAATTTTGGTATTGCTCCTTGCAATGGCAGGTGAAAGTTTTGCCAATGACACATTTTGGACCCGCACCGAAGCATGGGCCGAAATGGGACTGCTACGTCCATCAAGTTTGATGCGTGAAGTGATCTGACCCCCTGTCACTCCAAAGCCGAACGGGTCGAGTATCAAAACTGAATCTTGCAGGCTCAGATGCACCAATAGGTTGTCAAGGGAAACCGCCTTGGCACGCCGCAAAGTAATGGCCCGCAACTGTACTTCCGCATTGACCGATGACCACCGATCAGCTTTGAAGGGCAAGGCAGGCAATACGCGCACCTTTGATTCTGCGCGCGTGACATGGGTAGTAACCTTGGCGCTGCTGAGACCAATCATCGGCCCCAGGTCTTCTAAGTCGAGCTGTTTTGATTCAAGCTCGGCTTTAAGTTCTGCGCGCTTGCTACCGGTGGTGACCGTAGTGCTGCCCGCAATGTCACTTGAGCCAAAGTGTCCGGAAAACTTTTCATACCGCCAGGCGGCTTCTGAATGCACAAGATGTCCTTGGATAGCATATGGTCGGGTTGCAGGAAACGCTATGCCTAACAATGTATAGAGTTGCTCCAGGTTTTCTCCGCGCAAAGCCATATGCATATCGACAACAGTCAGTGCAAGTAGGTCAGTAATGGTCCCCTCTAGCTCAACACCGGTACGCCCCGCAGTAGCAGCCATTTTGAGCGGATACGGTCTTTTGGTATCACTCAGTGCAAGCACCGGACCGCCCAACCCCTCTGCCTTAACTGGCAGGTCCTTGTAAGCGCCCAGTACAGAAAATCGCAAATCCGCCACATTGTTTTGAGAACGTGTGGTGGGCACGGTGGATATTTGTACTTGAAGCTTGGTCTTTTGGGTTGAATCTTCATACCCTAACTTCCCATAGTCCAGCGCGACGCGCCCTATCTGGATCCTTGCCCCTTCATCTTTCTGGTCGAGATCAAGTAACCAGCTCTTTCGCCCCTCAGGCGACTGCTCCAAAAAGACGATCGCGTGATCCAAGCGCATTTCCGGAATGACAATGTGACGCCGCAGCATTTGCACGAGGTCAACGGCAACATCCACTCCCTGCGCCGCAATCATCTGTTTTTCGCGCGTCCAAGATGGATTGGCAAAACTGACACTCGCTGCGTGCAAGCGTGCTACCGGCCAGCCAAACGTGACGCTCAAATCCCCTTGGATAGACAGGGTGCGGCCAGTTTTTTGCAAGGCAAAATTCTCCATTGGACCGCGCAGCCAATTCCAACCGAATAGGGCAATCAAAATGATGGGCACCATGAGGACGGTCACCAAGAATGTGACTACCAAACCGAAGGTGCGCAACGCTGAGGTGGCCACTTTAGCCACGTGGTTAGGGGGCGTCTTTGCCGAGTTCGCGCACGGTTTGTGCTTTGAACGAGGAGATTAATGACAAGGCCGAGTCAGTCCCACTAAGAAGTTCCGATCTATTCATGCCAAGCTACCTGCAAGCGGTTGAGTTCGATATTTACTTCGGATGCTTTAGAGTTAGCGAACGTCCACCCAGCATGCTGTAAGGTCGCAACGCAAGGGCTCAATATATTGACGACCACCTTGAGCGTGTTCATAAAAGCCTAGGTTTAGAAGGGTCTGCGTCCGCGAATCACGCGCACCAGCACCACAATCACGGCGAGCACCAAAAGAATGTGGATGAAGCCACCCAAGGTGTACGACGACACCAACCCCAAGATCCAAAGTACGAGCAATATAACGACTACAGTTTCCAGCATTCAGCTCTCCAAGTAGATGTGCCTGGAAACGATTTATACGCATAACTGGAACATTTTTCCGTTCGCTAGGGCACGGTGGAGATTTTGACGCTGTGGGAATTGGTCCTGATTGGATTTGCGATTTGCCTGAACTATGAAAAACGTTGGCATTCAAGAAATAGCTGGAGACTATCGAACCGGCATTAGGATGCCTGGGTGTTCATTGCTGAAGTATGTAGTACAAAAAAATGTTCATATCAGCTACCACTGATTCAACTCCGAATAAAATCTATCCATTCGATTGCGAATATTTTCAGCTTGAATATTTCGCCCTTTGGCCGCAAAAGCGACCACGTTGCCATGATCGTTTGCTTGTATCGCGACCACATGACCGTTAAATATGCTGTCAATTCTCGTAAAAATGGTTTTATAGAATCCGTTTGTTTCATCGAGATTCACGACCATTAGACCTCGGTCCGACAGTGCCTGATAACAGTCAGTATAGAAACGGTGGGTGCAAAGTTGTGGCGACTGCCCAATGTGGTCAAACCCGTCGACAAGCAGAATGTCCATAGTCCCCTTCGATGTTCGAACGAAGTCTGAACCATCAACTTGCAGAACCTCAAACCGATGGTCGTCATCTGGTATCGCAAATTTCTGCCGTAGCGCAATGACGTGGGGGTTGATTTCTGCAACACTTATTTTTGACTCTGGGAAATGCTTGTAACAAAACTTGGCGAGACTCCCTCCACCCAAACCTATCATCCCGATATGTTGTGGATGGCGATTTAACAGTGCAAAACCCATCATCGTTTGGGTGTAGTCCACAGCAAGTTCGTACGGGGATGCAATTGACATCATGCTTTGTAGGTGGTCCAGCGTGAAGAACAAAGCTCTGCCGTTGGCATCGTCACAAATAAACGGTGTTATGTGCTCCTGCCGTTTCAAAGCTGATCCAGTCGCTGACATTTAAGGAACCTCAGTTTTGGTTGATTGCAGTCGCCAAATTAGATGACTTGGTTTAGTCAGGCATGCAGTGCCTGGGTTACGTCCCAATAGATTTGGCCACCTGCTCCCGAAAATGCACATTACTGCCCTTATGAAATCAGCCACCCTGCAGGTACTAGCTCGGGATGCCGAGCAAATCCAAGATGCCGGTGATGAAGGTCAAAGGGTGCACAGGACAACCAGGCACATATAGGGCAGGCGCAACGTTGTTCAAAAAGCTGCGGTCCAATGCTTCGCTATGAGCAAAGACACCGCCGGAAATGGCACACGCGCCAGCGGCTATGAGAATTTTTGGTTCCGGCATGGCATCCCAACACATTTGCAGCGCCCCGGCCATGTTTTGGCTAATCGGGCCTGACAAGACTAGAGCATCTGCATGGCGCGGTGATGCCACGATGTCAATGCCATAGCGGCCGAGGTCGAAATTCACGTTACCAAGCGCATTGATCTCCATCTCGCAGCCATTGCAACCACCTGCCGAAACAGAACGCAGTTTCAACGAGCGCCCGAAGCGCTTGTGTAATTCTGCCGACACCTTGATAGGGTCTATGTTCGGTCGGGCCGTGCTAACCGTTAGTGCGTCCCGGCTTGTACTGGCAAGTCTGAAGTCTGGACTAAAACTGAGCTTTTGGCTGGGGCACACCAGTTCACAGTCACCGCACAGCACACACCGCCCCAAATCAATTTGCACCGGATTCAAGGCAATGGCCTCACTCGGGCAAACATCTACGCAGCGCCGGCAATCCAGCATGCATGGCACCACGTCAATCACCGGCTTACCGCGAAACCCCGGGGGGTTGGCCTGACGGGGATCGGCAATGAACTGCTTTCCCTGGGATTTGCGTACATAGATGGACTGGAACATAGCACTGCCTAAAGATCGTTTCCGCAATAGGAAAGGTCAAAACTCTTGTTGCAAATCGGAAAATCCGAAATGGCGTTTTCACGCACTGCCATGGCAAGGCCAAACCAGTTGGCAAGCGACGGATCTTGCACCTTGTAGTGCAGCAAATCGCCCTGTGTATCGGTCTCCAGCACCTGCAGCACAGGTCCGCGAGCACCTTCGATGAGAGAAACACACAGGGCGTTCGGGCGCAGTGCTGGGGTGGTGTCTGGTGGTCTGGCAGGTTGCCTGCCAAGCTCCAGCGTGGGCTCACTTAGCACGCCTTGCAGCCATTGCACCGAAGCTTCCACTTCGCGTATACGTATGCGCATGCGAGCCCAGCAGTCGCCCCCCTCCTCTGTCACAGTTGGCAGCGGATAGGCCTGATGCAAGCGACCCGGCAACTGCGCGCGTGCGTCAGTTGCCACACCACTGGCGCGCGCCACCAGGCCGCACAGCCCCAATTCCTGGGCCACCACTGTGCTAACAACGCCGACATTTTTGAAGCGTGCTGCCACGCTAAGACTTGTCACCATCAAAGTGTTAATTTGCGCAAAGTCCTTTGAGAAGTCCTCTAACGTCTGGACCAGTTCGGACCGTTGCCCGGCATCCAGTCCCCGCGCAGAACCGGGGCGTAGCCAGCCGCGCCCGAACCGGTTGCCACAGATGCGCTGCGTAGCGTTGATGATGGCTGTGCGCAAGCGTCCGTAGGTCCCTCCGCCCTGCAAAAAGGCGATGTCAGTCGCTAGTCCGTTGAGGCAGGCCACATGCATGGCAATGCGCTCCAATTCGAGTGCCACGCCGCGCAGCAGATCCAGCTCCAAGCCAGTTGATATACCCGCCAATGCTTCGATCGCGGCGCAGTGGCTCCAAGCGTAGGCCACGGCGGAGTCGCCACAAATGGATTCCACCAAGGGCGTCAGAGACATAGGCGGGCGGCGCAATAACATTGACTCCACACCCCGGTGCTGGTAACCCAACTGAATTTCTAGATGGTGTACCTGCTCGCCAAGACACATGAAACGGAAGTGTCCCGGCTCGATCACGCTGGCGTGTATTGGCCCCACGCCAACCTCATGCACCTCCTGTCCGCGCACGCTAAAAAATGGGTAATCGCCCATGTGCTGCTGACGAATGCCTTCAAAGCGCATGGGTTTGAGCCAAGGGTGGCCTTCGGGGATGATACCGGTCTGCTCCCACAGTTCGCGCTCATGGCTTTGGGCTGCTGGACAGCAGCTGGTTAGAGCGGTATAGCTCTGACCTGCAATGGCAAGACCGCGCACGACAGACATGGTACCGGGCAAACCTGGGGCCGACTGGAACACAGCCGTTGTGCAAATGCCGCCCGCCTCGTGGCTGGTATCAGGGCGCCCAAACAATGTCAAAAGCCTCTCCCCCACCTTCAGCTTGTTCGCGCATTGCGCAGCAAAATCGGTGAGGCTCGCCTGCGGAACTTCATGCGCATCGCACAGCAGCAGAGATGAATTTACTCCAGTCATGTCCCACCAATCGAGCGTGCAACGGCGCTGAGCAACTGGGTCACCACTTGCGGCGTGTAGGTGCCCAGCATAGTGAGCACGCCCACAAAGCCAAGCTTGGGAACGATTGAGAGAATCGATTCCTTCATTGGCGCACGTATTGCCAGAGGAGTGCCCCAGAGCATTGGAAAGATACTGCGTCCGGTCGCTACAAAAATAATGGTCAGCATCACGCACATCAACGTAAAGGCAAGCAAATTGCCTGCCTGCACAATGCCCGAAAGTATCAACATCTCAGCCAGAAAGCTTGCGAAGGGCGGAAAGCCCAATAGGGCAAAAATGCCACCAGCAAACAGCATGCCGGCAAAAGGCAGCACGCGGATGACGCCAGCAAGCGTTGATGCGTCATTGGTGCCATAGACCGAGCGCATGCGCCCAGCTGTGATGAAGAGGAGGGATTTCACAAACGCGTTACTCACGATGTAGAGCACCACACCGTAGGCCGCGGCCTGGCCCACCGAAAGACCAAGAGCAATCACGCCCGATGAACTGATACAGGCATAGGCAATCAATCGCTTGTAGTTGTGCGCGGCCATGATCTGGATGGCCGCGACCACCAGTGAGGCGTAGCCCATCAACATCAATTCCTGAGAAACAAAGCCAGGCTCCAAGCCGTGAAACGCCTGCAACACGCGAAACAGCGCTACAACACTTATGTTGAACTGAACTGAGGCCAGCAAGGCGCTGGTACTGGTAGGTGCTGCCTCATAAGTTTCGGGTAGCCAGCTATACAAAGGTGCCAGGCCGAGCTTGCCGCCCAGACCGAACAGAATGAAGGCCAGTCCCAGGCGTTGCCAGGGATCCCTTTCGCTGGTTAGTGCGCCTGCCAACTGGTCCAGCTCAAAATTGATATGCAAATCACGCAAATGCGCTGACTGGCTTAAGCACATAAACCCCAAAAAGCTTATAGCCAGGGTCATGCTTGAGTAGAGCATGTAACGCCAGGCGACAGCTTTGGGTGCGCTGAACTGTCCGCATACCATCATCATCACAGCACAGGCCGTGGTGACTTCAATCAGCGCCCACTGTAGGATCAAGTGATTGGACAGAATGCCAATGTTCATCACCAACATGAAGAGGGACGACCAAAGGGCGCGTTGGCGAAGGTCACGTGTGAGCTCCTGTGTGCCGTGTCCGCGCGAAAACATGTATACGCCGATGCCCAGAAATACAGTGTTAATAACGAGTACAAACAGCAAGGAGGTTGCATCCAGCACCAGGTAACGATGCACAAAGTACAGCGGCAAGGTGTCTAGCGGTAACAGTAAAAAGGTGGCCATGGTGGCAAGCCACACAAACAGCGAGGCGACCAGCATCCCAGGCAATATCCAGCGACCGCTGTCACTGTCGGGCAGTGGCTCTGACGCCCTTAGAACCTGGGGCTGCACGGGGTTTGCGTTCAAGCCATTTCCCCTGATTCTTTCACCTGTTCGCTCGTCTGCTCGGACACATCGCCTACCAACCAGCTACCAAGTGAGACTGTCAGCACATATACCGTGCTGATCAGCAAATGCACTGGCAATGGCCAGGGTTCGGGCATCAGGGACTCAAACAGCGCCAAGGCGTTTTCCATAAACAGCAAAGCTACGAGTTGCGCCATCTTGTCCTGGTTGGTAGCCAAAATCAGAAATGCGATTACTACGGTTGATGCCACGACACCCAGCGTGAGCGCGCGCACGTCGGCACGCGCGCCATCACCAAACTTGAATGCAAAAATGATGAGTGCGACAGCGATGCCCCACGCGAACAAATTGGATGGCATCAGGCTGACCTGCTGGTGCCTATGCTTCTTGATGGCACTGCGCAGCAGATAAGGCACCAGTAGTGCGCGCACCAGCAGAACCTCGGCACCGGCTAATGCAGCATGCAGCGAGAGCGGGTGGTGCTGGTTCAGCGTGATCCAGCCCAGCGCAATTGCCTGCACACTTAGCCATGCGGGTGCCGCCGAAACGCGGCTGAAGAACACAGGCACTAATGTAGCCAAAAGGCACAGCATCAGGGTAAGCGTCATACCCCCCCCACTTCCAGCCCGACCAAGGCCATTGCAAGCAAAGAAAATGCAGAGGCTAGCAGCACATACACCGGTACCCATCGCATGGGCAGGCGCGCAGTCAACGACTCAACACAACCTACTGCTACTGCCACACCCAGCATTGCTAAAACGCTGAACAGTACGGCAGCTAACGGATACATCAGCGGGTCAAAGGGATTTAGTAATGCTGCAATCAAGCCCGCATACAGCGTCATCTTGAGGGCGGCGGCATACTGCATGATGGCCAGTTCCGGCCCGCTGTGGTCCAGCACCATGACCTCGTGGATCATGGTGAGCTCCAGATGCGTGAGCGGGTCGTCCACCGGCACGCGTGCAGCCTCGGTTTGCAACAGAATGAAAAGGGCCAGCACCAGCGGCACGGCAATAAAGGCATAGAGCGCACTTTGGTGCAGGCTGCCTATAACATCGGCAAAGCTGTGAAGGCCGGTAGCTGCGCTTGCAGTGCCCACCAGCAGAAACAGGGCCGGTTCGGCAAAACTGGAAAAAGAAGCTTCACGCGCCGCGCCCATGCCTTCAAAAGAACTGCCCACGTCCATGGCACACAGCATCAAAAGGATGCGAGCCAAACCTAGCGTATAGGCCACGGCCACAAAGTCATAGGAAAACTGCAACGGGGCAAACTGTCCCAGCATGGGCGCCATACTTGCCGCAAACAGGCTGCAGACCAGGACGATATAAGGCCCGGCACTGAAAAGGACGCTTGCCGTGGTGCTGACCACGGCACACTTGCCCACCAAGCGCCACAAATCCCAAAACGACTGTAAAAGGCCAGGCCCTCTACGCCCTACCCACCAGGACTTTGTGCGGTTGACTACACCGACTAGCAGAACCGGCATGCAGAGCACCAACAACATCTGTACCACCGACAGGAGCAGCGTCATGGTAGTGCGCCTTCCAAAAGGAACACCATGGCAGCAATCAGCGCAATGGCCGCCAAGCCCATGGCAAAGGCAAGACGCGGGTTGTCTTCTTGCAGTTTTTTGGACAAGTCGCTGGCAGTTGCATCGCCCTGCCCGATCACCGCGTAAAGACGTCGCTCAACCGCGTCCACGCAATCCGTAACCACATAGCTGCTTTGCGGAAAATAGCCCAGCGGGGCTTTACGGCGCTTCACTAGGGCCAGGATATTTTTGAACTGCTCGGCAAAGTCAATTGAGAAACTGGTGCCGGTGTATTGCATGCGGGTGTTGGGCACTTCATAACCACAACCCCAGGTGGCGTTGCGGCGGCTTATCTGTCTGCTATTTCTGAAGCGCAGCCAGAGAACCAATGAAAGCACGAGCGCCAATGCCGCAGAATAAGCACCAATGCGGTTCAAGGTGGCCAAAGTGCCTTGCAGACTGCTGCTCAACATCACGTCGGCACTGCCATGCATCAGCAATGCCGTGGGTAACGCCACCATGGAAAAACCCAGCATGGGAACCAGTCCAAGTAGCACTGTGCCCAAGGCGTGAACGCCCATGGGAATGAGCATCCAGCGATTTACTTCCTGGCCGGGCGGTAAGGAGTCGTCGCGCGAAGTACCCAGAAATATCACGCCAAATGCGCGCGTGATACTCAAAGCCGACACAGCACCCACAAAGGCGAGTGCAGCAGCTGCCAGCCCCAAGCTTAGCTGCGCCCACATATTGATGCCGTGGCTGCCAAACAGACCGCTATAGATCAAGAATTCGCTGGCAAATCCATTCAAAGGTGGCAGCCCTGAAATGGCCAGCCCGCCGATCAAAAAGCAGGCGGCAGCAATCGGCATTAGTTTCACCATGCCACCAAGGCGCTCCATATCCACCACGTGCTTAATCTGGTAAACACAACCGGCAGCATAGAACAGCTGACACTTGAAGAAGGCATGGTTGAGAACATGTAAAAGGCCACCGCCGAAACCCAATGCGACCATCATGGTTTGTTCCCAGTTCAGGCCCAAACAGCCTACGCCAAAGCCGATACCGGCAATGCCCACGTTCTCAGTGGACGAGTAACCAAGCAGGCGCTTGAGGTCTCGCTGACCAACCGTGTACAAGCCCCCGATTACCGCTGATAGCAAGGAAAACGCAATCAGAAACCAGCCCATCCACTCGTCGGGCTTGCCCGAAAGCATGATGAACCGCACCAAAGCGTACAACCCCGCTTTGTGGATCACGCCCGACATCAGGGCCGATACATGGGCGGGGGCTGCCGCGTGCGCGCGGGGCAGCCAGGAATGAAAAGGAAAAAAGGCAGACTTCAGACCAAAGCTGGTGACCAACAGCAGAAACACAGTGTTGCGCAGAGTACCGGGGTTCTGCGCCATCCAGTCACCAAAGTCATTTAAAAACCAGGATTGGGTGCGTGTGTACAGAATCATCACGGCCGCCACCAAAAAAATCAGGCCAATGTGGGTGGACACAAGATAGTTGAACCCGGCAAAGCGCACCTTCTGGTTGGAGTAATCCCAGATCACAAGCAACCAGGCGGCCAGCGCGGCCACTTCCCAGCCAAACAAGAAGGTCACCGCATGCTCGCCGGTATAGACCAGCAAAAATGACAACGAGACCATATTGAGCAATGCAAAGTGCACCCCCAGATGGCGCGGCCCAGCAAAGTAGCTCTTCAGGTAACCCACTGCGAAAACGCTTCCAAGCAATGTCATGGGCAGTGACCAGCTGAGAAAAAAAGCGCCAAGCGCATCGAGCCGGAAATGCAAATCACCTATGGGGTAAGCCCAAGGCATAGTGCCGACGATGGCAGGACCACCAAACAACACTGGTAGCACCACGGACAAGGCCAATAGCATGGCAATCAACTGTGAGATCAGGCCGATAGAAACACGAACAATGTTTCGGCAGGGCAAGAGGCACAACCCCGCACCCAGCATGAGGATCAGAACGGCTGATATGAGTTGGCTCATACATGCGCAACAGAATGATCAGTGCATGAAAGCACAGACCTCACTCACCGCTTGACACATTGGAGCGCAACCATTCGGGAAGGACGCGATTGCCGGCGTTTTCGACGATGTACTGGCGAATCAACTGACGAATTACTTGCGAGGGGGTCAGATCCTTGGAGGCGCAGATTTCCTCCAGCAACTTCTTTTTTTCTGGATCAATCAGAACGGTAATGCGGGAAGTTCGGTTTTCCATATTTTTGTGTCCAAAAAAACCTATCAGACCGACTCGGGCTAGAACGCCACTTGAGAGCAGAACAGCTTGAAAATCACAATTAAAGTATCAGTAAAAACACACTAATTTCACATCACATTATAATGTGATTAACACGCGATGCAAAGCGAATGCTTGCCAACCACGTGGCCAATTTCTGGAAGGCAAGCCATGACAAGCAAAGCAGAGTCGACACCTCCACCGGCGCCGAGCCGAGGCCGGTCTGTACTCGCTGATTTGCTTGTGATGGTTTGCACTGGCACGAGCATTGGGTTCTTTGCACACATGACGCTATCGAACAAGGAAGCGGGAACCATCAGCTTGACTCCGCTTTACTTCTGTACCGCCATCGCAGTATTGGTCGGAACCGTGGCGCTTCAGTTGACTCAGAAATTCATGACAAGGCGCAGCCGCAAAGCGGCAAGTGGCCATCGAATAAAGCACATGGCGGCGCACAACCGCGCTGGCGGCGAGACAGTGCGACGCGGTAAGCCGCAATCTGGTGCACCGCGCCGCTCCGAAAATGTGCGGTTTAGTGGAAGGTCCTGATTGAACTTCATTGCTCGGCAGGCCCAGCTCCTGTAGCGACCAGTTTCAATTTCGCCGCCTATCTAATATGAAAAGTCTCCCTGAGCTTTGAAAACAGGTAGGCCATCTGAATGGGCTTGCGCTCCGCCTATCAGCGCCATGCCAGCGTACTTCGCGGCTTTGACACGATCGTTGATGTTTCAGGAACAGTAACCACCGGCTTGTGTACGCTCAGTCGTGGCGTGCATCTGAGCTTCGGCGTCCCCTGTCGCTATCGCTGCCGTTCACGACTGACACCTGTGGGACGTTGGCCTGCAACTCATCCCACGGAACAATCAGACTGCGCCAAGAAGTTCACATCGATTCCGGCGCACAGTGAAGCCGATTTGTTAGTCACCACACGGACGCCATGTTGCGAAGCAGTGACGATCAATGCACAGCAACGCAAATCCAACGCGCCTGATTATTTACAAAGGTACTTCACATGAGCGGCAACTTCAACTTCAAAGTATCTCTAATCGTTGCAGCGGTCCTGCTGCTTCCGATGGCACAGGCAGCGACCATTAGCAAGGCCGAATACAAGGCTGACAAAGCAAGAATCAGTGAGGAATACAAGACCGGTAAGGCGGCGTGCAACTCACAAGCCGGCAACGCGAAGGATATCTGCGTTGAAGAAGCCAAGGGCAAAGAAAAGGTTGCGCGTGCAGAACTGGAGTACAGCTACAGTGGAAAATCCAAAGACCAGACCAAAGTGCTTGTCGCAAAGGCCAAGTCAACTTATGACGTAGCCAAACAAAAGTGCAGCGACAAGGCCGGAAATGACAAGGATGTTTGCGTGCAAGAAGCCAAGGCTAGTGAGACTGCGGCACTTGCTGACGCAATGGTGGGCAAGCAAATCCATGAAGCCACTAAAGAGGCTGATGAAGATAAGCGAAATGCAGATTACAAGGTTGCCGTGGAAAAATGCAATTCTTTGGCTGGAGACGCCAAGGCTAATTGCATAACAGCCGCCAAAGCCAAGTACGACATAAAGTAATCTGACTTGGCAGGGTCGAAGTGAGCCCTGTTTCTGCAATCTAGATCCGGGGCCCACACTGCAATGCCTTCGCCAAGGCATCAGCAATAAAGTAAGGGCCCCCAATCACAAGTGCCGAGCAATCATGCAATTACATTGGTGCGGCACCATCGACTGCAGTTGGCGTGCCAACAACATCAGAAGCCGCACCTGACTTGGCCTTCTTGGCGGCAGCGGTCTTCATCTTTTTCACAGGCTCAGCTTTTACGGCCGTCACTGCTTTGACCTTCTTGGCTAAAGCAAGTTTCGCCTTCTTTGCAGGTGCACTATTCACAACCGGGTCTGCTGCCAAAGCTACTGCCTTCTGGCCTAGCTGATATGTTCCGCGACCAACTTGCTTCACCGCACCGATTGCGATGATTTTCTTCAGGGAAATACCAACTGAGCCAAGGGGTAATCCGGAACCTGCAGACAAAGCGTTGCCTGTGATGGCGGATGCTGCACCACTCTTTAAGGCAACTTGCATGAAAGCCAGCAGTTTGCTGTCGTTGGAGGTTAAAGCAAGAACTTTGTCCTTGACATTCTTGGTCTTCTTTTCTGCTTTGGATGGCTTCTCCTCTACAGAAACTGCAGCGGATTCTTTCGCAGACTTGCGCTTTGCGACTGATTGCACCACTGTCAAATCTGATACAGCACTAGCTAGATCAGCCGCTATTACATATAGCTCTTGGAGCTGTGCCTCAACAGCGACTAGACCGTGGCTGAGTTTTGACAATGACTTAAAACGGACAATCACTTGTTCGGACTCCGCACTGAATGGGGCCGACGACATACTTGCGACCATGCTCTCGGCTTGTGTTCTAACCGAAGCTGAAATGGCTACTGACGCGTCGTGAACAGCTTGGCCAGCCTTCTGGATAGATGAAAGATTTTTTGGGGATAACGACATATAAAACCTTTTATTAATACTGAAATGCAAAATACGCGAAGACGCATTTTACGCTTCATTAGATATCAGGGAAATACTTGGAGATTGAATGGGCCGCCTGTCCTGACTCGACCGCAAGTGATAGTTGTTTGTAGTTGTGCCTGTACAGGCGAATGCTGAAGCCATCTGGGCGATGAATTCGTCTTCCACGTTGGTAAGCAGGTCACAGGACAAATTTGTTCATGCATGACGCGAGATGTCTACTTACCACCTGTTACGGTGCCGGTTTGGTCACCGTGCTTTGGTCGAGACTGACAGCCGTTTGTGCCAAAAGCCTGCCATTGACCGAAGCTCCGGTCGCCAGAGTAATTGCGGTCTGCGAGAGCACTACACCTTCCATATGTGCCGTAGTCACTGGCTCGCAGCTCCACCAGGAATTCCCATCCCCAACGAAGGGCCCTGGTTCGCTCTTGTGGCATGGTCATGGTTCTTGGCACTCCGCAATGATTTTTTCAGCGACTGAGATGGCATCCAGTAGCAACGCTTTGTCCGGCGGCTCATGAGCTGCGTAGATGTCCAGCAATGACCAGTAGCAGGCATTCACGAGAGTCAATTCGTGGATGCCACGGTCCTCCAGGAAGCGCTTATCGTGATCCCAGAAAACGCCCATCATCTCCATCAGGGGCGCGTCGTGCTCGAATGTCAGACCCTGGCGCAGGGCAAGGGCCTTGAGCGCATTCAGGATGCCGGCGTGGGCGTGCTGGGCTGCATACACCTTATCTGAGTGGTGACCCCACAGATGGGCGAACTTGAAGGCGCTGTGCAGGGCTTGTTCGGCTTCAAGCAGGTAGTCGGTACTTTCCATGTCAGACCTCCACGACAAGCGAAGGATTGAAAAAGCCGTTCTCGAACGCCCCGTTCCTTTTCATCCGGGTATTGCGCGAGAGACCCGGTCCTTCAGGGCCGGGAGGGATAGCGCGTCGTGCAAAGCACGACCCTGACTCGCTTGAGATTTGCTATCTTTGACTGGAGATAGGGAATAGCGGTAGCCATCCCCGCGTTGAATGATTTGGCAGTGCTTGTGGCTGATGCCTTGCACTGCCCCAGTTGAGGTTTGAATGTTGAAGAAGCCAGTTTCCCGAATGGCAACACGGCCATCGTGCGTTCCAACCTTTTTGCCTTTGTTGACAACAGCCTTCACCATGTCGCCGGTCTGGAAGCCGTGTACTTGCTTTTTGCGCATCAGGTACCCACGCGGAAACCCAAAGGCATTGAGTCTGGTTCGGCAATAAGAACCACGCCCCATGCACTTGACAGTCAATACCGGCTTTGCAGGGCAAAGAACGTTGGAGACATCGCCAACACAGGCTGCATCAAGGGCATGGCCTTGGTGTATGCCTAAGCGTGTGCGGTTGAATTTTGTTTGCCCACCCGTGCCAGTGCTGACCGGAAGGTCCGTGGACTTCAACTGATTGAACAGCACCCAACGTGTTGTGTTGACCGCAGCAGCGTCCTTGAGAGGTGCTTTTGCCTGAGCAAGGATGCGTTTGAGGCGAGCCGGGTCTTTTACGAAGTCTTTCACATCCGTAGAGCCCTTCTTCTGGTTGCAGCACTGGCAGGCCAGACCAAGATTCGAAATGCGATTCGATCCACCGCGTGCTTTGGGCGTGATGTGTTCGATCTGCAGAGGGATGTCTTTGTTCTCACAGTACATACAGGTGCGTCCCCACTTCTCCAGCAAAAATTCCCTAATTTCGTACCCAAACAAAGTTCCTTGCTGGTACTCAAGGCAAGAGATTTCTTTGCCTGCAGCCTCGGCCTGCATTTTCTGCATGTCGAACTTGACCAGTTCTTGAGCCAGGTGCGTGACGGGTGCGAGCTTGCGAATTCGACAAACCCAAGACATTATTGTGTGCACACGGTGCATCAGGCTCGGTGCAATCCATCCCGTTTTGTCACCACCGCGATTTAGGAACCGGGGCTTCCGGTGCCTAAGGTTTTCCGTGCGACGGCGACGACGCATTGCAGAACGCGCCGTCAGCGCATCCTTAATTTGTTGACCTCTGTGTACCAACTCCATCAAGAAAGCGATATGCATCACAGGTACAGAAATTTCTCCCGTGGAAGCATCCACCACCGACTCAGCGCGGGAGAGCGCCAGGCCGGTGATTTTGCTTCCGGGATCAAAAGACAAGCGCATGGGTTGCACTTCACTGGAGTCGAGTGCGCGGTCAACGAGTCGGATAGCAAACGGGTACAGTCGATGAACCCGCGCACGGCCAGAAGCGAGCAACTTACGCGCCCGTCTCTCGCTGCACGGCATCAAAGGCCGTTTCCTCTTATCCAACACAAAAACTGACAATCTCAACTCCCAAAAGTGTTTTTGTCTTTCCAGAATGTCGGCCATTACTGGCCATGTGACGCGCCTCTTGCGAGGCATCTCCCTTCGGGAAAGTGAGTGGCCGGCTTCCACTGTTTCCAGTGGAGATCAAGACCTTGGGCGCTTTACCTTTCGCCTTCATGATCAAGACCTTACAGAGCGCAGAACTAAGGAAGCATTCTGCGGTGTGTCTTTACACCTATCACTCACGTAGCGGGTTGGTTACCGCTTTCCCTGGTCAATCTGGCTTGTTTCCTTTCAGTTCTAAGCCCGCTCCTTTAGGGCCGGGTAATTGACTCGGAAAGTGTCGGAGCACGTACGGGATTTGACGGTTCAATTGTTCTGGCAGCCCGGCAGCACGAAGCGATTTGAAAAAGCGCTCGGCCTCGATGATCGCCGCGGCCCGGTCGGTGGCTGAAACAGGAAGGCGCGGGATTGTATCCGGTACCGACGCCTCTTCGTTTGGCGCTTCTTCCGGCTCCAGCATTGGCCCGAACAAACGTTTCTCTTTGGACAACTCTTCTGCCCAACGGCGAATCTCCGCTCGGGAGGGATAGTGCAGCAACAAGGAATCAACTGCAGCACGTTGCTCTGGAGTCAGGGCGTCACTGGCTCGCAGCTCCAACAGAAATTCCCACCCCCAACGCAGGGCCCTGGTACGTTCTTGTGGCATCGTCATCGTTCTCTAAACTCCGTTAAGGTCGTACACATAGTCAGCACCAGTTGCGATTTCGACTGATAAAGAATTGAAGATCCCATGCGTAATGCGCATCAGGCACATCGCGCACAAATGGCCGGACAGTGTAGAGTGTGTGATTCTGGAACGCTTCCAGCAAGGGCGATGGAACATCCTTCTCGCGGATGTAACGCACTCCATCAACTACATAGACCGGAATATCCAGAGCTTTAATAGGCGTGATTTCGTCGTTGCCAAAGCAGCTCACGCTCAATGCATGCTGTGCGAGCATCCACGCGTTGTCGTATCTGTGTCGGGGCTGAACCTCGACAAAGCCACTATTTGGGCCTTCCGTCCAGCCTACTGTGTACACGCCGTCCTGGTGTGAAATTCCGGCCATCGCAATGCTCATGGGGCGGCGCTGTCTACCCCCAATATTTAGTGCTATGTCGACGCGGCATACCTCCCACTCTGTAGGTAGTGCATCACCCGGCGCAGTCAATGCAATTGCGCGAGCGAACAAACCTCGACGACTCTCTGACCATTGCAACTGATTCTCAAGAAACACCTCGCCGGGGCAACCATCAAAGCATCCACGGTAAGAGGACATGCCCGACTGGTTCGAAATATATTCAAGGGCTCCTTTGAGGACGATTTGACCGGACGGAGTGGTCAGGGACAGGACGATTTCAAGCATGTCGTTTCTCCATAGCCCGCAGCAATCGCATGATCGACCACAGGTGGTTTTTGATAAGTCGGTAACCTCTGGCTGTGTGCGCCAGACCCATAAGCCACTGGGAATCATCGTCTCGGCCGGGAGGGCCTATCAATTCGTCCATGCGGTCTGGGCTAGTTTCCACAGTGAGCGTATTCAGGTCGATTTCGACAAGCGCTGTGCTGTAGCGCCCCTCGATTTCCACACGTCCGTGGACGTGCCTTGTAAGGCAACCCTTGGCGTTCTGGATGGTTACCAATGACCAGTTCTCGATTAGAGTCGCGCACGCGATCATCGAGATCATTCGGATGTAACCCGGGATATATGTGATGTGCATTTCCATGCTAAACCTCCACCACAAACGAAGGATTGAACAGGATGTTCTCGAACGATCCGTTCCTTTTCATGTTGCCCCTTGGGTTGCTGATGATCCGCGTCGAGCCTTCATCCCATTGCACCTCGTAATCGTTACTGGTGTGGATGTGACCATGAATCCAGAGTCCTGCCTTACCCATCAGCCGTTCAAGGTTACTAGCGTAGCCCGCACTCGTTAGGTCGTCTTTGTACCTGGCTGGAACGGACTTACCGCTTGGTGCGTGATGCCATTCCCAAGCTTGACGTGGTGTTGATAAAGCAATTACTTGATCTTTGACTTGCCCTATGTGGATGGACACTGCGCACTGCGCTAAGGCAAAAACAAATAGCCTTCTGGTTGATCTGCTTTCAACAGATGACAATGGTGTCCGGCAACGATTGCGGACACAGATCTTGAGCACCTCAAGGCAACTGCCTTTGCATCCAATTGCTATCGCGTAGGCTGAATGTAGGCATCCATCTGCACAGGGCAAGTCCTGCGTCGTTTGACGTTGATGTAAGCCGTGATTACCGTATGGGTTGTAGCTTCTGGTCAGCGAGTAGCAGTCGCCGACTTTGCTTTGATCCTGCAATACAAGATGCTCGTCGCGCAGTAGTCGTATCCCACTGGCGCGAGTACAGTGTTCTGCACAGGGATTAGTGCAACATATTTTACAGATTAGCTGCCGACCTATACAGCGCTGCCGAATTAATATATAATTTTTCCCCTCCAAAAAATGGAGAGAACTTACGGAGCGCTTGGTTTTTTGGCTACTTAAATTTTGCGAAAGTAGTGAATCGCAAACTGCTTTCTTTTCCTCTTCCCCATCCCTTAATTTTTCGTTAAAAATTTGGGATGGATGGAACATTATCTACTCCGTCGGGGGCGTAGAAATCCATCAGTCGCGCGGGGCGCCTGTTGATGGTGTGGGAGGTTAAATAGCTGCATGGTTGTATTTATAACATATCAAATTGAACGCTGCACATCGCGATCTACTTAACGATCTAAGGGACGTAGCAGTTCTGCCAGATCACTCTCGGTAAACAGAGGCTGCTTACGCCTGACGGCGCCACTGTACATGCTGTCAGCCAACGCAGCCTTTCGTTCTTGCAGGTCCAAAATGCGTTCTTCTATGGTGCCCTGAGCCACAAGTTTGTACACGAAGACGGTTTCGGTTTGGCCAATACGGTGTGCACGGTCAGTTGCTTGGTTTTCCACAGCGGGATTCCACCAAGGGTCGTAATGAATCACCGTGTCAGCCTGTGGCAAATTCAGACCAACTCCCCCAGCCTTTAAGCTGATGAGGAAGATAGGCACGGTTCTGTCCGTAAACTGCTGAATCAAGGCTTCACGATTTTGGCTCTGACCAGTAAGCTTGACCCACTGCAGATTGTGTTTTTTCAGTTCGGCCTCAATCAGCGTGAGCATGGTGGTGAACTGGGAAAAAAGCAGGATGCGCCGCCCTTCTGCAACCATCTCTGGCAGCATCACCATCAATTGTTCGAGTTTGGCTGAGTGTTTTATCTTTTGGGCTGCGGCAAGTTTCAACAATTTTGGATCGCAACACACTTGGCGCAGCTTCAGCAGTGCATCCAGAATAGTGATTTGTGATTTGGCCAAACCCTTGGATTCCAATGCATCGCGCACCGTTTTCTCCATACCCAGGCGAATCGTTTCATACAAGTCCGCCTGTTTGCCTTCAAGCTCAACGCGCACAACGGTATCCACTTTAGGTGGCAATTCGCTGGCGACCAGGGATTTGGTCCGACGCAGCATGAAGGGGGTAATACGAGCGCGCAACTGATTCATGCGCTCTGTGTCACCCAGCTTTTCAATGGGTGTGCGAAACAGTTCCTGAAAGCGCTTTTGGCTGCCCAAAAAGCCGGGCATCAAAAAGTAAAACAGGCTCCAAATTTCTCCCAGATGGTTTTCCATGGGTGTACCAGACAGGCACAATCGGTGTCGAGTGTTCAACTGGCCCACAATTTGAGCCGCATGGGTACTGGCGTTTTTGATGTTTTGCGCCTCGTCTAGCACCACCAAATGCCAGGCTGCCTCCAACCAGCGATCCTTATCTCGCTGTAACAGTGAATAGGGGGCAATCACGACATCGTGACTTGTCATCTCACTCACGACCTCATGGCGGTCCTTTCCGTGCACCACAACAACGCGTAGCTCTGGGCAGAAACGAGCGGCCTCGTTTCGCCAGTTGCCCATAAGGCTGACCGGCGCAATGATGAGTACGGGTCTATTTAGGCGGCCAGCATCTTTTTCAACCTGAATGTGCGCCAAGGTCTGTAGCGTTTTGCCAAGACCCATGTCGTCCGCAAGAATGCCAGCCAGACCATAGGTGCGCAAGAACTGCAACCAATTCAAACCCTGCTGCTGATAGGGACGCAGCGTAGCGTTAAGGCTTGCAGGTACAGGAACTTCTGGGATTTCAGCGCGCCCAGA
The DNA here is from genome assembly GCA_947446855.1 of Burkholderiales bacterium. GTDB lineage: Bacteria > Pseudomonadota > Gammaproteobacteria > Burkholderiales > Burkholderiaceae_C > Allorhodoferax. Next base: position 20,006 of record CANFIH010000046.1, read on the forward strand.
GAGTTGCTGCACCATCTCTCGCAGTTCTTGTGCGCCCGCCCATGCGGCGCCCTCCCCCAATGCTGCAGTCGTTCGCATGGCATCGAGCCTTGAGAGCCGCAGGGTGTCTCCTGAAAAGTCGTGACTTACCAAATCGAGCAGCGCTGCCATCCAGGGCTTAAGTGCTTCGGTCGGCATCCGGATGAAGCCACCCCCGGGTTTTTTCAAAAAGATGAATGCGGGAATATCGGGCTGACCAGTTTGCGGATCCCTCGGACTGTTGGCTGCAGTGGCGATTAGTTCAGGTAACCACGGAAGGATGTTGTGCCTCTGACCGTTAATTTCCATACCCAGCGACAAATCAAACCATTGTGAGGTGGTGGCATCGGAGGCATCACCTTGTAGCGAATCTCCCGGTGCAATCAACTTCACTTCCAAGGAGTCTGCACGGCTTACCCAGTTTTGCAAGGCTTCACTAGTGGTGACTTCAAAACCGGCATCACGCAACGCAGCGTAGTCAGTATCGGCCCATTGCAACCAGCGGTGCTGAGGTGCAATGCCCAAAATACCGAAGTTACCCCGGCCGTCACCGCTTAGGCCCCACTGCATCAGTTGCGTGATGAACTCGAGTTCACCCGCTGGGTCCCGCTCAAGAATGCAGCGTCCCGCACTTGCGCCGTCTCCCGCAACAGTGGCGGTCTCAATGAATATGCGCGGCCCCTGCCCCGTCCACCAGCCTTTGTGACCACCATAGTCAAATCGCAGTTCTGCCTTCACCAGTCCTTGATTGGCAATACTTCCAAGTGGGTTCAGACTCAGGTGCAGGCAGGCCTTCAGTGGCAGCCCAGACAGAATTGCCAATGGCTCGAGCACGGGTGGCATGGGCACAACACCGAGCCGCTCCGCCAGAACCGCCTGGTGCTTTTTCAGTGCTTGCGTTTGCAGTGGTGGCGCATTGAGTAAAGTTAGAACTTGCCCCTTGGTCAGTCCGACAACTTCAGCAGGCCCACACTCACCCGCGACAGAATCCAAGTAAAGCATTGGGTCATTCAGACATAGTTTGGCATTACTGCCCGCTAGTTTTGCCTGCAAGGCCCATGCAATCACACCGGTCTTGGCGTTGAGAGCTTCATTCCAGTCCCATTCCACTCGACGCGGTGCGCCCCATTGCACCTTTGTGCCGGGCATGCCCTTGGAATCTGATGCGAAGAGGCGGCCTGTACCCGCAGCCTTTTCAAGCAGAGCAATACCGTAAGTGCCCTGGAGAACAACTTTGGAGCGCTCGTTGTAGCCGTTATAGGCAGTCGATGAAGTTGGCATTGCGCGCATAAGTTGCAAAGCATCGTGATCTGCATCCGTTGCCTCATCAAACACAAAATCACCCCGTCCAATAGAGCCACGCAGTGCCTTTGGTTTTGACCAGTCACCATTGCCTTTAACAGTAGCAGTGGCGGCTTCTATTTGGAGCTCTGGCCTTGATCTATAAGTTTGTACGACGCTCAATAGGTACAGGATGCTTTCCTTTCGCGCCGTCCTAGGCTCACCATACTGAGTGCTAGGGTGAGTGGGCGTTGTGGCATTTCGCTCTCCACTGCGTTCAAGCGCGACAAGCCATTCCAGCAATTGACGCTCCTGCTCGATCTGCATTAGTTGCTGCAGACGTTCACGCTCAGCTTGCTGCTGAGCCACTCGCTGCTCCTCAGTCAAAGGAGCTGGACGTTGCGTAGGCGCTGAGTGGCCCAAAATTTGATGACCCTTGTACGCCGCCTTAATGAGTAGCGCAACACCGTGTTTACATTGGTAGCCTACTGGGCAGGTGCAATCACCTTCCCACTCAATGACGCGCCCCTGATCATCCAAGCTCAGGTCAATCACAACCGTATAGGGCTTGCGCAGCGTTCCCTGAACCCTGCCTTCAATAAGCCAGCCGCCGTTTGTCTCTGCGATTTCCAAATCCAGCACGTTTTGGCTGCGAAAGATTTCAAGCGCGCGAGCATAGGTCGCAGCATCAGTAAGACGCACCAAGGATGCGAGATCAAGCCAATGACTGCTTATGCGGGAGTCACCACCACTAAAAGATCCTGCTGACAAATTAATTACTACCAAATGATTCTTGTATTGGAATTTAGCCCAATTTCAAGCGCACCCGAGCTGACACACTCCCGAATCCCAAAGTACTAGATGAAGCGAGCATAAGTAGCACAGTTTTGCTCAACGATGACCCAATAGCTTGTGCACTGGGGCCGAATCCGCGACTTTTCACAGCGAATTACCTTCATGTGACAAAAACTTTCGCTCCCTTGGCATGAGCGTCAACAACTTGTGCATATTCCCAATAAGGAAATTTGCTTCAGTGCAAATAAGGCTTGTTACTAGAGGTATTCACATCTGATCCATCATCCAGATCGCCAAAGTCAGAAGGTTGAACGCAGGTACGACTGTCTGCTACCGCATTTGCATACGCTGATTCCAATTGTTGACGCTGTTCACGTGGCGTTAGATGTGCGATGTGAACGGCCAATGACGGAGATGGCTCAGAAAAATCTTTAAGAGCCATTGAGACATGGGTTTTAGCCAACATAACCATTGCCTGTTCGATAGCAAGCTCAGCATCAGTAATTGGATGAATATGAAATACGTTGAGGCGACTCACGATGGTTTGAGGAATATTACTCACCTCATTAGCAGTACAAATCCATGTCACCAAGGATGCATCGAATTCAAGCTCAGTTGAGATATCCTTCACATTTTTAGATGTTACCGGCTCAAGCAGAGAGTGAAGAGACGACAGCGGATGCTGATATTGACCATATGCGGTTTTGCATTTATCAATTTCGTCCAAAAGCAGAACGGGATTCGCAAATTTTCCAGCGATTAAAGTATCATAAACAATTCCGGTCGTGCAATTAGCCCATCCTTTATCTTGACCTAGAAGACCAGTACTTTTTACATCAGAAGCATAACTTTGAAAATCGTATTTCGTCCCTAAAGCAGCTGCAAATGCTTTTGCAAAATGGGTTTTACCAAGCCCCGCGGGCCCCACCAATAGCATCGGAGGAACGCACTGCGGAGTGCCCCGACGGATTGCGAATAGAAGAGCCTTTTTCACAAAGCGAATTACCTCTACGAAATTCACATGACTAGACTCTAAATCTTCGAAGATATCATCGAATTTATCTGATGGAATAGACGCAATAAGCCGAAATGAACCATTCTTTTTAATCTCTTCAAAAATCGCCCTGTTCCGTTCTTTATCGGCCATTCTTGTAGCACCTAACAAAACCAGCGGTGCAAGCGGCTCAAACACTTGATAACGAGATCCATCCAAATTGCTCTCAGCATCCTGGGCAAATCTATCGAGAAGAGCCTGTCGTTCCGTGGCAACCTCTCGCTCGCGCGCTTCTACTTTCTCCTTCGCCTGACGCTCCGAATACGATAGCGCTGGGGTTCTTGGCTCGTCTTGCTTGGCTTTCGACACATCAGATTCATTTCC
>CANFIH010000047.1 GCA_947446855.1 Burkholderiales bacterium
CTACCGTTTTACCGGCACCCACATCGCCTTGCAGCAGGCGGTGCATGGGCACCTGCCGCGCCATATCAGCGGCAATTTCCAGGCCTACGCGCTGCTGCGCGCCGGTCAGGCCGAAGGGCAGCACTTTCAAGAGCCGCGCATGCAGCGAGTCCGGCCCAGCGCGCTCAGCCAGCACAGGCGCACGCAACTGCGCACGTGCGCGGCGCGACTGGAGTTGCGAGAGTTGCTGCGCCAGCAGCTCCTCGGCCTTGAGGCGCTGCCACGCCGGGTGGGTATGGTCCTGCAAGGTGTCCAGCGACACATCGGGCGTGGGGTGGTGCAAAAACTGCAAGGCCTGACGCAGTGTCCACAGCGCGTGGGTATTGAGTTGGCTCAGGTCGCCGGGTGCGATGGTGTCGGAGAGTTCTGCGCGTGCCAGACCGGCCAGCACCGCTTTGCGCAGGTAGGGCTGCGGCAGGCCGGCCACGGTGGGGTAGACGGGGGTGAGCGCCACCGGCAGGTCGCCGCCCGCGGTGCGGAACGACGGGTGCAGCATGGTCCAACCGATAAAGCCGCCTTTGACCTCGCCGCGCGCCCGTATGTGGTTGCCCACTGCCAGCGCTTTTTGCTGCGAAGGGTAGAAGTTAAAAAACCGCAGCGTGCAGGTGTCCGAGCCGTCATCCACAGTAACCACCAATTGGCGGCGCGGCCGGTAGCTGATTTCGCAATCCGTTACCCGCGCTTCAATCTGGATGTGGTCGCCCTCACGCGCATCGCGCAGGCGGGTGATGCGGGTTTCGTCTTCATAGCGCAGCGGCAGGTGCAGCGCCAGATCAATGTCGCGCTTGAGGCCCAGCTTTTCCAACGCCTTTTGCGCGGCACTTTTGATAGTGGCCGTGGGGGCTTTGGACTCAGTGGTGGGCGCGCTTCGGGGCATGGGACAATTCTGCCCTGTCTTTACTCCTTGGTACGGGTTTGTTCGACCCTCAAGCACACATGCCCCACATCGCCCCCACGCCCCTGACCTCCACCGCCCGCAGCTTCACGCTCAGCGACTTCGATTTCGTGTTGCCGGAAGCCCTGATCGCCCAGCATCCCGCCAGCGAACGCAGCGGCTCGCGCCTGCTCGATGGCCGCGCGGCTACGCCGGTGGACCGCATCTTCCGCGAGCTGCCCGGTCTCTTGCGCGCGGGCGATCTGCTGGTGTTCAACGACACCAAGGTGCTGCACGCCCGTCTGTTTGGCGAAAAGCCGACCGGCGGCAAGGTCGAGCTGCTGGTGGAGCGCGTGCTGGGCGGCAACCAGGTGGCGGCGCACATGCGGGTGAGCAAGAAGCCCGAGGTCGGCACCACGCTCAAGCTGGTCTGCGCGCCCGGCCAGGAAGACGGCCTGTGCGCCACCCTGCTGGGGCGCTGGCCGGATGCCGAGGGCCAGATGTTCCGCTTTGTGCTGAGCAACGATGCCGGCGACAACCCCTACACGCTGATGGAGCGCCACGGCCATGTGCCGCTGCCCCCGTACATCACGCACAGTGACTCCGCAGAAGATGCACAGCGCTACCAGACGGTGTTTGCCAAGAACCCGGGCGCGGTGGCTGCACCGACGGCTGCCCTGCACTTTGACCAGGCGCTGCTGGATCAGCTTGAAGGCATGGGCGTGCAGCGCGCCCAGGTCACGCTGCATGTGGGGGCCGGCACCTTCCAGCCGGTGAAGACCGAGAACCTGGCCGAGCACCAGATGCACAGCGAGTGGTACGAGGTGCCCGAGTCCACACAGCGGGCCATTGCGGAATGCAAGGCGCGCGGTGGCCGCGTGGTGGCCGTGGGAACAACGACGGTGCGCACACTGGAAAGCTGGGCCCGGACCGGACAAGCCAGCGGCGACACCAGCATCTTCATCACCCCCGGCTTTGCCTTTAGCCATGTGGACCTGTTGCTGACCAATTTCCACCTGCCCAAGTCCAGCCTGATGATGCTGGTCAGCGCCTTTGCCGGTTACGACCACATCATGGCGCTGTACCGCCACGCCATCGCCAACGCATACCGCTTTTTCAGCTATGGTGACGCCATGCTGCTGGAGCGGGTAGCCGAACATCGACCACCACAGGCACAGTAAGGCGCCGGCGTGAAGGCCCTCGCGCTGGCCCTGCTGCTGGAAGCCGCCCTGGTCATCAGCTGGAGCGGCGGGTTTGTCGGCATCCGCTTCGCCCATGATTACGCGCCCATCTTCTCGATTCTGCTGTGGCGCAGTCTGGTGTCCGGGCTGTTGCTGTTGCCCTTGGCCTTGACACGGGGGCCGCGCCTCATACCCAGGGAAGTGCTTGCCCAAATGGCATTTGGCGCGCTGGCAATGTCCGGCTATCTGGGCTGCTTTGGGCTGTCCATCGCGTACGGCGTGCCCACCGGACTGGTCGCCTTGATTACCGACATGCTGCCGCTGGTGGTGGCACTCCTGTCCTGGCCGGTGCTGGGGCACACCTTGACGGGCCGCCAATGGCTGGGTACCGGTATCGGGCTGATAGGGGTGGTGGTTGCGTCCGGCGTCACGACCCAAACCGGCCCTATTGCGCTGTGGGCTTATCTGCTGCCGGTGCTGGGAACGGCTTCGCTGGCACTGGCCACGTTGCTGCAAAAAGGCAGCCCGTCGAACACCATGCCGGTGTACCAGAAGCTGTGCATTCAGTGCCTGTCTGCTGCCGCCATATTTGCCCTGTTGGCCTGGAACGAAGGCAGCGTGCTGCCTGTGCTCAACCCCGGATTTATCGGCGGCATCCTGTGGCTGGTTTTTGTCGCCACCTTCGGCGCCTGGGGTTTGTATTACCTGGCACTGCGCCACACCTCGGCCGCCCGAGTGACGGCCATCCTCTACCTCAGTCCGCCGGTCACCATGGTCTGGGCCTGGCTGATGTTCGATGAGCCTTTGTCCTGGGCCATGGCCGCGGGCCTGGTCATCTCATTGATTGGCATCGTGATTTTTGCCCGGGCGCAGCAGCCCGCGTCGATCGCTTAAGGCCGGCTGTCGCAGGCGGCAATGGCGCGCGGGTCGGTCAGGTCCAGCACCCGACCCAGACGCATCACGTCCAGACAGCGGTTCACGAGGTCGGCGGGCAAGCCGCGGCTCAGCACCTTGTGCACCTCGAACAGGGCGATGGTGGGCACCAGCAACTGGTTACGGTCTTCGATCACTGGCTTGAAGATAGGGCCATTGGCGCCCGCCTTGAAAAACTCGATCCAGCCCGACGAATCCACGACGTTCATTCAAACTCCCGGTCCGGCTCTTTTTCAGGCTCGATATCACCCAGGTCGTAGCCCTTGAGCATGCCGTAAGAGGCGCTCATGGGCAGCTCCGGCTTGATGATGAGCTCGTTCCCGCGCAGCTCAAAGTGAATGTGCGACCCGGCCGTAATGCCCACCTCGACCTCAGCGGCGGTCAATCTGAGCCAGATACCGACCCAGCTTCAGGTAGGGCCTAGGCTTTGAACGCCCCACCACACGCCCGACAAGATGGCCCAAAACAGGCACAAGGCAAAGGTGCGGCTGCCCCAGGTGTCCTGCGCGGGCTCTGCGACGCTGGCCAGTTCTTTGTCACCCGTGAACATGGGGCGCACCAGATCGCGGTGCTTGGCCACGCGGTAGTAGAGGATGGCGGCAACATGCAGCAGCACCAGCGCGATCAACACCACTTTGTTCAAACTGGTGTGCAGGCGGGTGGCAAGGGATACCCAGTCCGCTGAAACCAGATGGGCCAGCGGCCCGCTGTTCATGATTTCATCGTCGCTAAAAAGCCCGCTGCCCACTTGCACCAAGCCCACCGTCAACATACCCAATACCGACAACGCGCCCAGGGGGCTGTGGCCCGCCTCCATATCGGGTGTGCCTCGGCCCTGCAGGTAACGCAGCACCACCCCGGGTGAACGCACGAACACCGTGAATCGCGACCAGCGCCCCCCCACGAAGCCCCAAACCAGCCTGAAGAGCAGCAGCGATAACGCCACATACCCCAGGCGGAAATGCCACTGCATGACCGAGCCGCCAATCTGCCCGGTCACCACCAGGCCCGCCACGCACAGCACCAGCAGCCAGTGAAACACCCGGGTTGGCAAATCCCAAATCCGAACCTTGACCATGTTTTTTCCTTCATCGGTGCAGCATCAACTTGCTGCGGTCTGGGGCCAAACCTCGCTCCAGCGTGTTCCAGCCATTCGCCGTAAACTTTACTGCCAGCGCACGGCTGGCGAGTGAGACATCCCCCACTAAATTCAACAAAAGGACATCCATGAAGAAGTTTGTATCAGCCCTGGCTGCAGCCACTGTAATGCTTGGCGCCGCCCCCGCCATGGCCCAATTTGCCAAAGCAGAAGACGCCGTGAAGTACCGGCAAAGCGCCATGTTCATGATGGGCCAGAACTTTGGCCGTGTGGCTGCCATGGCACAGGGCAAAGCCCCGTTCGATGCCAAGGTAGCCGCCGAGAGTGCTGCGATTGCCGAAACCATGTCCAAGCTGCCTTGGGCAGGTTTTGTGGCGGGCTCCGACAGCGTTGGCTCCACCAAGGCCAAGCCGGAAATTTGGAGCAATGCAGCCCAGTTCAAGGAAGCCGCTGAGAAGATGCAGGCCGAGATGACCAAGTTCAGCGCTGCTGCAAAAACCGGTAACGTGGACAACATCAAGGCTGCCTTGCCCGGCGTGGGCGGCGCTTGCAAGGCCTGCCACGACGAATTCCGCGCCAAGTAAGCCAGCGCCTTCACGCCCCAAGCGGGCACAGTCCGCCAGGTGGAGCGCTTGGCGGACTGCTCCAGCAAGAAATACGCAGCGGGCGCAGCAGGGCACATCGCCCCGCCTTCTAAAATGCCCCATGCTCACATTCGACCTCCTCAAGACCGACCCCGCCAGCCCCGACGGCTCCTACCTGGGCAGCCACGCCCGACGCGGCCAGCTCACACTCAACCACGGCGTGGTGCAAACCCCCATCTTCATGCCGGTGGGCACCTATGGCACGGTCAAGGGCGTCACACCCCAAAGCCTGACCGACATGAACGCCCAGATCATCCTGGGCAACACCTTTCACCTGTGGATGCGCCCGGGCCTGGACGTGGTCAAGCAGTTCGGCGGCCTGCATGCGTTTGAGAAATGGGACAAGCCCATCCTCACCGACTCGGGTGGCTTCCAGGTCTGGAGCCTGGGGGAGATGCGCAAAATTTCCGAGGAAGGCGTGAAGTTTTCCAGTCCGGTGAACGGCGACAAGCTGTTTCTCACGCCCGAGATCAGCATGCAGATCCAGACCATTCTGAACAGCGACATCGCCATGCAGTTTGACGAGTGCACGCCCTATCTGTCGGTGGAGCCCAAGACCAAGGGCCAGATCACCACCGAGCGCGAAGCGCGCAGTTCCATGGAACTCAGCCTGCGCTGGGCGGCGCGCTGCAAGGCCGAGTTCGCACGACTGGAGAACCCCAACGCCCTGTTCGGCATCGTGCAGGGCGGCATGTTCGAGCACCTGCGCGATGAATCCCTGGCCGGGCTGGAGGCGCTGGACTTTCCCGGCATTGCCATCGGTGGCCTGTCGGTGGGTGAGCCGAAAGAGGACATGCTGCGCCTGCTCAAGCACGTGGGCCCCAAACTACCCAAGCACAAGCCGCATTACCTGATGGGCGTGGGCACGCCGGAAGACCTGATTGCCGGTGTGCAGAACGGCATCGACATGTTTGACTGCGTGATGCCCACGCGCAATGCGCGCAACGGCACACTGTTTAGCCGCCACGGCGACCTGAAGATCCGCAACGCGCGCCACAAGACGGACGAGCGCCCGATTGATGAGAGTTGCACCTGCTACGCCTGTGCCGGCAGCCCGACACCCGCGGGCGCCAAGTCCTGGGAACAGGGGGGACGCGGTGGCTTCAGTCGCGCCTATCTGCACCACCTGGACCGCTGCGGCGAGATGCTGGGCCCGATGCTGGCCAGCGTGCACAACCTGCACTACTACCTGAACCTGATGCAGGACATCCGCGATGCGCTGGACGCCGGAACCTTTGGCGCCTTTGTGGCGCAGTTCCATAAGGATCGCGCGCGCGGGGTTTAGGGCCTGTCCCGTTTACCCATTCGTGCAGAACGCGAAGGCCCGCCGCAGGCAGTGCTTAACGCAGGGCAAGGCGAGCTGACAAAGTGCTGCGCGGATTGGGAAACGGAATTAAAAGGTTTCCCATTCCTCGTCGCCACCGGCCGGCGTGACCTTGGCGAGCAGCGTGGGCGGGGCCATGCGGGTGGGCGCCGGGGCTTTCACCGCTAGCTTCAGGGGCTTGGGAGCCGCTTGTTGCTGAGGTCTGCCGTCCAGCCGTCGCACCGGCCCTTGGAAAGGTTTGCCAAGCGTTACGGGGGCACGTACCTCGGCTTTCATACCCAGCAGTTGCTCCCCGGCGGAGAGCTTGAATACCGCCACCGTCTGCACCAGTTCGTTGGCCTGGGATTTGAGGCTGCTGGCGGCCGCCGCCATTTGCTCCACCAGTGCGGCGTTTTGCTGCGTGACCTGATCCATTTGCGTCACGGCCTCACCCACCTGGGCCACGCCGGCCGACTGCTCGCTGCTGGCCGAACTGATTTCGCCCATGATGTCGGTCACCCGGCGAATGGAATGAACGACCTCGTCCATGGTCGCGCCGGCCTTGTCCACCAGGGCTGCACCCTGCTCCACGCGCTCCACGCTGGTGCCAATCAAATTCTTGATTTCTTTCGCCGCTTCGGCCGAACGGCCGGCCAGGGATCGCACCTCCGAGGCCACCACGGCAAAGCCGCGACCCTGTTCACCAGCGCGCGCTGCTTCCACCGCCGCGTTAAGCGCCAGGATGTTGGTCTGAAAGGCAATGCCGTCGATCACGCTGATGATGTCGGCTATCTTGCGCGAGCTCTCGTTGATGCCCTTCATGGTCTGCACCACCTGGCCCACCACCTCGCCACCCTGCACGGCTACCGTGGAGGCATTCAGCGCCAGCTGATTGGCCTGGCGTGCGTTGTCGGCGTTTTGCTTCACCTGTGCGCCCAGTTCTTCCATGCTGGCGGCCGTTTGCTCCAGTGCGCTGGCCTGGCTTTCGGTGCGGGCCGACAGGTCCTGATTGCCCTGGGCAATTTCGGCGGAAGCGGTGGCCACGCCTTCGGAGCCGTGGCGCACTTCGGACACCACCTTGACCAGGCCGGACTGCATGTCCTTCAGGGCGCTCAGCAGCAAACCGGTTTCACTCTGGCCCTGGGCCTCGAAGGCGTAGCTCAAGTCGCCACCGGCCACGGCACGGGCCACGGCCACGGCCTGGTTGATGGGCTGTGTCACGGCACGGGTAATCCAGAAAGCGGCCAGGGTCGCCACCAGCAGGGCCACCGCGCCAGCCAGTACCGAGGTGCTGTGAATCTGGCCGATGGCCGATGCAGCCTCGGCCTTGGCAGACTGCATCTGTTCTTCCTGGAATCCAATCATGGCATCCACGGCAGCGAAATACTTTTGCTCCATGGGAGCCATTTCAGTCTGCAAGCCGATCTTGGCCAGTTCCTGCGCCCCCGATGACGCCTGGCTTATATACCGCTGGCTGACCGGCAGGTACTGCGTCCGCACATCGGCCATCGCCTTGAACAGCGCACGCCCTTTTTCCGATTTGAAGGTCGGCTCCAGCTTGGCCAACATGTCGGAGTTTTCCTTTTGCAGGCTCGCGACGGTTTGTGCCGCCTTTTTGATGTCATCTGCGTCGGACAACAGCAGCATGTCGCGCTGCAGGAGTGAGGACTGCTTGATCCGGTCGTTGATGCCGTGCATGGCGCTGATCTTGGGGTAGCGGTTGTCCACCACATTGCCAAACGCCTGCTCGGCGCCACTGGCCTTGAGGAAGCTCAGTGTGCCCATCAACACAATGAGCACAGCCAGCAGGCCAAAACCCAGTTTGAGCAGGGTGGAAATCTTGATGTCGGAACTTTTCATGGCCAATTTCTGCAATCTATTTATGTTGTGAATACGGTCAGCACGCCGGTGTAACCATACAAGTGGTCATAGGCGATTTCGCCCCCGGCAAAAAACCCCACCAGGGGCACGTCTCCCAAGGCCTTGCGCACCAGTTGCAACTCGGCACTGGGCCCGCCGAAATGCGGCCCGCCCCGCCCGGTGCAGCTGACATACACCGCACCGGCAATGCGCCGCGCCAGATGCGGTGCGGCCTCCAGTTCGGATGCTGCCAACGCGTGGGCGGTTTGCAGGGGCATATCGGCTGGCTCCAGCTCCTCACGAATTTCAGCGCACACACGCATCAGGTCCGCCCGGGCCGCCTGCGTGTTGCGCTGGCAAAACGCCATGCGCACGCCCGCCTCCACGTGGTCCCCAATGGCCACGCCACGGCGCGCCGGGTCCAGTCCGATGATGTGACGCACCGTAACGTCGTTGCCGAAGTTGCCGGTCTGGCGCACCGGCTCACCGTCGGCACCTGCCAGGCCGACCAGGGTGGCGCGCACCGCTTCCAGCGCCTCCTGCGGCCGCTCCAGCGTGATGTTCAAGTCTGCCAGCAACACGTCGAGCGCGGGCTGGCCATCGAGGGCAAGCATCAGATTGTGGTCGGCCGCCGTCACCGTGCGTGCCTTGGAAACCGGCTTGCACCCCTGGGTGACGCGCGACACCAGACCCACGCCGGAGCCGAAGGCCACACCACTCATGCCGCCGCTGAAGACACCCGTGGCACCGCCCTGGCCGCTGATGTTGCCGTCGCCCGCCACCGCAAACTGCACGCTGGCCGAGCGACTGGAGGACAGGCCACCAAACAAAAAGCCCGAGTCGGTGCGGTGCGCGAGTTCGAATACCAGCTCAGCCACATCGGGCGTGGCCCCGTCCGCATGGACCAGCGCGCTATTCACCTCAAAGCCCAGCCCCAAGGGCGCCACACCGGAAAAAACGCGGTACTGGTCAGCCGGCAACTCCAGCAGCATCACCGCCAGTGCCGGTTCGTCAAAGTACTCCACATTGTTAGAACAGATGCCCACCCCCACCGTGCCCGACCAGTCGGTGACCAGCGGCAGCTCGGCACCCAGGTATTCCAGAATGTCCGGGGCCTGGGCGGCATAGTGGTCGGTGATGTAGAGCAGGGCCAGCGTGGGATTGGCAGCGTAACCATGCAAGGTCATCTGCGCGCGCAACTGGGCCAGTACCAGCGCGGCTGCCATTTGCCACTGCGGATGGGTGGCATGGCCATAGGGGAAAAGTTTCATACGCTCCGCAGTGTGCAAATCTCTTTATCGTGCCGCGCTCTTGCGCGCTGCGGTCTTGGCTGCGGTCTTCTTGGCAGCCGGCTTCTTGGCCGTGGCGGCTGTGGCAGCCTTGACAGCCTGCTGGGCCATGCCTGCGGCCATGCTCTTGCCCAGATCCACCGCAGCCTTGGCACCCACATCTTTCATGGCCGTGGCGGCAATGTTCTGAAACTGCTGCGTCAGCGAGCCCCACAGCTGCAAGGGGTCGACCATGCCGGCCGTTGCGGCCTCGGCTGCCTTGTGCACCGTCTTGCTGGCACCGCCGGCGATGTCGCCCACGGTCTCGGCAGTCGCTGCGGCCTTTTCGGTCGCCTTGTGCACGGTCGAAGCCACCGTATCGGAGGTCTTGACCTTGAATGCATTAGCCAGGTCGCCCAGATTGAAGTTCATGCCCTTGAGCGTGGCCAAGGTCATTTTTTGTACTTCCAGTGCCTGGATGGTGGCGGCCAGTGCGCGCGAGTTTTGCTCCAGCCAGAACTGCACGTTCTTGAGCTCTCCTATGCGCTTGTCCAACTCTTCCACATTCAAGGTAGGAGCAATCCAGTTGCCAACATTGGGCATTTGGGGAACGTTGGCGCTGGCACCCTTGGCCAGGTTTTGTAGAAAGTCAAAACCCGGGACGAATTTGCCAAAACCGGTGCTGTCTGAATCGCTCATGTGTCTTCCTTCTGCTGTTTGATGTTGGATGGAAACCGCTCTTGCACTGTACTCCATCCCAACACCGGGGCATACAGAAAACAGGTCTAGTTCGGATCGGTAATAAAGCCGATTTTGTGCACCCCGGCGCGCTGGGCTGCGGCCATGGCCTTGGCTACCCGTTCGTAGCGCACTGCCTTGTCACCTCGGATATGCAACTCGGGCTGCGGCACCTGGGAGGCAGCGGCAAGCAGCCGCGTTTGCAATGCCTCATCCGTCACCGGCTCGGCGTTCCAGAAATAAGCGCCGCTGGCGTCCACGCTCAGGCGCACGGTCTCGGGCTTGATGTTCTCGGGCTGGTTGGTGGCGCGCGGCAAATCGATATTGACCGCGTGCTGCATCACCGGCACGGTGATGATGAAGATGATGAGCAGCACCAGCATGACGTCCACAAAGGGCGTCATGTTGATCTCGTTCATCACCTCGTCGGTGTCGTCCTGGGTGCCGAAGGCCATCTCAGCCCCCTGCTTTGGATGAACGGCCCTGCCCCACCCGCGCCCCGGTCACAAAATAAGCGTGCAGGTCATGGGCAAAGCGATTGAGCTTGGCAATCACCTGCTTGTTGGCGCGCACCAGGGCGTTGTAGCCCAGCACGGCGGGAATGGCCACGGCCAGGCCAAGTGCCGTCATGATCAGTGCCTCGCCAATCGGGCCGGCCACCTTGTCGATGCTGGCCTGCCCGGCCAGACCGATGGCCATCAGCGCGTGGTAGATGCCCCAGACCGTGCCAAACAAGCCGACAAAGGGTGCTGTGGATCCGGCCGAAGCCAAAATCGCCAGCCCCGACTGCATGCGCGCGGTGCTGTCGTCCACGCTGTTGCGCAGGCTGCGCGTCACCCAGTCGCTGAAGTCAAAGCTCTCATGCAGCTCCGGCTGCCGGTTGGCGGCATCGGGCTGCAAATGGGCCGCAGCCTTTTGCCCCTCCAGCGCCAGCGCCAGGAAGGGGTTGTCAGCGCCACCCAGCGCCTGCAGCCCGTTGGCGAAGTCCTTGGCGTGCCAAAAGGCCTCGGTGGCAGCGGCCTGGGCCGAGAGCCGCCGCAGATCCAGCACGCGAAACAGGATCACCAGCCAGGAGGCCAGCGACATGGCCAGCAGAATCAGCAACACCGCGCGCGTAACGCCGTCACCCTGGGCCCATACATTGACCAGCCCGAACTGTGCATTCATTGCCATTCACTCCAAAACAAAATTAATCGGTACGTTAAACCACATGGCTTCCGGCACCCCGCCACGCCGGCCCGGCACGTAACGCCAGGACTTGACGGTGGCCAGTGCCGCCTGGTCCAGTCGCTCGTAGCCGCTGGACACCTTGACTTCGGCCTTTTGCGCCGTGCCATCCACGCCGATGTAAACGCTGACCACGACCTTGCCCTGCTCATTGCGCTGGCGGCTGATGCGCGGGTATTCCGTCTTGGGGTTGTGCAGGTATTCGGCGTCACTGGATGGCAGTTCCACCTTGGGTGCGGGGGCCGGTGCACTCGGCGCCGGCGCCACGGGCGCCACGGCTGCAGGCGCATGGGTCACAGCAACGGGCGCATTGGCAGACGGGGTGGTGTCAGCGATGGCCAGAGGAACTGGCGCCGGAGCAGCCACAGGTGGCGCAGGGCTGGGAGGGGTCGGCGTGGCAACTGGGGGCTTGGCGCTGGGTGGCGGCTTGGGCAGCACGGGCGGCGGTTTGATCACGGGCGGAGTCTGTGGCGTGATGAATTCCACCGGCACCACGATTTCCTCAGCCAGCACCAGCACGCGCTGCAGCAACCCGGTCTGCAATGCCCACAGCGCCAGCACGTGCAGCAGCAACACGCTGGCGACAATGAGCAAACGCTGGCGGAGTAAAGGACTTATGTTGTTCATGGGATCAAGCATCCCATTCTCTACCAGGGTGGACCTCGGCTAAAGCCCGCCGCCCGGTTTGCGGCAAAAAAAAGACCGGGCTGTCGGTTGACTATCGCCACAGCCCTTTGCGAAGGCACCGCTCACTGCCACCATGGACAGCAGAGATCAGGGCGCCTCAACCGTTACCTTGACCGCGCTGAACCAGGCCGCAAGCTGCGCGATTTCCGAGTCTGTCAGTTGCTTGGCAATCATGTTCATCACCTCGTTCTGTCGCTTGCCGCTGCGGTAATTGCGCAGCTGCTCGCTGACATAAATGGACTGCTGTCCGGCCAAGTTCGGTGCATTGGGGAGTGAGGCCATGCCGTTGTGGCCGTGGCACAGGGAGCAGGCTACATCTGCTTTGCTGCGGCCTGCGGCCACATCATCGGCAAAGCTGGGGAGTGCGGTGCACATCAGTAACAAGAGGAGTAAGTGCTTCATGTTGAATCTGAATAAAAACAAGGGGCTCCCTGAAGGAGCCCCGTATGGGTACCGGGCACGGGCGCTTGGCCCGTGCCGCGTCCCGCTTTACATGCCGGTGTAGCTGATGCGATAGATCGCACCGGCGTAGTCATCGGACACCAGAATGGAGCCGTCCGGCAAATTGGCCACGTCCACCGGGCGTGCCAGCGCACGACCCGTGACCTTGTCCAGGAAACCGTCGGCAAACACTTCGGCCGGGCCCGCATTGCCGTCGGCCTTGATTGGCACGAAGTTGATCAGGTAGCCGCTAGGCACGGTGCGATTCCAGGAACCGTGCGACGCCACAAACAGACCGTTCTGGTACTTCGCGGGGAAGGCCTTGCCGGTGTAATGGGTCAGGCCCAGTTGAGCCTGGTGCGCTGGAAACTCGACTTGCGGGTAAATGGCGCCGGCTGGCTCTTTCATATCCTTCAGGTCCGGTGCGGCAGGGGAGCCGGCCACTTTGAAATGTCCGTTGTAGTAGGGGAAGCCGAAATGCTCGCCCGCCTTGCTCAGCTTGTTCAACTCGCCTGGAGGGATGTCATCACCCAGGCCATCGACCTGGTTGTCCGTCGTCCAGATGTCACCCTTTGGCCCAATAGAGAGGCCTGCAGGGTTGCGCATGCCCTTGGAGTAGACCGTGCGACCGGTGCCGTCCAGGCCGTTGAAGCGCAGCACACCGCCAATGCCCAGTTCTTCAAACAGTGCGACTTTTTCAGCCGGCTGCACGTTGTAGGGCTGGCCCATGCTGACAAAAATCTTGCCGTCTGCAGCCACCTTGCAAACGCGACCGGTGTGGTTGAAGGACTGCTCTTCAACAGGGATCAGCTTGCCTTCAGGAACGATCACACCGACAGCAACGTCCGGGCCTTCATAGAAATATTCCGCCGCGGGGAAATGCAAGAGGCGATTCGACTCGGCAACGATCAGGAAACCGTCTTTCGTGAAGCACACGCCATTGGGGTTGCTGAATTTGATCGAAGGTGCAAAGGCCTTGACCTCGGTCGCGGAATCACCGTTGTTGCGGTTGGTGACAGCCCAGACGTTGGTCTTGCGGGTGCCGACGAACAGCATGTTGGTGGAGGGGGCAACCGCCATGTAGCGTGCATCCGGCACCACGGCGTACAGGTCAATCTTGAATCCATCCGGCAGCTTGACCTTTTTCAGGTTGGCACGAATCGCATCCGCATTCTTGCCTTCCTGGGGGATGGAAGGAATGGTCATGCTGGTAGCGGTATTGCCCATACGCTGAAGCGTCGACAGGTTGCCGTCCTGGGCAAAGGCAGAAGTTGCGCTCAAGGCGGCTACAGCCAGAGCAAGGGATGTAAGTTTGATCTGTTTCAAAATTTTGCCTCTTTATTTAGTTTCACTACAGTTTTCAAATGCCTTGATCAAATGCGAATCATTTGCCGAGGACTGAGTCAAATGTAGAAAGCAGAACCCGTTGCGATAGATCGGGTTAACCCGCAAAAAGTCTCTTGAAGGGCAAAAAGGGGTCGCATCTTTCTGCACAAGGCCATGCAATAAATTTCAAAGTGAGAAAACTTTTCTGCTCAAAGCCTTTAAGCATGCGGGGTTGGGGCCCGCTCCGGCAAAATAGATGTCGTCAAAGAGACATGCAACAAACACAAGGGCCAGCAAGCTCTCAAGAAATTTATACAAGGCGACAAGCATTCATGCGCAAACAATACAAACCGACACGACTGGTTCACTCACTTACGCTGCTGGGCGTCATCACGGCCTTTCCCGCGATGGCGCAAAATTTGGGCGAGGTCGTGGTATCCGCATCGCGCACCGAGCAACGCAGCTTTGATGCACCAGCGGCCGTACAAAGCGTGTCGCGTGACACGATTCAAAGCAGCGGCCCCCAGGTCAATCTGTCGGAGTCGCTGAACCGCGTGCCCGGCCTGACCATCCTGGACCGGCAAAACTACGCACAGGATTTGCAGGTTTCTATACGCGGCTTTGGTGCGCGCTCGGCCTTCGGCATTCGCGGCATCCGCCTGCTGATTGACGGCATCCCCGCCACCACGCCGGACGGCCAGGGCCAGGGATCCTCCATCAGCCTGACCTCCACCGACCACATTGAAGTGCTGCGCGGTCCACTCGCGCTGCTGTATGGCAACTCTTCCGGCGGCGTGATCCAGGCCTTCAGCAAGGCCGCCCCCAAAGAAGCGGAAGTGGGCTACCAGTATTACGTGGGCTCTTACGGCCTGCACCGTGCCGACTACCAGTTTGGCGACACCGTGGGCACGGTAGGCATCCTGGCCGACTACAGCACCATGACCATCGACGGCTACCGCGCCAACAGTTTTACCGAGCGCAAACAGCTCAACAGCAAGCTGGGCTTTGATCTCAACGAGCAGTTGCACGTCAACCTGGTGTTCAACCAGTTTGATATGCCGCTGGCGCAGGACCCGCTGGGATTGACGCGGGCGCAACTGATGGCCGATCCGTCGCAGGCGGGCAATGGTGCATCAACTTATTTCGTGCGCAAGACCGTGCTGCAAAACCAATTGGGCAGCTCAGCCACTTACACCCTGGACCAGGACCGCTCCATCACGGGCCGCGCCTATTACGGCACGCGCGACAACCTGCAATACCAAGTGGGCACGCCTGGTCCAAACGCCACCGGAGCCTGGACCGGACTGAACCGCGCTTATTTCGGTGTGGGCCTTCAATACAACGAGCGTGCAGTCTGGTCTGACATTCCGGTGGATTGGGCTGCAGGCTATGAGTTCGATCGCTCGCGCGAGTTCCGCCAAAGTGGCACTGCGGCGCTGGGTCAAAAAACCAAAACCACGCGCAGCGAAGACAACCAGTCCGAGAACAGCGATCTCTTTGTCCAGGGCAGCGCGTTGGTGTCCGACCATGTGTCCATCACCAGCGGCCTGCGCTACAGCACAGTGCGCTTCGTTAGCGATGACTACTACCCCGTTAGCGTCAATGACCCGAATGGCTCCGGCAACGTCTCCTACCAGGCGACCAGCCCGGTGCTGGGTGTGACTTGGCATGCCACCGATGATCTGAACCTGTACGCCAACTATGGCAAGGGTTTTGAGACACCCACCCTGGCGGAAATGGCTTACAAATTGGACGCAGGCAATGCGCCTGTGGGCCAGTTCAACACCACGCTGAATGCCTCCAGCAGCCAACATTACGAACTGGGAACCAAGTGGACGCCCACCCCCAAAACGCGGCTGGACCTTGCGCTGTACCAGATCGATACCGTCGACGAACTCGTTGTCGCAGGCAGTGGCAACGGCAAGACGGTCTACAGAAATGCACCCGGCACTTCACGCACCGGCTGGGAGTTGTCCGCAAGCACGCAGCTGACACCACACGTGAGCATCAACGCCTCAGCCTCCATGATTGACGCGCATTACTCTGCCACCAACGGCACGACGATCCCCTCCGGCAACAAGTTGCCCGGCATTCCACAAACCTCCCTGTTTTCGGAACTGGCCTGGACCAGCGAACCGGCAGGCGCGGCCAAACGTGGCGGCTTGCGTCTGGCGGTGGAAATGGTGCAGGCTGGTCGCATCTACGCCAATGACGCCAACACCGAGTCGGCTGATGGCCACACCGTGTTCAACCTGAGCGCCAGCCAACGCTGGAACCTGGGTAAGGGCGCGCTCACCGCCTATGCGCGGGTCAACAATGTGGGTGACGAGCGCTATGTCGGCTCAGTCATCGTGAACCAGACTGCAACCCCACCCCAGTCCTACGAACCCGGTCTGCCGCAAAACTGGATGCTGGGCCTGAGCCTGAACCTGCCGATCTGACGCAGGCAAGCCCTCAAGGCTTGGCGGAAACCACCGCATCCACCGGTGGTGGCTGCATCCCCACCGGCAGTTTCAGCTCGGTGCGGGTCTCGTGACCCTTGGCATCCTGGAACACCAGGGTCAAGGCAATCGTGCCGTCTTTGGCCAGCGGTTGCTTCAGGTCGAGCAGCATCAGGTGGTAGCCACCGGGCTTGAGTTCCACCATTCTGCCGGGTGGCAACTCCAACCCGCCGGGCACCGCACGCATGCGCATGACCCCCTCCTCCAGCTTCATTTCATGGACTTCGGCCAGACCAGCGGCCGGCGTGCTGGCAGCCACCAGGCGGGCACCCTCTTTGGACGTCAGGCGCATAAAGGCGCCCGTCGCTCTCTGGCCAGGCACCGTGGCTCGCGCCCAGGCGCCGCTGATGTCGACCGTCTGGGCCAACAAAGGGGCGTACAGGCCAAACGCCAGACAGGCGGAGACAACAATCGATACGGGTTTCATGGGTCGGATTTACCTCGGATGGGATGGCCATTATCTACACCCCGCATGTTGAGGCCCGGGCCGGGCGCACGCAGTGGTTCTTGACGGCCGTCAAAGAAGTAAACCCTACCCAGGCGCAACATGAGGCCATCATTACAAGAAGGTTGACCATGAAACACCCAGACACCCCCTCGATCAAAGCCGCCCTGTTGGCACAACGCGGCTCGCTGCTGGAACAACTGACCCTGTTGCGGGGTGGCGCCGTAAGCCGCGCCGAAGCCTCCAACGAACACTTCGCCACGCGCGATGACACCCCGGCGGCGGCCAACTCGGCGCGCGACCTGGAACTGGCCTGGGACGCGCACGACACGGCCGAGATTGCCGCCGTGGACGCCGCGCTGCGTCGCTTGGAAGAGGGCAGCTATGGTGCGTGCGTAGACTGCGGCGCACCCATTGCACAGGCGCGTCTGCAGGTGGCGCCCGAAGCTGCGCGCTGCATTCCATGCCAGGAAAAGCGGGAAAAATCCGGCCCGACCTGAGGCCTGCACGGCAGCGCCGGGGCTGATATCCTGCGTGCATGCTCCGCCTGCACGCACCATGATGAATTACACCTTTGCCTCGGCCACCATTTTGTTGGTGCTGATTACCGATCCGATCGGCAACATCCCCATCTTCGCCAACGCCCTCAAGTTCGTCGCACCTCAGCGCCGGCCTTGGGTCATCCTGCGCGAGATCCTGATTGCCTTTGGGCTGTTGCTCACCTTCATGTTTGTGGGTGCGCGTTTTCTGGAGCTGATGAACCTGAGCGAGCTGGCGCTGCAAATCGGCGGCGGTGTCATCCTGTTTCTCATCGCCCTGCGCATGGTGTTTCCACCCCCGGCAAGCCAGGAGCCCGAGCAGATGGTCGAGCCGCTGATCGTGCCTTTGGCCGTACCGGCCATCGCAGGCCCCAGCGCGCTGGCCACGGTGCTGCTCCTGGTGTCACAGCAACCGGAGCGACGCCTGGAATGGATTGCCGCCCTGTGCGTGACCATGCTGATCAGTGCCGTGGTGCTGGTATCGGCCGAGCGCATACAGCGCCTCATCGGCACGCGTCTGGTGATGGCCGTGGAGCGGCTGATGGGTCTGGTGCTGGTATCGGTCTCGATCGAGATGATGCTGCGCGGCATCAAGACCTTTGCATTGCAACTGGCGCGGGGCTGAGGATATGGCCCCCACGCTTCTCGCTGCGCGTAGTGCGCTGCCCTCCGAGGCCGCAAGCTAGCTCTGGAACGGCACGACTTCCTGCTCGATGGCACCAAACAGGCTGTGACCAGCGGCATCTTGCATGTCGATGTGCACGGTGTCGCCATAACGCAGGTACTCGGTTGCCGCCTTGCCATCCTGCAGGGTTTCCATGGCTCGCTTTTCGGCAATGCAGTTAAAGCCCTTGGGCCAGCTCCACTGGCCGCGCTTTTCAGTTCCGGTGTTGCTGACCGGCCCGGCCCCCAGAATGCTGCCCGCGCGCAGTGGCCGGGTCCTGGCCAGCAGCGCCAGCAATTGCCCGAAGTGCAGGCCCATGTCGGCACCGGCATCGCACAGCCCTGCCCTGCGGCCATTCCAGCTGGTCTGCAAAGGCAGATTCACCCGGCCTTTGGCCCAGGCATCGCCCAGTTCATCCGGCGTGATGGCCACCGGACTGAAGGCCGTGGCGCATTTGCTTTGCACACCCGCCACGCCCGGCGCACCATCCGCCGCCACCAGGCCGCGCAGGGTGGCATCGTTGTACAGCGCCAGCAAGCGCACTCCGTCCAGCGCCCGGTCCGGGGTGCTGGCCTGCGCAATGTCCCCGGTGATCACCGCCACACCGGCGCAGAAGTCCAAGCCCAGGGCTTCGGCGGCACAGACCAAGGCATCGTGGGCGCCCAGCAAGGCATCCCCGGCGCCCTGCACCATGTCCGGCCCGGCAGCGCGCTCCTGCAGCACAGGCTGCCCGCCTGCTTTGCACAGCAGTTCGGCATGGCTGGGATAGGCCGACGCGCTGACCCATTGGTAAGCACGCGGCAAGGGTGCCATGCACTGCGCCGGGTCAAACGGAAAAGCGTGGCGGGCGCGTCCCGCATTGAGCGCGTCAAAAATGTCCTGCAACTGGGGCGACAGGAAATTCCAGTCGTCCAGCACCTGTTGCAAACGGTTGGCAACATGCGAGGCGTAATGCGCATGGGTCAAATCGCGTGACACGACGACCAGTTGGCCGTCACGTGAACCGTCTTTGTAGCTTGCTAGTTTCATGCGGGCATTTTCGCTGCTTTTCCCGGCCGGGCTGCGCCAGAGCCAAGGTCACTCCGGCGCCCAGGCCAGGGCGCCTGGCGTGTCGCTCTAAACTCGCTGCCAAGCGTTAATGCATGGAGCGCCCCAACCCCACCTTCCCCGAATGCCTGTTTCATCCTCCCCCACCCCGCCCGGCGCACCATCCCCTGCGCGCACGCTGATCCTGCTGACCATCTTCGTTGCCTTGGCGCACGCGCTGGTGCTGGTCGGCATGCCCGCCGGCATGGGCCTGCTTGCCGACCGTGCACAGGAGCCGCAGCCCTTGAGCCTGAGTCTGCTGACGCAGCCTGTTGCCCAAGCGCCGGCAGCGGTTGCCCCTGTCCTGCCGCCACGACCGCAACCCGCCAAGGCCAAAAAAGCGGCAGTGCCCGGCACCACACCACGGCTGGTACCCCAGACAGCCGCGCCAGCGGGTGAACCAGGGCCGGCGGCACCGCAAGCGGCAGTGGCTGCGCCACGGGCGGAGCCTGTGGCCCTTGCAGCGACGGACAGCAGCGCAGAGCCTTTGGCAACAGCGGCCAGCCAGCCAGCCCAGAAGGCAGCCGTGCCGCAAGCCCAGCCGGCACAAAAACCCGCCTACGCCGCACCGGTGCTGCTGATGTATGACGGCAAGGGTGAGGAGCGCGGCTTCATCAAATATGCGGCCAGTGGCGAATTGCTCTGGGCGCCGGAGGGCTCGCGCTACAACGCCCATCTGGAAATTTCAGCCTGGGGCTTTCGGGTGCGGACCTGGAGCAGCAAGGGCGACCTGACGGATGCCGGCCTGCAGCCGCTGCGCTTTGGAGACAAACCGCGCGGTGCGGAACTGGCCACGCATTTCCAGCGCGAAAAGGGCATCATCACCTTCAGCGCCAACAACCCGGACGTGCCTCTGCAGGTGGGTGCCCAGGACAAACTCAGCGCCCTGCTGCAGCTCAGTGCGCTGGTGGCCGGCGAGCCGGGGCGCTACCCCAGCGGCAGCACCATTGCCTTCCAGGCTGCCGATGCGCACCGCGCCGAGTTGTGGAACTTCAAGGTAGGTGCCACCGAGTCGCTGGAACTGCCCGGCGGCGTGGTCGTGGCGCTGAAACTGAGCAAAGAGCCCAGCGTGGAATTCGACCAGCGCATCGAGGTCTGGCTGGCACCCGACATGGCTTACCTGCCGGTGCGCCTGCGCATCACCGAGCCCAGTGGCGCGTTTGCCGACCTGCTGTGGCGCAAATCACAAAAGCCGGAGTGACGCGGCGCGCAAAGCGTTTTCCTGTTACTCTTGATTTCAGACAGCAAGCTACCAATTGCAAAGCAACCCAGGAAAGCGCGCCGCCATGCACACACTCTACGATTCCGAAACCTACTCCGTGACCCACATGTTGGCCAATCTGGAGTCAGAGGCCCAGCACCCCACCGGCGCCAGCAAATCCGAACAAGGTGCCCAGATGTTGCCCATGCTCATGCGCCACGGCTTTGAAATTGTGGACAAACGCTCCGGCAAAGAGGTCTACCTGGATGGCTCCTGGGCCGAGTTGTTCCAGCAGCACATCGTGGCCTGGCAGGTCAACACACCGACCCAGGAAGAAGTGGAAGACACGCTGGAGCGCTACGCCGAGCTGGCGCAAAACCCCGTCATCGTCCACTGACTTTCTGTTTTAAGCGGGCTTGCTGCCCATGCGCTCACCCATGCGGATAGCCCGCGCCGGAGTCCACTCCGGGTTGAAGGCCACACGGCCCTTGCCGAACAGCATGACGACAGTCGAGCCCAGCAGAAAGCGGCCCATCTCTTCGCCTTTTTTCAGGCTGACCTGGCCAGCCTCGTACTGCCACTCGCAGATCTGTGGGCTGCGCGGCGGGTTCACCTGGCCGTGCCAGACGGTGGCCATGCTGCCCACAATGGTGGCGCCCACCAGCGTCAACACAAACGGGCCCTCGGCCGAATCAAACACGCAGACCACGCGCTCGTTGCGCGCAAACAGACCCGGCACGCCGCGCGCCGTGGTCGGGTTCACCGAAAACAGATCGCCCGGCACATAAATCATGCGACGCAGGGTACCGTCGCAGGGCATGTGGATACGGTGGTAGTCGCGTGGGCTCAGGTACAGCGTGGCAAACGTGCCATCCTGGAACTGCGCGGCCAGTGTGGCATCCCCTCCCACCAGCGCGGTGGTGCTATAACTGTGCCCCTTGGCCTGGAAGATCTGGTCTCCTGTGATCGGGCCGAACTGGCTGATCGCGCCATCCACCGGGCACAGGGTGTCGGCCGCCGCCAGTGGGCGGGCACCGGGTTTGAGAGCGCGGGTAAAGAAGTCGTTGAAGCTGGCGTAGCTGGCGATGTCGGGTGCAGCGGCTTCGGCCATGTTGACGTTGTAGCGCTTCACAAACCAGCGGATCAGCGCGGTGGTGAAGGCACCGCCCTTGGCACTCGCCACCCAACCGGCAAAGATGGTGAGCGCTTTTTTGGGCAGGAGGTACTGCGGCAGGACCGCGAGAGAGTCAGACATGGCAGGGCCTCAAGAAATAGATAAGCCCAGGAGACGTTTGGGGCAGGGGCCGCGAATTATAGTTAGCGCATGAGTAATGCACGCATCCCCCCCATCCAGTGTCTGCTGACCTTTGAGGCGCTGGCCCGCTTGCGCAGCGTGACGCAGGCCTCGGAAGAGCTGCATGTGACGCCCAGCGCGGTCAGCCACCGGGTGCGCCAGCTCGAAGAAATCATTGGCACCAAGCTGTTCGGGCGGGCCGACTTTTCGCTCACCGTAGAGGGCAGCGAGTACCTCGCCCATGTGCGCGAGGGCCTGGCCAACCTGCAAAAGTTCCCCAGCTCGGCGGCCATGCCGGGCAAACGCAAGCTGCGCCTGGCCGTCACACCCACGTTTGCCCGCAGCATCCTGATTCCGCGTCTGCGCCAGTTCACCGAGGCCTATCCGGAAATCGACATCACGCTGGGGGTCTCCATCCCGCTGCTGGACGTCATTGCCGAAGATGCCGAACTGATCGTGCGCTTTGGCACAGGCCGCTATGCCGACCTGGAGTATCTGTGTCTGATCAAGGACGAGGTTACGCCCCTGGCCTCGCCCGCCTTTGTGCGCGAGCACGGCCCCTTCGAGACGCCGCAGGACTTGGAGCGCGTGGCCCTGCTGCGCAGCCCGCTGGAGCCCTGGCGCA
Organism: Burkholderiales bacterium; assembly: GCA_947446855.1. GTDB lineage: Bacteria > Pseudomonadota > Gammaproteobacteria > Burkholderiales > Burkholderiaceae_C > Allorhodoferax. Next base: position 21,976 of record CANFIH010000047.1, read on the forward strand.
CCTGGTTTGCCGCCAACCACCTGGACTGGCCCGAACCGCTGGAGGGCTCTCAATTCAACGACGTAGGGCTGATGTGCGACGCCGCTGCGGCCGGCATGGGCGTGGCCCTGGTGCGGCTCAAGCTGGGCGCACCCTGGCTGGAGCAAGGCTCTCTGGTGCGCCTGGGAACCAGTGATGTATTTCTGAACAACGTGCCCAGTCCCCATGCCCATTACCTGTGCTGGCGCACCGGGGCTATGGACCGCTGGGAAGTGTCAGCATTTACGGATTGGTTGAAGAAGTCGCTGGGCTAGATGTAGCCTCCCACGTTTGCCGCTTCGCGGGCTGCGCTGCCCCCCGGCAATTCAATCGCCTGTGCAAGTTAATTCACGCAGCGCCATCGTGCTTTGCCCTACAGTGGCAACCATGATCGCCAAGGAACCTACCCCATGAACGCGCCCACTACCCCGGCTACCCAGGAACTGCTGCAACGCGCCGAGTTGCAGGCCAAGGTCGTGCAGGCACTCAAGCCGCTGCTGCCCGCCCACGCCCTGCTTTACCAGAACGAAGACACCACGCCCTATGAATGCGATGGCCTGACGGCCTACCGCGCAAGGCCATTGCTGGTGGCCCTGCCGGAGACCGAAGCGCAGGTCGCGGCCGTGCTGAAGGCTTGTTACGCGCTCCATGTGCCGGTGGTGGCACGCGGCGCCGGCACCGGCCTGTCGGGCGGTGCGATGCCCAACCCGCTGGGCGTGACGCTGTCCCTGGCCAAGTTCAACAAGATCCTCAAGATCGACAAGCGCAGCCGCACGGCCGTTGTGCAATGCGGCGTGCGCAACCTGGCCATCAGCGAGGCCGCCTCCCCCTACGGCCTGTACTACGCACCCGACCCCAGCAGCCAGATCGCCTGCACCATTGGCGGCAATGTGGCGGAAAACTCGGGCGGCGTGCATTGCCTGAAATACGGCCTGACGCTGCACAACATCCAGAAGGTGCGTGGCTTCACCATGGAGGGCGAACCTATTCAATTCGGCAGCGATGCGCTGGACGAGCCCGGCTACGAGTTCCTGAGCATCGTGATCGGCAGCGAAGGCATGCTGGCCGTGACCACCGAGGTCACTGTCAGGCTCATCCCCAAGCCCATGTTGGCGCGCTGCATCATGGCCAGCTTTGACGACGTGCGCAAAGCCGGTGAGGCGGTGGCCCAGGTGATTGCCGCCGGCATCATCCCGGCCGGCTTGGAGATGATGGACAAGCCCATGACCGCCGCCGTGGAAGACTATGTGCACGCCGGCTACGACCTGAATGCCGCCGCCATCCTGCTGTGCGAGAGCGACGGCACGCCCGAAGAAGTGGAAGAAGAAA